>JBARRP010000346.1:0-2016 GCA_049644285.1 Candidatus Acidiferrales bacterium | reverse complement strand
CTGACCTGCCCGTGTTGTGCGTTGTTAACAGGTCGCCACAAGAGAGTTACGCCTTTGGAGAAACGGAAGGAAAATCTGGCGGCCGTCGGAATTTTGGCCGCCATTTGCTTCGTTGCAGGCAAGCTTGGATTGACCTTGGCCTTCGTCCACCCCAGTGCCACGGCGGTCTGGCCAACTACAGGAATCGCGTTAGCGGCTCTCCTGATCCTGGGCTATCGCATGTGGCCCGCGATCCTGCTCGGCGCATTTTTTGTGAACTTGACCACGGCGGGATCCGTTTTGACGTCGCTCGGTGTTGCCACAGGGAATACCCTCGAAGCACTGATCGGCGCTTACTTGGTGAACAGGTATGCCGGTGGCCGGGACGCTTTCCATAGCGCACAGAATACCTTCAAGTTCGCGATTCTTGCGGGGCTGCTGAGCACGACGGTAGCTGCCACTTTCGGGGTCACGAGTCTCTCTCTCGGTGGTTACGCCAGTTGGGCCAGCTATGGATCCATTTGGTCGACTTGGTGGCTCGGGGATGCGGTTGGGGCCGTAGTGATAGCTCCTTTGTTGATTCTATGGATTTCTGACCCGCATGTGCACTGGAACTGGGCGCGATTCGCCGAGTTCCTGGCCTTGATGGTGTGTCTGTCCGTTGCCGCCGAGATCGTCTTCTGTGGACTATTCCTCACCCGAGCCACTAACTACCCGTTCGAGTACCTGTGCATTCCCTTCCTCGTCTGGGCGGCATTTCGTTTTGGCCAACGCGAAGCGGCAACCGCCACCCTGGTGTTGTCCGGGATCGCGATTTGGGGCACCTGGCATGGATCGGGCCCCTTTGTGAGAGGAACGCGCAACGAGTCTCTTCTCTTGTTGCAAGCGTTCATGGGTATTGCGGCGGTGACGACCATCGCCCTTGGGGCAGAGTCCGCACACCGCCAACGCGCGGAGGAAAAGGCTCGCCACCTCGCGGTCACCGATCCGCTGACGGGCCTGGCCAACTATCGGAAGCTCATCGACGTCCTCGACGCGGAAATCAAACGCTTTGGACGCACTGGAAGGTCGTTCGCGGTGTTGCTGTTGGACCTGGATGGATTGAAGAAGATTAACGACCGGCATGGCCACTTAGCAGGCAGCCGGGCGCTGTGCAGGCTGGCCGACACTCTCCGCGTCCATTGTCGCAGCATCGATACAGCCGCGCGCTACGGAGGGGATGAGTTTGCCATCGTCATCCCCGAAACAGGAGCATTCGAAGCGCAGCAGGTGGCGCGTCGAATTTGTAAGCGCGTTAGAGAGGATACCGAGCGCCCATCGCTCTCGGTAAGCGTGGGCGCGGCGGTGTATCCTCGAGACGGCGAAACCATCGAAACGCTGCTGGCTGCCGCGGACAACGCCCTCTACGAGATGAAAATGCGCCCACGGAAGGAGGCGCTCCTTTTAGTGCCGCGCGGGCCACGCCCAGACAGCATTCAGTAGTTCACCGGCGTGGTCCTGCAAATAATTTGCATAACCACTCGCTGCTCTAGACGAGGAGGCTTCGGTCGGTTCCCGCCAAATGCCGAAAAAGCAATCAACCATCAGAATTTTGGTCGCTGATGACCACGCAATCTTTCGGGATGGCCTGCGCAAGCTGCTGGAAGCCTTCGACGATGTCGAGATTGTCGGCGAAGCGCTCGAACGGGAATGAGTGCATCAAGATAATGCTGGAGCTCAAGCCCGATATTCTGCTCCTCGACTTGCGCATGCCAGAAAAAGACGGCCTCGGCCTGCTCGAGGAGATCAACTTTGAGTCGGTTTCGACGCGGGTGATCGTGCTAACGGCCGCGGAAGACGATCGCGACGTGGTCCGTGCGATGCGCCTAGGCGCACGCGGCGTCGTCTTGAAGCAGTCGGCAAGCGACCTGTTACTGAAGAGCATCCGCAAGGTCCATGAGGGCGAAGTCTGGCTGGACAATCGCATAACGGCCGACGTCATCGAGGCCTTCAAGAGATCTGCCGAAGCCGGGCAGCGCCATGAAAAGCCGCTCCTGA
>JBARRP010000345.1:0-1766 GCA_049644285.1 Candidatus Acidiferrales bacterium | reverse complement strand
AGGGCGACTGAGAATCAAGGCGAGATCCCCACATGGCGACAAAGGCAAATCGAGGAGGAAAGGATCGAGGCTGAAGCGGCCGCGAGTAACGGGAACGGAGACAGCGAGCGTCCGAAGCTTGGGACGGATGGCAAATAAAAAGCGAGAGACAGAACTAGTAACTATAACTTGTAAGTCTACGGCAGCCCAATGCAAGGTGAGAGTGTTCAACCTACATTTGAGCAGCCTGGCCGTGATGCTCAACCTCGCCGTGCCGAGAGACTTATTGCGCTGGATGGCTCGGCTCGGTGGTCCGGGCTTGATTCTGCTCGGGCTCCTTGACAACTCCGTAGTGCCCGTCCCGGGCAGCATGGATGCCCTGACAATCGTGCTGTCCGCTCACCAGCGAGAGTGGTGGCCCTACTACGCTTTGATGGCAACAGCAGGTTCGGTGATCGGCGGATACCTGACATACCGCCTCGCTCGGAAGGGAGGCAAAGAAACCCTGGCCCGCAAGTTGTCGCGGGCAAATATGGAGAAAGCTAACAAGCTCTTCGAGAGACGGGGCTTCGGCGCGATCGCTATCCCCGCCTTGCTTCCGCCCCCCGCACCCATGGTTCCTTTTCTGTTAGCGGCCGGCACCATGCAGTATCCCCTGAAAAATTTCCTAGCAGCACTCGCGCTGGGACGAATCGTGAGGTACAGCATTCTGGCGTTTCTGGGAGCCCGTTATGGACGTCGAATAATCACTTCGTTCTTGCAATATGGGCACCCGATCTTGTTGGTAAGTATGGTGGTGACGATTGCTCTCGGAGTTGTTTTTGTTGTATTCGTTGTGCGTCGTCTAAGGCGTAAGACACAACAGCGCGCGTGACGAAGACTGATCAGTCCAAGCCCCGCGGAAGCGGCGAAGAAGGACGTATGGTCGGCGACGAGCAAGGCTTCGCGAAGGATGGTCTCCCTGGTGCCCTGAGGACGATGGTATCGGTCGATACCTTGGCATCAGTCGGCGCGGCGAGCGGCGTTCGATGATGGAGGACGAAAAGTAGGTGCCCCGCAGGACCTTGGGATCGCGCTCGATCGTGCCCATCTGCGTGTTCCACGTCGGCGTGCGCGTCCCGTAGCGGTACGCCGCTGCGTTCATGGCGCGCGGCGTCAATTAATCCGGCCACTTCCGTTTCCATTAACGCCTCGGACAGCGCGCGAATCCCCTCGAGCAGCACATCGCCATCCTGCTCTTCGAGGGGCTTGCCAACTTAGCCTTGCTAAGAAGATGTCGAAGCGGGTTCCATCGCGTTTACATTCAAAAGGTCAAGCAGCCATCTGTCGTTGCGATACACAGATGTGATGCGCATGTCTACAGAGAACGACGAACCTCTGTTCGATATCGGGGGGAATCGTACTCCTCATGGCCATTTGGTAGTCACTCTCAGGTTTGAGCCTCGCCGACCCCCGGTCCGCAACGTTGCGATTCGTTGACGCGTTCATTGTGGGCTCGTGCGTATCCCGGTCATGCTGTTTGAGCCTTCGCTTCAGGCTTCACAGAAAAGTTGCTTGCTAGTTCGACCACTTGTTTCAGATTCCACCACTCGCGTTCATTCAGTAGTCTTCCATCGCTGCTCGAAAAATAAATCGACACGTCGCCGTCCACCGACAGTGGCGAACGAATTACCAAAACGGTTTTCTGCTCAGAAAACTGGGTGTCCGTCATGGCTATTCTCCTTCAATTTCATTTCGAGTTAGGCGATTCCGCGATGAGGCCGGGCGCGATTGTACTCCTCTGGAAG
>JBARRP010000344.1:0-69748 GCA_049644285.1 Candidatus Acidiferrales bacterium | reverse complement strand
CGGAAACGGGCACTTACAGCGCCATATGCGCGTCGGCCTTAGCTGCCGAGCCACGTCCGCAGTAGCATCTCACTCTGCACCAGTTTCTGGCACCACTTACAGCGCCCCGCTGTCTCATGCTCGGAAGTTATCCTCCAATAACAGCCGGTATGTTTTTTCGTTCCAGGCCCGGACTGATTCCCTGGTTCCACGTGTACCGGTGTGAATTCTCCCCAGGTCCCTCGTCTCCAGTCCTTCCGATTTCTTCCGAAGTTCCATGTGAATCCGTTCCAGTGTTCCCTGTGGATTCGTCCCAGGTCCATTCACGCTCAAATTCACCCCTGGGTAGGGACTCAGCCGATAGTGAGAGCTGGATATCGCGGAATTGCAGGTGCCCAGCAGCTCTCAAGGCTCGCTTACATACCGCTAGACGCTACGGGCGGCAGTTTTGGCCAACGCTTCTGAGCTTATGCGGTGATCGGTCCCAGGCGCGGGGGAATTCGGTTATTTCCCATATGTCAGATTGGCATCCAGGTACGGTTCCCGCTAAACCGCAATGTGGGGTTCCAACCGCTCTGTGCTATGCGTCCAGGCCCATTTGGCGACCGCTGTGGCCAACGCTGCGTTTGCAAATGGCGACATACTCGAGTCCGCAGTGGCCAGCACCGTGGGGTCCGACGGTAGTGGCCCAATGCGGGATTTAAGCGAAATGTGGGATTGAAGCCAGACGCAATGCACACATCCCTGGAACCCAAAAACGCCACGTTTATAATTTTTCCATTCCCTATCCTTAGCTCTACCCCTATCCTTAGCTCTACCCCTATCTTTAGCCCTACCCCTATCTCTGTTTATTGGGTTTAATGGAATCTAGGGCGGCAGCGCCTCGGTAGCGGCAGCTACTAGAAGGTGAGTCTCAGCGCAAACTGGAGTTGACGAGAATCTTGTGCGCTGTGCCGAAGTTCGGCGTGAACGCGGTGCGACTCGGGATATTGAAGTTGGGGCGATTGAACAGGTTGTACGCTTCGGCCCGGAACTGCAGCTTCATATTCTCCACCAGTCCAAAATCCTTCTGAAGCGAGAGATCGAACTCCTGCAGACCGGGGCCGATAACGGCATTTCGCGGTGCGTTCCCGAACGTGAAGAGCGCGGGCAAGGAGAAGACGGACGTGTTGAACCATTGAGCGGTTGTCTTGGGCCCGCTATTCGGGGGGCCAGCACCGATATTGGCCTGGTCGCTCGAGATGTTCACAGTGAACGGCGCACCCGACTGCGCCGCAAAATCGCCGCTCGCCTGCCACTGCGCGAGTACCGCATGCACCCAGCCGGTTGATTGCCTGGCCAGGGAGATGTCGTACACGAAGCTGACGACGAACCGATGACGGTGATCGAAGCTCGAACTGGCCTTTTCTGCTGCCATGTTTCGTACATCCTGTGGGAGGTTGGTCTCGTTCAAGGTAGTGCCAGGGTCGGAAGCGTCATCGATGGAGTGAGACCATGTCCAGTTCACATCGAACAAGAGACCTTTGGACATGCGTCGTGTGCCTTTCAACGTCAGGGCATGATAAGTCGCCCAGCCATCCCAGCGAATCGTGTTGAATTGACTCATCTGCGGAATCGGTCGTCGCGGCCCGACGGCTCCCGGCCCGGGCGTGGGAACGTTCAGTACCGTCGAACTGTCTGCGTGCACGGTTCGGGATCCGATGTAGGCCGCCGAAAAGTTTATGCTGGGCGTCAACTCGCGCTCCAAGCTGACGTTCCAGACCTCGTTGTATTCAATCTTGAAGTCGTGGTTCAAATCGTTGGCCCCGACCGTGCCCACGGCGTTCGTCGTCAGTATTGTTGGTGTGAACAACGTCGGTGTGAGCACAGTCGCGCTCGTGTTCACAGTCTTCGTCACGAAGAACGGCAGGTTTTGTGCGAAGTTGCTGACAATGCTGTACGCGGCTTGGTTTGGATAGATCCCGAAACCCGTCCGAATCACCGTCTTCGCTTTGCCCGGCAGATTCCACGCCAGTCCCGCCCGCGGAGCGAGACGCAGGTTTCTAGGCGTCAGGAGACTATTGTTCCAGCTGGCTCCGGAAGAAGTTACATGCGGAATCGGAATGAACGGAAGAAGCGAGTTGGCCGCCGGTGAAATATTTCCGGCCTTATCGCTGGCGATCACGAATCGACCGTTTGGGACCAACGTGTCTACAGCCGCCATCTGGTTATTAGAATCCGTCATGTTCTGGTTGTATTCGTACCGAAGGCCAATGTCGAGCTTCAGGCTCGGTGTGATTTGCCAGTCATCCTGAATGTAGAAATGCGCCCAAGCCGTGTTTGCATTCAAGGTGGCACGCCCCAGCCCGACTTGAGCCGTTGTCGGATAACCCAACAGAAAGTCGGCAAAGGCACTCCCGTTGGGAGGCCCAGTGGCCAAGAACAAGACGTTTTTCTTCGTCAGCTATGAGGGCCAGCGGGTTCGAAAGTCTCTCACCCGAACGTTCTCGGTCCCTACAGCCGCGATGCATTCTGGGAATTTTGCCAGTCTGCCAACAATTTACGACCCACCAAACATCGTGGTGGGACAGCGCCAGCCTTTCAGCGCCAATACGATTCCAGCCCCGCGCCTGGACCCTGTGGCAGTGGCGCTGCTCGCCAAAATACCGCTGCCGAACCTGCCCGGAATCGCACAAAACCTGCGAGCCAGCGACACCCAGAGGATCGGAGTCAACAACTACAGTGCGCGGCTCGTTCAAGACGTTCGTATTGAAAATGTGCGTCCAGCCCGCTGCAGCATTGATTGTATGCGTCCTCAGATTTCGACCGAAGCCGGGCAACACGCTCTCCTGCAGCACACCGGACCCGAACGGGTCAAACTCGTTTGCATCGAAAATCGAGGCGCGAACGGAGGTGTTGTCATTGGTCGTGAACTGATGATCGAGTTCCGGTTCGGGTGGCTGAGCGTCATTGGGGGGCAAACTAGCCCCAATGCGGGGAACAATTTTGCTACCCAGGCAGGACTGCAGGGTGTCACCACCAATCCACTAGACATGGGCTATCCGCAGGTTTCCTTTGGTGGACAGTTCGGCACCATAGGTGACCCGGCTTTGTTCACCTACCGGAACAATCGGGACTTTGAGCTCTACGACAACGTGATTTGGCACAAGGGCAGGCACACCATCAAATCCGGCGGGTATTTCTTCCACTTCAATTTCCAGCCTGTGAGTCCAAACGGGGCGCGCGGCATCTTCACGTTCTCTCCGCGGTGGACTTCTTCGGCGCCCGGGCTTGCCAAGCTTCCGCCGAACTGGTTCTGACGGAAGGGTGGGATGGGTACGGTCGGCGAATCAAAGAAATTCTTTGCATCGAAAATATCGTTTCGCACAAATTCGAAAACGCTCCCGTGAAAGCTGTTCGAGCCCGATTTCGTGACCACGTTGATGACCGCGCCTGATTTGCCTCCGAATTCCGGCGCATAGGACGTCTTCTCGATATTGAATTCCTGAATGGAATCGACGGACGGGGAAAGAACCATGTTATTGAAGTGCTGGTCCGTCACCGTGACGCCATCCACCAGATAAAGATTGTGTCCGCTACGCTGCCCAAGAACGTTGACTAGGGTGCCTGCCTGCTGCAGCGCATCCCCCCGCGTCCCTCCCGGCGGCCGGACCACGCCTTCGCTCAACATTGCCAGATCGAGAAACTGCCGCTCCTTCAGGGGCAATGCGATCACCTGATCGTGCCGGACTACATCCTTGATCTCAGCGGATTCGAGTTGCAGCGGCTCGACAGTGTCGCCTACGATAACCGTCTCGTTGCGATCTCCAAGTTGGAGAGCGAATTCCTGTCGGAGCTTGTCCCCGATGTGAACTTGGACGTTCGACAGGACGGATTGCTTGAAGCCCTGTGCCTCCGCCGTCAGTTTGTACATACCGACCGGCAATTGTGCGAGCAGGTATTCTCCCGAGCCATTAGCGATGGCGGTGTACTTGATCCCTGTTGCCGACTGCTCGGCAATGACAGTCGCGCCAGCGACGAGTCCTCCGGAAGGATCTTTCACAGTGCCGCCGATCTCTCCCGTGTTCATTTGTCCGAACACGGCTGTTACGCTCAGGATCAGAACACCGATCAGCATCGCTGCGGCGCGAAACTGTTTCGGCGGTTGAACCGGTGAATGCCTCACCAATTGAGCCGATAAATCCGCAAAGCCGGGAACCTTAAGGGTAGCAACCGCACGCTGCGCGATTGGTGTAACCGCCTCGGAACTCTGACCGTACATGTAGCCAGCGTTCCCCAGGGTGACCAAAGCAAGGCAGATGGTTTTGACTTTCATGCCAGAATTTCCAATTTTGCGATCTATCCTCTCACAAGCGCGTGCATTTGCCACCCTTGTTGTGCCAAGGTGAGCTAAAAAACCCCACACAAAAGGCGACTCGGAAAGCAGCCGATGAGCTGACTTCGTCTGCTCCATGCAGTTTCCGTTATACAGCCAAGTGCATTACTTCCGAGTACGCCGTGACTCAGGACTTAACCGCCGGCGGATGACCGCAGGGGTCACTTGTACGAGATGCTGCCTTTGCGGCCAAGTGACGGCCCGCGAAACACTACGGTGTCAGGGAGAATGTCTCGGCGCGCGGACAGCCCGTTCACCAGGGGCTCAATGTATACTCAGCCTGTGTGGCAGGCACCCTGAATAAACATTTCGATCCAACAAAAAGAGATTCGCAGGAGAGATCGCTGTGCGTCCGTCAGCCTCGACCCTCCTCACCCGGTCTACGGACAATTGACTACGTGGAGCTATGAAGGTTCTGATCCTCGGCGCGACCGGGAGTATCGGTCGGCCTCTGGTGCCCCAGGCCCTCGCCCTGGGACACGAAGTGACCGTGCTGGTTCGCGATCCATCCAAACTCGAAGCCAGGCGCGAACGCCTGCGTATCGTCACGGGTGACGCACTTGACCCGGCCGCCGTAGACGCAGCCGTGCGTGGCCAAGAGGCGGTTATCTTCTCACTGGGCCGGTCGAATCATCGCGCACCCACCACCATGTTTTCCGACGCAACCCGGATCTTGATTCACGCCATGGAAACTCAGGGTGTCCGGCGGTTGGTGTGCATTACAGGCATCGGGGCTGGCGACAGCAGAGGCCACGGCGGCTTCCTTTATGACAAGATCATCTACCCATGGTTAACAAAAGAGACTTACGCTGACAAGGACCGACTGGAGGCCTTGATCCGGGAAAGCTCCCTGGACTGGATCATCGTGCGCCCGGCGTCCTTCACCAACGGCCCGCAGCGCGGAAATCTCCGGGCCGTAACAGACCTGAAGAATATCACGATCCGGTCCATTTCCCGGGCCGACGCGGCGGCCTTCGTTCTGGAGCAACTACGCAGCGACCGGTATCTTCGTAAAACGCCACTCGTCGGATACTGATCTTGGATGAGTCTTGATGGGGGTCCGGGTCCAGATTCGGTCGGGTTCGGTCACTGTGCGAACTCATAACGGAGGCTTGTGATGCGACCACGCCAGTAGGGCTTCGGCCCCTCGGGAAGCACCCATGCCACCTCACCCTCGGTAGGGATGCACATTCCGTCGCGCCGCTCGTAGTTGCTCCATTGACCTTCCCACGGGGTTGGAATCATTGCGCCTGCGACGGTGCGCCCACGCGCCTCGGCACGCACCGTTGTGATCAGGCCGTTTTCACCGAAGCAAAACAGCAACGTCACTGTGGTTTCGCGGTCCTTCAAAGTTGCATTGGCGGAGAAGTCGTCTATCGGTTTCTATTGTACGCCCTGGCTTGGCAGGAGTGACGTTGGATACCAGGCAGCCTCAGCAAAGAAGCGCATTAGTTCACCCTGCGCTATCTCCGCTGTGCCGCGCAGATTCGCCACTGACACCAGTCCGAACAGCGTTGCGTGAAGAATGCCTTCACCAGCGATGTAGGCGTCATGCACGCGCGCGGTCAGACCGGGCATCATCTCGATACGGGCTTCCCAATCGAAACCGGGCCGCTGGGCGATTACGCGCTGTGTCGAGGTGAACCCTTCCCATTTTTCGCCGCTGTCACTCATGTTGAAGATACCGCTGTGCTCAACCTGGACGGCCGAGACGATGGGTTGCCCCTCCTTAAGGACAGCGCGAAAGTACTTTTGCACCGGCGCAGGTAAGCCAATCAATTCATTGGTGCCGTACGTCTTTGTCCCGATAGGTAGACGCGCTGCCTCCAGCTCGGCATGCATCTCTTTCGTCGCGGATTCCCAGCGACGAGAGCCGTATATCAGCGCAACGGTGATGACTACCGTCAGCCCTAGGATCACTATTAGGATCATCTTTCACCACACCTCGTTGTCTTCTTTTGCTCAAACTGAATGGCCCGCGTTGAGGGGTTCCGCCTCAGGCAGCAGAGTGGGTTGCGCATTCAGGAAATCCACCACCGCCCGAGCACGAACAATTCCCCAATGACGAAAAGCGTCCCAAAGATAGTCTTGTTGCGCCGGGTCAACCAAAGCGGCAGGTAGATGTCAAAGTTGTCCGTGCGATCCCGTGTGTAGTGACCGTCCAGATTAGTCAACGCGCAACGGCCCCTGTTCACCGCGAGGACCGCGCACTCGGCAAGAACCAGTCCAGTCAGAACGGCCGCCCATCGAAATTGACTCCAGACACCAGCGAAGGGAATCCCCACGATGCATCCAGCGAAGAAGAGCCAAATCGCCGTGTGCAAGAGCTTTATCCCTACCAGGACGAACATCCGTTCCGAATGGGGTTTCACCAGAGATCCTAGTTTAGAAGATTTATCGCTTCGATCGGCAACAATTCGAGGCTCTCAGAAAATGTGCGGTTGAGTAGACGTTGCATGGTGTTGACGGACCAAATTCAATCAATCGTGCGTAGTCTCGGCTGGCGTAGCGCGATTAACAGCCACAAGGGCGTGTAACGCGCTACCCGTTGAATTGGCGCCTCCTAGGTCGCGGGCGCGACCGCTACTGCAATGCCGGACGTGCACGCCGCCCGCTGCTAAACAACGCCAATCTAGCCGCCACGATTCGCTTTACTGAATCAACCACTTGCGGGAGGATTTTATAGGGAACAATTTCATTGGGCTGTTTCGCGAGAGCGCTGTCCAATCCGTGTCGCCAGGCGAGCCGTACTTCTGTATTGATATGCACGACTGTAATCCCCGCCGCGATGGCTTCCCGTAGGTCATCGTCGTCAGTTCCTGAAGCGCCGTGCAACGTCATGAAGATCCGGGCCTCCGCCTTGATCGCGCGAATTCGCTCAATGTCCAATCGCTTCCTGATGTCTCCTGCAACCATGCTCTTGAGCATTCCATGCATATTGCCAACGGCAGGAGCCAGGGTATCGACTCGGGTTTCTTCCACGAACCGTTTCGCTTCGGCGGCGGTCGTGAGTCCTTTCTGCAGGTCGGGCGCGGCATCGTGGATCTCGGAGCCGCTGCCAATATCGCCTATCTCGCCTTCCACAAGAATGGCAGGGCGCACTGCCTTCAACGTTTCGACGGCTGCTTTTGTTTGAGAGACGTTTTCCTCAAAGGGCAGCGTCGAAACATCGAACACGATCCAGTCGAACCCAGCCTTCGCTGCTTCTATGGCGCTGGGTAGGGAGTGCGTGTGATCGGCGTTCAAGAAAATGGGGAAATCGTGTTCTTCACGCAAACTCTTCACCATCGCGGCGACTTGCCGAACGCCCATGAACTGCCGTTCTCCCTCGGATGCTCCGACGATGACCGGGACGTTTAGATCACGCGCAGCCTCGAAAATTGCCTTCAACATGACCAGGTCCGAAATATTGAAGTGGCCAATCGCCACCCCGTTTGTTTCCGCTTGTTCCAGGATTTTGCGAAGCGTCTCCATATGCCTATGCCGGTTCAATACGCCGCCCGCGAACGAGATTATAGCTGACACAAACCCATTGAGGCCCTTGCTCTTGGGGGCTTGCTAAAGCGTTCGATCTGCTTTGCATTCGAGCGGCAACTCGATCTATGGCAGGTGAGGGACCAAGGTGCGCGGTGCTCGCGAATCTCTTCTATATGCTTGCTCCAGCAACATTTTAGAACCTGTTCCTTTCACCGAATATCGCGAGGCGAACGATGCGGAGACGGAGGCTTGGCGCGCTTGCCAGAGATCCAGCACTGCGGCGGGATGGGTCGAACCGCTCACTGGCATACCTCCCAGCCCCTCTGGCGGCTGCTGTGGCGATCGTTCCCGGACGATTGCGGTAGTTGGTTTCAGAGGGTGCAAACCGGATTCTGACGCTTGCTGTTGGCAAATCGATTCTTGCTAGGGACGCCCTGCGGAACGTTTTCTCTCTCACTTCTACTCCCACTTCCACTTTGTACTCTCAACTCACCCACTCTCCTACACCCACTGCCTGGTGGTGTATGAGGATTCGTAGTACTTACCTCGGGTGGCCTCCTCGGGTCGCGCTGGGACAACTCTACTCTCAGGTATCCCTGGTCCCTCTCCCCGTCTTCGGCTGGTGGGCACCCTTGACTCGATGCGCCCGTTCGATGAGACGTCCGATTTTCTGAGCGACCTCAGCGGCATCCTTGCTACCCGCCTTGTCTTGATGCTTTCTTCCGCTCGCATCAACCCAATTCACCCACCAGGTTCCAGACCCAGACGGTTTTTCGATGATCGAGACTTCGCTCTTTGTTGCCATGATCGAAGCAGGGGGGACATATCTGCGGATGCCCTGCGAAACTTTTCTTCCCCTATTCTTATTCTATTCTTTCCCGCTTTCGCGATCACCCATCACCTTATACGCCGATATCAAACCATCCCCCTGGAACAACTTCCCTCGTGGCCGGTCCTCGCGATTGTTGCTGATAGACCACGCCCATCCCGCCGCCACCGAGCTTCTCGATGATTCGGTAATGCGAGATGGTCTGGCCGATCATGGTGGATTCATTTTCCGGGCGGTACGCGGCGCTTCAGTTCTTCAAACCAATTCAGAACGACATTCATTTGTGTCGGTGCCGCCTGCGCTTGTTCGACGGGTTTGAGCATCAGGAAGCGCTGGCCATCGGGTGGAGAATCGTAGTTGGGAGTCGTTGCCGGGGTCGGCTCGTACTGTCCCTCGAAGAGCATCCGGGGCGTGCCCGCAGCGAAACTAGGCTGACTGGCAATGTCCACGGCCATCATTTTGTCGCCGCTGCGGTAGAACAACTCCCGTCCATTGGGATTCCACACCGGCTCGGTGCCGCCTTCCGTTGAGATTTGCCACTTCCCACCCGGGCCCGGATAGGGCTGCACGTAGATCTCATAGCGGCCGGATTCATCCGAGATATAGGCCAGCCAGCGCCCGTCAGGCGAAAATCGCGGCGACGTTTCGTTGAACCGTGTTCGAAGGAAAGGCTGCGCCTTGCGGTCGCCCAGCCGCAGCACCCAGATGTCAAGTCCCGTGGTCGGATTGACTTCAATGAAGGCCAGCAATTGCCCATCCGGGGACCAGGAACTCGGAACATGGGGGTACTCGCTGGTGGTTAACCGCTCGAGGCCTCCACTGCCGTCTGCCAGTTGCCAGAAAACGTTCCGCGGCCCTTCCTTGTTTGAGTTAAACGCTATCCGCTTGCCATCCAGTGTCCAAGCCGGGTTAAGGTTCGTATTCCCTTCAAACGTAAACCGGGTCAGCGTCTCTCGGGACAGATCGTATAGCCAGACTTGCGTCTCCTGTTCCGCGATCACCACAGCTACACGTCGGCCGTCGGGGGAGAGTCGCGGGTTCACGTAGGCGTGCACTGGGGCGGCCAGGGGCTGCTCTGCTCCATTGCGACTGACCCACACCAGCCTGCGTTGCTCTGCCTGGACACCCCCTGCAACATAGACCAGCGATCCTGTAGCGGAAAGACTGTACTGAGCGGCTCCGCTGGAGGAGGATTGCAGGACGCCCTCCAACACGGGGACCGCCGCGCCCGTGACTGCAAGCCGCTGGGGATCGAATGGCACGGCCATCAGACTCCCACCTTGCGTATAAAGCAGGTGCCCCGAGGACGCGTAGCGCGGGTATGTCCCTCCTTGGATCAGGTTCCGTCGTTCGCCTGTCCCAAGCGATTGGACGGCGACCTGCGCGTTGGTGAAATTAATTGCACTCGGTCCGGTAGCAAAGAGCACTGCCTTGCCGCCGGGCAAGAACTCCGGCCAGCGCTGGCTGACGTCCCCTTTCTCGAGACGAGTCAGCGGTTGCGGGGTGCCTCCCGCGTCGGACACTTGCTGGAGAACTGAAACATTTGTGGGTGCGAAAGCGATCATGCCGTGGCTGCTCCAACTAGGTCCGCGAGGTAACGTAGCATCGCCGAGCGTCAGTGCCGCGCCCCCGCTCACCGAGACCTTCTTCAGCTTTTGGTCCGCGAAAAACCCCACCCACTGGCCATCGGGAGAGAAGAACGGGTTGATGGCTCCTTCCGTGTCGGGGATGGGTCTGGCCTCCAGGCTATCCATGGCCCGCAGATAAAGCTGCTGGGTGCCACCCTGGGCCGCGACATAGACGAGATGAGTGCCATCGGGGGACAGGGCCACAGCAGGACCACTTTCCAGACCTGCCAATCGTTGGCTCGGCGGCAGCGTGATCGTAAAGCGCGACACGGGTTTGGGAGGAGGCGAAGGGGAGGGCTTCAGATTCCAGACTGCCACGCCCGTAATCGCCGCAACTAACGACAAGGCGCCCGTGCTGAGGATTAACGCCCGCCTCCCAAGCGCACGAATGCCTTTCGCTGCGGCAACCGGCGTCAACGCGATTTGCGAGCCGCCCTCGGCAATCCACTTCAGTTCATCAGTCAGGTCCTTCGCATTCTGGCACCGCTCGTCTGGATCCTTCGCGAGGCATCTCTTAACGACGCGGTCGAGAGCCGGAGGCGTCATGGGTTGGAGGGAAGAGATCGGCGGCGGGTCGTCTTTCAGAATCGCCCCAATCACGCTGGCCTGGCTCTTGCCCTCGAAGGCCCTCTTGCCCGTGGCCATCTCGTAGACCACTGCGCCAAACGCAAAGATGTCTGTGCGCGCATCCACCTCCTTGCCTTCCAACTGCTCCGGGGCCATGTATTGCAGCGTCCCTACCATTGTCCCCTGAGCCGTCAGCGGGTCGTTCGCGGTGGGAAGTTCCGAAAGCTGCACATTGGCAGGAGCAGCCCCCTGCTTCAACTTCGCCAAACCGAAGTCCAGCAGCTTCGTCCCCGACTTGGTCAACATGATATTGCCCGGCTTCAGATCGCGATGCGTCACGCCCTTTCGATGCGCTTTATCGAGCGCATCAGCAATCTCGATGGCGTACTGCAACACCTGGTCTAACGGCAGCGGGCCTTTGGCCAACCGCGCGGCCAGCGTTTCGCCTTCCAGGTACTCCATCACCAGATAATCAGTTCCGTCTTGATGTCCGATGTCATGGAGGGTGCAGATATGCGGATGATTCAGGCTGGCAATCGTTCGTGCTTCACGGTCGAAACGCTCGCGCAGTTCGGGTCGGTCAGCAAGATGAGTGGGCAGAACCTTGATTGCGACCATTCTGTTGAGCCGCGTGTCCCGGGCCCGATAGACTTCTCCCATCCCGCCCGCACCGATTTTCTCGACAATGCTGTAAGGGCCGAGCGTCCGGCCAATCATCGGAAGGGTACCGCCTCTGGGTGGAAATCTTAGGCCGCACCCACAACCAAGTCAATGTGCGTAGAGGTACTGCACGAGCTACTTACCGCTAACTGGGGGCATTCCGAGGACGATGCAGCGCGTTTCTAGTGCCTAATTTCAGGTCCCGGTTTTTTCGACAGAAGCCGAAAATGCAGAGGATGAGGGAAAGGATTCCGTGGGAGAAGGTGAAACAGGAGTACCCCGATGAATTCACGCGGCATTTTGGGCCCGACTGACTAGACCCCACCAAAATCCACGATCGCGGAATCTCTGCAAAGACGCGGCTTCAGGCCGGAGGTCGCTGCGACTCATAGGTTACCCGGTTTGGTCCTGACCCAGACTCTAGTTGTCGTCGGCGCCACTCGGCACGCGCCTCTCGTAGTTGGATAACGAACGCTTCCCGCGGCGGCTCACCGAAATTGGCTTGCGGCGAGCACATGAACGCAGCCGCCTTTCCAAACCGCAAGAGCTGTTCGTCACTCATCTTTCGCAGCCGTGTGCGCACCTCGTCTGCGTCGGTGGGCTCATTGCTGGCGAAGCGATACACGGCCTTTGTCCTTGGCTAGCATCCATTCCACCAGAACCCGCTCACGAAACCAAGCAGTCCTGACATTTCTTGAGTCTGGTCTCTCGAGTCGCAATAGGTTGAGCGAACGGAGGAAAAGCTTCTTGAAGCCACTGGAGGTATTTAACCGCGGAAGATCAGGTGCAGAACATCTTCTCAAGCTCTCGGAGTTGCTGCTGAATACACGTCGTAGGGGAATGCGGGCCGATTGGGCAAGAATCTTCAAGAGGCTGATGCACTGGGGTCAAGCTGAGGAGATAGACTGCGTTGATGGCAGGGGAGCAATTCTAATCCTTCGCGAGGCCTCGGAGGTGACAGCGCAACACTTCGACGAAGAATACCTTAATGAGCTCTTGAGAGCAGCATATGCGGGCATCGTTGCGTCTTTGGACCGGTATTGTCATGAAGTGGTTCTTTCCAGAGTTATCGCTCAATTGAGTAAGTCGCCCAAGGGCACGAGTCGGGAACTGCATCAGCTGAAAATCCCAATCCATGCAGCGCGGAAAGCAATCTTACATGCGCGGAAAGCGAAAACACGGCCGATGAACATTGGTTGAGCAGCCTCGTCGAAACGATTGAAGCTGTGGTGAACCAATAACCGCGGAACCTTGGTGCAGAGTAACGAAGCCGCGATCGGTTCACCCGAAGCGACGGCTAAACCTCACCTTCACCGAAGTTCAAGCGACGTGTTCTTACCTGACCGCCTCCCGCTGAATCAATGCCGAATTCAGTCTGCGATTCAGTATCTCGATCTCCCGATAGCGCGCACATGTACCATCCTCTCAAACTCTTTCCCCACTCGCCGCCGAAACTCGAGCGCTTGCTCTACGCGCGCCCACCAGTAGCCACTCGTAACTATGCTGGGCGCTTTGTTTTCAAACCCATGTTCCGCATGAGTCGATGCAGGTAAGTCGGACGCACCCCCAGCAGCTTGGCAGCTTCGGTGTAGTTCCCGGCTGCCTGATCGACAGCCTTGAGTATCAGTTGTTTTTTGGCCTCGGCAACGCCTTCGTGGTACCGGGTAATGGGGACGCTTGCGGGAGGCTGCACCTCAAGCAACGCTTCCGGTAGATCCTCCGGCAGGATCAAATCGCCTGCTCCGAGCACGATCACGCGCTCGATAGCGTTTTCCAGCTCACGCACATTTCCTGGCCAATCGTAATTCAGCAGATACCGGCGCGCCTCGGCCGAAAGGCCTTCCAGCTGACGTTTGGATTTCTTGCTGTGTTTCACTGCGAAGTGGCTGGCAAGCAGCGGAATATCTTCGCGGCGCTCCCGGAGTGGCGGCATCGTTAGCAAGACGACATTGAGCCGATAATAGAGGTCTTGCCGAAAATTCCGCTGCTTCACGGCCTCGTCCAGATCCCGATTGGTGGCGGCGATCAAGCGAAAATCCACTTTAATGGGGCGCGTACCCCCTACACGCTCGAATTCGCGTTCCTGCAGTACACGCAGCAGCTTGATCTGAACGGTGGGGGCAAGTTCTCCAATCTCGTCCAGGAACACGGTGCCGCCTTCCGCCACCTCCAACTTTCCCTTCTTCTGCGCCAGCGCACCGGTGAAAGCACCTCGCTCGTGGCCGAAAAGCTCGCTTTCCAGCAGGGTCTCCGTCAGTGCCGCGCAATTGATGGCCACGAACGGCTTGCTTGCTCGAGGGCTGTTGCGATGAATTGCGCGCGCCACCAACTCCTTGCCGGTACCGCTCTCTCCACAGATCAGAACCGTCGAATCGGCCGGTGCAACCTTGGCGATAAATTGGTAGACTTCGCGCATCTTCGAGCTTTCGCCCACCATGTTGTGCTCAATGTCGATCTCAGCCTGAAGCCGCTGCGTCTCGCCTTGCAGCCATTCCAGGCGGCGAGCATTCTCGATCGCCGGAGCCGCCATCCCGGCGACGGCAGCTACCAATTGCAAATGATCCTTATCGAATTGGCCCTTCGGATCGTTCGTATACAGATAGACGATGCCGAGCGGCCTGCCGGCGAGCGCCAGCGGGGCAACCAGCAGCGACCGTATAGAAGCTGCCTTCAGACTCTCCGAAGTGCTGAATTCCTGTAGGACATCATTACTTAACAGGGCGATGCGCTCGCGCATGGCTCGACTCGTGGCAGTGCGACTCACCTGCACAGGACCCTGGGTACGCGGTAGCCGGTGTTGACTCACAACAGAAGCGAAGCTCTCCGCATCCTCATCGCACAGAATCACGGCACCATGGTCAGCTGGGATGATTTCAAACACGGATTCGAGCAGTTTTCGTTGGATGGCTTCCACGGCCTGAAGCGAACTAATCGCGGTAATGATTCTGACCAACGCGTTCAAGTCACGAAAGGCTCGTTCCGTGGCTGGAAGCTCTGGGCCTGCCAATGGCCGCAGCAAAAGTGTTTGATCGGGCCGCAGCTCGACCGCTGATCGAGAGATCCAGTTTTCGTCTTCGACCTGAATGGGACTAGTTCTTTCGTCAGCTTCGGTATCGTGAACAAGAAAGATGAATACAGACTGGCCAACCCTGAGTTGATCTCCGTGTTCAAGCCGCCGCTCCTTGACAGGCACCCCGTTTACAAAAGTTCCGTTGCGGCTTTCGAGGTCGGTAATCTTGTACCATCCCGCTTCTTTGTTGACTGAACAGTGGCACCGGGACATCTTGCGATCATCAATGGTCAGCGTGTTGCCGGGTTCGCGGCCAATGGAGAATTCCTGGTCTCCCAAGCCAAAGGTCGCCCCTTCGAATGGCCCAGCGATGCTGATGAGTCTAGGATTCACGTCACCTCAGCGGTTAATGCGTTTTTATCAACCACACGCCAACTAGGGAACTATCGCTCGCGTCAGTGTACGCAAGTCCTGTTACAAGCTGTCAAATATCGTCAGTGCAGGTCAAAAAGAGACTTCAGTGCTGCGTCGATGATGTAGGTGTCGACTTCAGTTTCGCAAATTCTGCTTTGGCTCGGCGCAGGACGGGAATGTCCGGGTCGGCATCCTTCCACAATGTTAGGAAATCATTATAGGCGGCACGGGCTTTCTCACTCTCCCCTACCATGGCATACGCACGGCCGAGGTCGAGATGCGCCAGCGCGCCGATGGGCTCGTTCTGCACCAGACCGCGATGGTCGAGGATCTCCTGGAACTCGCCGGCAGCCGCGCCGCCCTGATCAGCGGCTAGATACGCTTCCCCCCGCAGATAGATCGGATATAGAGCGGCCGGGAAGGCGACGCCGACGCTGGGCATGCCGAGGTCGTACGCAGCCGCGCCTCTAAGAGCCTCGATGGCCTTCGAAGGATCGTTGCGGTTGATCGCGAGTTGAGCGCGAATCGTTGACAGATAGTTGAATTGTGCGATGGTGTCTTCCGGAAATCTCTTCGCCATATCCTCGGCCAGCGATCGGGCGCGCACCTCATCGCCTGCCATGGCCAGCGCCAACGCGGCTCCATACTGCACGTCCCTGCCGGTGGAAAGATTCAGTGCCGCAGCGGCTCGATGCCGAGCCTGGGCCGCATTTCCGAAAAGGGCTTCACGCACTGCCGCCTCGGCCTCAAAACCTGCGGCCGCCTCGCTCTCTTTCACCTGCTCGGCCGATGCCACGCCCCGGCTGGAAAACACCCGTCCCTTCGCCAGTCTCCCCGAATAAGCAGCCGTGTCTGCCTCAACGGCCAGCAACACATCTTCTACTCCTGGCTTGCCTACGGACCACGCTACCTGCTGCGCCATTCCTGCGGGATCATTTTCCAAGAAGGCAAGCCCGTACAATTGGAACCGCAGGTCGGGCGAATCCAGGATCTTCGATAATGCTTCGTTGGCTGTCGCCCGAGCGTCATCCACGCGGTTCAGGTAGAGGTAGGCACTAACCAGGTTGGAATAACTTACGGGGTCCTTGGGGGCGAGGCGAAGGCTCTCGCGCATCTCCGTCAGGTTCTTATCATATTGGCCCAGTTGCTGGTAGATGAGACCTAAGTTGCTTCGCGCCGCATCATCCCGCGGATAGCTTTGCGCCAAGACCTCGTAGGCCTCACGCGCCTGTTCCAAGTCACCGGTGACAATGTAATAGTATTGAGACTCGATAGTGAGCTTCTCTGACTCGCTCAGTCGGTCGCGGAGTTCGTAAGCCTTCTTCGTATTTTCTATCGCCAGGTTTCTCTCTCCGAGATTCAAATAGTCGCCTGCAAGCCAGGCATAGGCCAAGGCAAAATTTGGATCTAGCTCGATCGCACGCTTAAGCAGGGGAATCGCTTCACCAGAAGTCCGAGTTCCTGATGACGTGGATGATAATGACCAGGCTTTCAGCGCTTCGAGCGAGGATGTAGTCGCCTGCAGTAGCGGCGTATTGAACTTCTGAACAGTGCTGAGCGATTCGCCCAGTTTGCCGCGCATCTTCGCCGCCGCTTTGTCGATCGCCGCCAGCACCTGCTCTTTGCCAGTAGCTCGCTCCTGCTCTTCGGCCAAGGAATCTCCGGTGCGGCAGTTCACCGCTGTTAGCCCGAGTACATATTGCTTTCCCAGCACAGCAATTGATCCCTCGACGATCGCGGCGCTTGCCGTACGCTCGCAGATTTCGCGAGCAATCTGCGGCGTGAGCTTGGCATCGGCCGGCTGGCCCATCTGCCGCAGCGTTTGGTGGATGCGCGGGTCGGAAATAAGACTTAGGAAGGGAGATTGTTTGAGTTGCACCGAGAGCCCCTGCCTCAGAGCGCCATCAAACACGGGATCCCCCGTCGTGTTCGTGAAATCGGCCAGGACGATGGTGTCTTTCTCTGTCAGTTTCGGCGCGCGATGAAAATAGAAGTAGCTGCCTGCGGTCAGCGCCGCCAGAACCACTCCAGCCGTCGCCGCGCTCAATGCCAGTCGCCGCTTCCTTTTCTGCTCGATTTGTCGCCGTCCTACTTCAACTGCTTCGCCAGTCAGCGCCTTGACCACATCGGAGGCACTTGCGAAGCGATCCGCGGGATGGCGTTCGAGGCAGCGCAAGATTACCCGTTCCCATTGTGGATCGAGGTCAGGAACAAATTCTCTCGGCGCCGGTGGTGATTCTTTCAACCGCTTCACTGCAGTGGCCAGCGGCGTATCGGCGATAAACGGCTGCTGGCCCGTAATCATCTCGTACATCACCACACCCAGCGCGTAAATGTCCGCTGCCGGGGAAACCTCGCCGCCTTCAACCTGCTCCGGAGCCATGTAGGCCGGCGTGCCGACAATCCCCACCGTCGCGCTCAGCTTCGTGGCTGCGTCCTCGATTCCCACGGCACTCCGCGCCAGCCCGAAGTCGGTTACAACCGTGCGCGGTCGCGTCGCTGCCTCTACAGGGGCGGCCGTTACCTCCTGACAACTTGCCACTGGTTCCCGATTCTGGGTTGCAGGCACCAGCATCACGTTGCCCGTCTTGAAGTCGCGATGCACGATACCCACCTCGTGAGCAGCCCCGAGCGCCGCGGCCATCTGGCAGACCAGGGGGAACGCCTCGCCCATGCTCATCCGTCCGCTGCGCTTCAGCCGCTCCGCCAGCGTCTCTCCTGCCAATAGCTCCATGCTTAGGAAGATCGTTTCGCCTTCCGAGGTCCGGTCGCGAAACACGTCGAACACACGGCAAACGCCGGGGTGAGTTACTTTCCTCGCTAACTGGATTTCCCGCTTGAAGCGTTCCAGCGCATGCTCATCGCGTGCAATTTCCTGCCGGATGGTTTTCAGCGCCACATGCTCCCGCAGTTCCAGGTCTTCAGCTTCGTACACCTCACCCATCCCGCCTTGTCCGATGAAACGAAGGATTCTGAATCTGCTGGCGATGACTTGATGGGAAGAGAATCGTGCACTCGTGGCAGACCGAGCAAGACTTGCGGGGCTTTCAAAGTCTGCCTCAGTCTCTTGCGGATCACCGGCCGGCAGCTTGGCGGCTGGGGTTACAAGCTCCAGGGTGGTTTCGGCTGCGGCAGAGTGCGGTTTCGATTTGTCCAGAGGTGATTCGTCTTCACGAGCGCTCATCAGAACCACCCGAAAGTCGCTAGAAGGCGGCTCGGCCATCTTGGGATGAGCCATTCTAAGCTGCAGCCTAGTGCCAGTCAATCAGGTGCGCGCGCGCCCGTCCGATGCCCTCCGAAAAAGACATTACCGAAGTAGTTTGTTCTTCTGAGTCCTGCTTCCGGCTATCTGAAGAGATATACCGAATACCTGAACAGATACAGGCACGGCCCAAGGCAGAGCTTGAGTCGGGCTGGCAAACCAGCGAATTCCTGCGCTGGCCATGCAGATTTCCTTCGTTAAATCATTGCCTTGCGCAGAAGAGAAGCGGTTGGCATTACGGTCTGCATGTTTGGCGGCCAAGGTGCAAACATAGGTTGATCGATCACGTGGCCGGCAAGCGGAAACTTAATGGCCACGACATGAGCCGGATCTAACGCTACCGTTTGTTGGGTGAGCCGTTTCGTTCGCAGTTTGCGCGTAAGAGAGCGAGATCAGGAAGAGCCGAATTTTAGGGAAAGGAGAACACCGATGAAGGTGAAGACCAGAGTGAAAGCGGGCCCGGGCGGGGGCGAGAATCGATCGCGCGTTTTGTTCTGTATCGCCAGCGGGCTGCTG
The DNA here is from genome assembly GCA_049644285.1 of Candidatus Acidiferrales bacterium. Classification (GTDB taxonomy): domain Bacteria; phylum Acidobacteriota; class Terriglobia; order Acidiferrales; family UBA7541; genus CAVRXT01. The sequence continues at coordinate 51,031 of JBARRP010000344.1, read as the reverse complement.
GCCTATACACTGGCTGGTTCAGCGGCCGCCCAATGGAAAGATGATTCGGTAACTACCAGCTCGACAGATGCAGCGCGCCAATGGCTGGACTCGCTGGCGGCAGATGCGACACAGTCAAAGGCTGGAGGCACAGTTCCCACTAAGGATTCCGTGGCGACTACTCTTCCGGTGAGTTCGGGCGTTCAACTGGACCAAGCTCCTGTTGAAAACAGATGGCAGGATTCTGCGCCCCAAATGCGGCCTGTTTTATCCGCGCCGACTTCCACTCGTGCGCCGCAGCGGAGGTTATCGCGTAGGGAGAAAGCAAAAGCTATCTGGCAGGTTGCCGCTGGGTTTCTAGGTCTTCCTGCCGATCTGCAGAATACGCAACATCCTCAAAGAGCGGAGCAATATTCTGGTCAGGGCGCGTGGCAAGGAATTTCGACACAGGATGCTGGTTATCCCGCTGCGAGACAGATTTACGGAAACACCGCTCCAGAGGAGGGTTATGCCGACTCCCCTTCTACTCAGCTTGCCGCCTATCCCGGTTCGTCTCCAGTCGGCTCTCGTCGGATACAGTCACCTGTGCCAGGTACGGTTTATCACGATCCGCAGCACCGTTTCACCGTGTCGATCCCTGTAGACTGGACAACCACCATCGTGGGTGACGGTGTGCAGTTTGCGCGCGATAGCGCCTACGCTAACGCAGTGGTATTGGAAGGCAACGGAACCGATTCTAGCCTAGTCGCGTTTCTTGCTGGTCGAGTGGGGAAACAATGGACACAGTTTCAGCAGATCACGAGCGGAGACTGTTCGTTTGCCGGGCAGAAAGGTGGATTTGCAATCTACGCCGGAGTAACTCCCCAAGGAACGGCGGCGGTGGGCAGAATCGTTGCCACAACGGCATCCGGCAAGGGCTACGCGTTAATCATGTCTGCCCCGAAAAGCAGGTTCTCTATGCTGAGGCCTGCATTGGTCGAGATGGAGCGGAGTTTTTCGTTGGGGGATGGTCAAGCTGCAGCGCAAGCGGTAAATGACTTCTGGACTGCGGCGTCGGGGGATTCGAACACGCAAGTCTCCGCACGTGCCAAGCCAGAAGCTCCTGCTATTGCTTCAAGAACCATTGCTTTACAAGCTGTAAAGAAAATCTTTGTCGCACCAATGGCCAACGATCTGGACCAGTACATCCGGGCCGAAATCGACAAACAGTTCGCCGACCGATTAACTGTCGTGCTCAACCAAGAATCTGCTGACGGAGTCCTCACCGGAACCGCTGACTGGCAAAAAGGAAAGAAGGCCGCAATCACTGGCCGCTGGCTGGGAATGCACGACACCGCCACCGGCGCCGTGTCGCTGGTGTCTAACGACGGAAACACTGTCCTGTGGTCTTCCGAAGCTGGCGACCGGAGTCTCGTGTCGGGCGTCATGAGGCGCAGCGGACCCAGAAAAGTCGCCGAGCGGCTTGTGCGCAACTTGAAGATAGCCATAGAAGAAAGCGAGCAGTAAGGCGGACCAACAAGGCCAATGGAATGCTTGTAACGATGCCCATCTACGTACTCATTTGCGAATCTTGCGGTTCCCGCCAATCCTTTATTGTTTATGAGGAAGAATTAGAAGACCTTCGCAAGAGCAAGGTGCTCATCAGACAATGCCCGGTCTGTCGTGCGTTGACCAATTGGAAGTCCGGCTTCGCGGAGTAGTGGCAGGGAGAGGCCTCAGGGCGGAGATCGGCGAGATTCCAAAAGCTAACGGTTTCGGGCGGAACGCGACAGTTGCCATTGAAAGCTCAAGGCTGATATCGGAGTCGGAGATTATCGACCGGATTCTTCTGCGCCGCAAAGAACATTGAGTCCTCCCTTGGTGCCTGGACGATCTATATCCGAACGGACAGCTTGAATATCCGATCGGATACAAGCGGCTGGTCGACAGCCGCATTCAGATCGCTGCCGGATCGCTTCAATCCATTTTTCTTGCAGACGTAACCCTCACAAATCGCTCGCTTATGCCCAAGGACGTACGCGAGCCGCGCGTTTCCTTCTGCTTGGGTAAAGCGATTGCCTTTAATCGAAGTAGTTCAGGGCGCAGGACGCTTTGAACAAAAAACTGCAAAGGAGATTCGAACAATGAAAAAGTCAGGTCCTTTGTATCTTGGAGTGTTTTTGTTACTGGCTTGTGCCGAAGGCAGAGCGCAATACAAAACCGCCAGCGGCGCATACCCTGCACAGGCTGGAGTTGGTGGATACTCTGGCCCAGCCCAAGCCCAGATCTGGCTGCGCCCGATCCGGTCATCTGACGGGATCCTCACCATGGTTCTGCCCGCCGACTGGAACGTCACGTCGCCGACCGGGGAGCATTTCCATGCCGATAGCCGTCGCGGGGAATCGTTGAACGCCGGCAGGGTGGATGTCTCCGCAGATTACGGAACCATGGTAAGCCTGGTCCAAGCCAACCAGGCGATGGGAGCGCCGCCGCAGCTCTTGGCGCTGCTTCAACGGTTGGTGGCGCCGCCCCTGCCACCCGATGGTGTGGTCCGTTACCTGCTGCCTCAATTGTCGGGAGGTGCCATGCAGAACGTGCGCATTCTGGGAATCCGCGACATGGGTGCGGCTGGCAACATGAGAACGGCGATGATCTATTTCCAATACACGCTGCTGCCTCAAAGAGACGCCCTCTGGCGATCCCTGTTGCCGCCAGCCCTCATGGATCAGCGCCAGGTCCCGATGCAAGGCTTGGCAGTAATTGCTACTTCACCTGTCTTTGCGCTAGGGCCCTGTCACACATGGACGATGCTCTACAACATCCTGGAGGCGCCGCAGCCTCTCTTCGCAGCTAATTTGAGAGCCTACGCCACGATTTTTTCGTCCGTACAGGTCAATATGAACGCAGTGCAACAGAACGCGGCAGCCGCCCAGCAGTCCAACGCAGCCATAGCGGCGCGGGCGAATGGCGGGATAATTGATCCCAATAAGTTGAGGCAGCTGCGGGAAGGGCCCCTGGAGTGGTGGAAGCATCAGCATGATCCGTCCTACACTGAGGGCGTGGATCAGCTCCTCAATGTCATGGGCGGAAACTGGGGCTACAAGGACGATACCGGCTGGACCGGAACGCTTCCCATCGGCCAAACGCCTGCCTCATACCAAAAGGTCTGGAACTGCGGCCAAAATGATATAAGGGTTTCTGAAATCCAGCCGAATCTCGGGTGCACGGAAGCTAAGGGCCTCGGGCACTGAGAGGACGAATGGCAGGGAGTCTCAGGCGGCATTGGTATTCCGTGATTGAAGCGAACGTGGCGGCGAGCGCTAGTCGAGAGTCACTCTTCTGAAAAAGAAAGGAAGCAGCCACGGGAGCGAAGACGAAAGTGAAGGCGGATGATCTCGAAATCGTGCTCGGTCTTGAAGAATCCGCTCGGTGATCAGCAGTTAGGAAGTCGGGCCGAGGACGCAGTGGCCGTTATTATGATGTTCTTGCCTTTGAAGACCGCCCAACCTTAGCTTCTGGCTTCTCACCCTCCTGCCTTCAAGCCTTCCTCCTACTATCCAACAGATAACCGAATATCTGAACAGATACAAGGTGGCGGTTCAGCAGAGCTGAGGCCGGGCCAGCTAGCGGCGAATGAGTGGGTCTCCGATTTCCCCCGCTGAATCAAGGGCTTGGGCTGAAGAAAAGCAGTTGGCAACAACGCGAATGCACGTTTGGCACGAATGCTGCCTCTAGGTAAGTCGGTTCGGCAGCGTAAACCGAAAGAAATTGGAAGGAGGTGAAAGCCATCAAAGTGAAGACCAACGTCAAGACCGGAGGAGGTGGCGGTGGTACGGCCGCTGCCCACGGCAACGGTCGTCATGCCCTGGGATGGGGCGGCAGGGGCAAATTAGGTCCCCTTTGCAGGTTTGCCAGTCAGCTCTCAAACTCTTCTCCCACGCGACGCCGAAACTCGAGCGCTTGCTCCACGCTCGCTCCATCCTCGGGTGGTGTAGGCTCGCAGGACGGTTTCAATTGCCGGCGGAACAGCAATCAGAGCGCGGATTTTCTCGACTGTATTCCCTTCCGTCCGATCAGCGTGAACAGGGCCTGGGCTTTGATCGCGGGCGCGGCGAGCCGCCACGCGAACCGTTGTCTTTCAGCTGCGGAAACAGGTTCCGCGATGTCTGCGTGACCTTGTCCATCTCCCCATCGCGCCGAAGGTTCGCCTCCGCTAACGCTTGAAATCGATTCCATTGCACGCCATCGCTGAGCGATAACGACAAAGACTCGCCTCCGGTCATCCGATCAATTTCGTTCGCCACGTCCAGGTTGTGCTGCATCTCTTCTGGCGTGGGCAGGGGAGACAAGTCAAATATTTTTGCCCTGTCCTCCGCAGCCCGCAGGATGCTTACTACCTGAAGCTCGTATTGGGACAGGCTGCCTTCACTCGAAACCTGCATTTCCATTAATTTCTGGCGAAGTTCTTCAGGGTTTGGAATTACTCTGATATTGCGAAGCACGTCGTGGGCAAGTCGTCCGTCCCTGCTCTGCTGCAGGGCACGACGCACTCCAACTAGAGCCAACTCACCCAGCCCAAAATAGGATTCGCGCAGGTTTTGAACGTACGCTTGCATTTCGTCGCACTTAACGATTCTCGCGACTGTCCCGCGGTCCCGACCTTCTGCTTTCGCAATTTCTCGAATGCTTCGACCCTCGATGAAGCGAGCCAGTATGCGCTGACGTTGAGGACCAGGGATTTTGCTCCCCAGCTTCTTGGCAGCGTTTGGCTGCCTTTGGCGGTTGCTGCGGCGGAGTGAACCAGGCTTTGAAACAGCTATGGACGGAGCTTTCTTCGAGACAATCGTGAGGGATGTCACCGCGGGACTTGCTCGCCGGTGTTGGTAGGCCATCTTCAGACGCCCCGCTTCTGAAAATTTGGACCACGAACCAGCGTCCTTTTTTATTCTGCTGCAATTGTATCACGGGGATTGCGCACCGCCCTCAATCAGTGCCGGGGCAAAGAGGAGAACTTCGCGGTTGCGCACTCTCGCGATTGGGCAAGAGTGCACTTGGTCGAGGGTTGAGCCTTGAATTACGGCAGTGCTACTCGACGACACCATTTCTCGCCGTCATCTGTTCGTCCCATCTCCACGGTTCCATCAGCAACAAGGCAATCCAGCCATAGCGCTGCTGTAACCCTGTCGCCGTCGAACCAATCATCGGTGCAAACATTGCCGTTGGCCCAACGGCCGCACGCCTGCATTCGGTGAGAGACAGCAGTCACAAACGTCCGTGAGTAACCGGTGAAAGAAGCGAGCCGATCGATGTCCGGGCCTACGACGAAAGCCGCGGCCATTAAGATTACGCGTAGGCGAAACTCCCGGCTCTTTCTGTCCAGCTGAGGTCCTTTAGAGATTCGTTGGTGTTGACGGACCGCTTGTCGGTTCTCATAGTTCTCCTCCGATCATTTTCAATTATCGTGCTCTCGGCCTATGCACTCAGGGCGCCTTTGGAGGGTCCGGCCACCCGAACTCCAGTTGACAGGGAGCTGCTCTTTCTGGTTCGGACCACCTTTCGAAGGCCTGGCGGCCGCGACGACTCACGCCGAGTTCGTCGACGTTGGTGGTCACGGCGAGAGCTTTTCGCTGGTTTTTTCATCTGCCCTCCCGTTCAGGTCGCAAGAACCGGGTAACGGATGATGGCCCTTTGCGAGGATGCTTTGGATGCGGCCGATGCGCTGGCTGGCGGACACCGCGGTCATTAGGTCTTGGTTGTCGATGGTTCCTACCATCCGAAATTCCCGTTTCTCTGTCTTTTGTTGCATGTTCTTTACTTCTCCCTTTTGGGCGCCGCCTAGATGGCCGCGCCCAAAACTCATGGCCGTGCGTTGTGGCTTTCCAGCAACTCCACAGTCGACAAACGACCACGTTGCCGAACAACGCGCACAAGCCCGACTTCCTCCAGTGCCTTTAGCCCTCGGTATGCGGCAAACCTGTCCATTGATAGCGGGACAGTGCGGCTACTTTTCAAGCCTGCCAGATGCCAAAGGCATACACCTACGTGGAGTGCTTTGCCCGGTAATTGCGCTGCCTTGCTGATCCAATTCCACGGAATGGGACCCTTCAAGAAATGCTGCCCTGGTTTGTGGCGAGGCAGTTTCTTAGTTACGTGAAGTGCCGGAACAGCTTTCGCCTTAGGCCACCGAAGATTTTCGCACACCCGACCTGTGCGTCTATGCACAGGTTCCCCGCCCTTTAATTTCCTCGATGAGCTGCCATACGGTATTCCACATCTCAACACCACGTTCGTCCTGGAACTTTTCGGGATACCGAAACAACTTTGCGTCGGTACGCAGCTCGAATCCGTCGAGCACCGCTCGGCTTGCTTCTGCCATCGCCTTCTGAGTTCGAGCGACATCAACTTCCAGTTGTTCCAGAGGCCCTTCGATGAGCAGTGCATCGTGGACGGGGGCGCAAACCCGAATCCCACGCTCTGTGGCAAAGCAACACGCAAGGCGAAGCATCTCTGCACCGTTCGCCTGCATCGGGAAATTGCGCAGCATACGGGGATTCGTCTCGGATCCCACGTGGATCGTCCATCCGAAGACGGTGCGCAGCCTGCCGTGAAGCATCGCGTAATCGACAGCAGCATCTGACCATTTCCAGAATTTTCTGTAGGCTTCATGGTGAAGACGCAAGAGCTGTTGTGCCTGGCATACCGGCTGCCCGATTCTGCGCGCAAGCGATTCAGCCTCCATTCCGTACTGGACGGCTAGGGCACAAGCTTTGAACTGGTCACGGACCTGGCCGTGACTGGCCTTTGTAGCGTTCTGCGGCACAGCGCCCGCTTGTTTCGCGAATGCCAGATAGGGATCCCCAGACCTGTAGGCGGTTTGCATCGCGCCATCGCCTGAGAGAGCAGCAGCTATGCCGAATTCCTGCTGCGACCAATCGATATAAGCGATGCCGGTTCCAGGAGCTGGTTGGATCAGGAAACGCAACCAAACTGCGGGCCCGAAGATGAATGAAGTGTTGCTCGGCTGGTTCCGGCCAGTGCGGGCACGGTAGGGCGATAGGAGCGTTCGGTTACGTCCATCGGGGCCAACTCCCGACAGCTTATGCTGCGGCGCTGATTGCTGCAAGCACCACGGCGCGCGGAGCTGACCTACGAGGCCTTCGCTGGTCAGACATTGATCTTCTTGAAGAGGTCATGACGATTTCTGATAGCAAGAGCGAGGCGGGTAAGCGACGCGTTCCCTTGAATCGCGACGCGATGCTCGGATTCCGAATTCTTCTGGACCGAGCCCGCAAGCTCGGGGTATTCGGCTCGGAGTTGTACGTTTTCCCGGGCTGCGAACACTCGCGCATTGACGCATCACGTCCACAGAAGACATGGCGCACGTCTTGGCGCAACCTCACACGAGCCGCTGGCTTAAGAGGGCTCCGGTTTCATGATCTTCGGCACCAGTGCATTACAGAACTGTTGGAGGCTGGCGCGCCCGAGGCGGCAGTCCTGAGCATAGCCGGGCACGTATCACGGAAGATGATGGAACACTACAGCCATGTCCGCCTGGAAGCTAAACGCAAGGCCCTTGAAGGTCTGAGTCCGGTTACGGCGGTCGAATCTGAGCACTGCCGCGGTAGGCCGAGTGCGAACTGACTTCTGTGTGTTGAACTCTGTGTTGAACTGGATCGCGAAATGCAAAGCCGATGCCAGTAAGTCGTTGAGAATAATGGTAGGCCCGTGCGGGCTCGAACCGCAGACCTCTACCGTGTCAAGGTAGCGCTCTAACCAACTGAGCTACGGGCCTGACGCGATAATTCTATCAGAACGTCAGGGGAGGCAGGAACCAGAATAGGGACCTGCAAATTCGCTGACGTGTGGGTCCCACTCCGGCTCTCGACCATGATTATTGCTTTACGACGGCGCCGCCCTTCATCACGAACTTCACGTTTTCGAGGGCACTCACATCGGCGAGCGGGTCGCCATTCACGGCGATGAGGTCGGCGAATCTGCCCGGCTCGACGGTGCCGACGCGATCCGCCCAGCCGAGCAAGTCGGCGGCGTTGACGGTGGCGGCCTGGATTGATTGGAGTGGGCTGAGGCCGAATCTCACCATCACGGCAAATTCGTGCGCGTTCATACCGTGCGGATACACGGCGGCATCGGTGCCGAAGGCCACCTTCACTCCTTCACGGAAGGCGCGTTTGATGTTTTCGTCGCGCTCCCCCAGGACTGTTTTCGCCTTGGAAATCATACTCTCAGTGAGGCCGAGCGAATGGTAATTAGTCATCAGCCAGTCGCCCAGATAAAGAGTCGGGACGAGATAGGTGCCGCGCGCCTTCATCAACTGGATGTCTTCTTCGTCGACGTAGCTGCCGTGTTCGATGGAATCCACTCCGGCCTCGACGGCGCTCCCGATGCCGAGCGCGCCGTGGGCGTGCGCCGCGACTTTGCGGCCTAGACCGTGAGCGGTCGCGACGATCAGATGCATTTCTTCGGGGCTGTATTGTTCGAGCACCGGATTGTCACCCTCCGACAGAACGCCGCCCGTGGCCATGAACTTGATAAGGTCCGCTCCGTATTTGATGTTTTCCCGGACTTTTCGAACGACCCCGATGCCGTCAGCGACACCGTCGCCGCTGGCGTGAAATTCGGGCGCGAGGAAATTCTCGTCACCATGGCCCCCGGTGATGCTGAGGGCGGGACCCGAAACCAGCATCCGTGGGCCGGGAACATCGCCGGCGTTGATGGCGTCGCGCAAAGCGATGTCGGAATAGCCGTCGGCGGCGACGTTGCGCACGGTGGTGAAGCCTGCTTCAAGCGTCGCCCGCGCGTGTTTCACTCCCATCAGAGCGGATCGCGGAACGGAAACGCGCAAGTGTGCCGGCCCAAGAGTAGAGGGAGACATGGTGAGGTGAGTGTGGCAATCGATCAGTCCGGGAAGGATCGTCGCGCTGGAGAGATCAATTATTTTCGCGTCCTTGGGCAATTGCGGAGAGAGGGTGGCGGCGCTGCCGACCTGCTTGATGCGGTCGCCCTCGATCCAGACGATCTGGTTCTCGAGATATTTTCCGGTGCGCACGTCGAGGATTCTTCCGGCCTTCACCGCGACGACGGCAGGCGCGGGCGTTGATTGCGCTCGCGCAGGGACGGGCCGGATTGCCCCAATCAGCGCCAAGAAAAGCCAAACGAATCGCTTCATCAAGATCCTCCTCCGGCCTTCCCGCGAAGACGAACACTCGTGTTGGACCGGCTGGGCGGGGATTGTAGCGCGCAGGGCGAAATCTTTCTGCGATTTCTTGAAGACGGCTCGTGTGTCTCGGAGCGATGTCGCGGTGGGGAATTTCCGTCGGCGCTTTTTCCCTGGCACAAAGAGGAACGCCTCCCCTGCATTTCAGTATTGACACGGGCTAGAGTCCAATGTATAAAAATACGTGCGAATGAATATTCAAACACTTGGGATCATGGGCAGCGGCAAACGATACCGGCAGGGGCAGATTTTGAAGCTGATCGCGGCGCAGGCGATCGTGAACCAGGACGAATTGCGCCGGCGGTTGATCCACCTGGGCCTGCGCGTCACCCAGGCGACCCTGTCGCGGGACTTGCGCGAGTTGAAACTGGTGAAGACGTCCGAAGGCTACCGGGCGTTCTCGGCGGTCGCGGAAGAAACGGCAGCGCTGCCGCCGCTGGCTCGCGCGCTGCGTGAATTTCTGCTTGACGCGCGACCGGCGCAAAATCTACTGGTCCTGAAAACACCGCCGAGCGGAGCGCAGCCGCTAGCCGCCGCCATCGATGGTGAGCACTGGAAGGAAGTGGCGGGAACGCTGGCGGGCGATGACACGGTTCTGGTCATCACCTCCTCGAAAACAGCTCGCGCTTCGATCCAGAAACGCATGGAGGAATTGCTCCGATGAAAGACCCGAAACGGGTCGCCGTCATCGGGGCAACGGGCTACGCGGGGTACGAGCTGGCCCGGCTGCTTCTGCGGCACCCCTACATCCACAAGCCGGTCTTCTATCTTCGCAACGGTCAGGCAGGCGCGCGATGCCTGACGGAAATTTTTCCGCAGCTTCGCGGCTGGGGCGAAGCGCCGTGTCAGCCATTTTCGGTCGAGGCAATCGCGAAGAGCGGTGCGGGAATCGCGTTTCTGGCGACGCCCGCGGAAGCTTCCCTGGAACTCGCCTCGGAACTTGTTGCGGCGGGATTGCGCGTCATCGATTTGAGCGGCGCGTTCCGGTTCCGCGACCCGGAAGTGTTCTCGAGTTGGTACAACCTGCGAGCGACATCGTCCGAGCTGCTCGAAAAAGCAGTCTATGGCCTGCCCGAGCTGAACGGCGCGCGCGCGGAAATCCGCAGGGCGGAAATTGTGGCGAATCCGGGTTGCTATGCGACATCGGTCATTCTCGGGCTTCGACCGCTGGTCGAGTCGGGCTGGATTGATCTGGGGCGCGGAATTGTGTGCGACTGCAAGTCGGGCGTGAGCGGCGCGGGAAAAGAGCCGAAACGCGAAACGCATTTTGTCGAGGTGAACGAGAATTTTCGCGCCTATGGAGTCTTTACCCACCGCCACACACCGGAGATTACGGAGCACCTTGGCCTGAACCCGAGCGATTTGATTTTCACAGCGCATCTTTTGCCCGTCGAGCGGGGGATCCTCTCCACGCTTTCCGTGTGGCTGCGAGCGCCTCGCGCGGGCGAGGAAGTGGAGACGCTCTACCGACAAGCGTATGCCGAGTTTCCTCTCGTGCGGATTTGGCCGGCTGGGAAGCTGCCGGAACTCCAGCATGTAACGCACACGAATTTTTGCGACATCGGATTCGCGCTCGATCCGGAAGGCCGGCGGCTGGTCGTCATTTCCTGTCTCGATAATCTGGGCAAGGGCGCCGCGGGGCAAGCGGTGCAGAACATGAACGAAATGCTCGCCCCGGAATTGTCCGGCGAACCGGGCTTCAGCACTCACGCGGGGTTGATATGAGACTCGTCGTCAAAATTGCTGGAGCGCTTCTCGAGCGCCAGGAAATCGTGCATTCTCTTGCTCGGCAAATCGTCGAATTGGCGGAGAAGGGACACGAGCTGCTGGTGGTTCACGGCGGCGGCAAAATTTTCACCGCAACGCTGGCGCGAATGGGAATCGAGAGCCGATTCATCGCCGGATTGCGCGTCACCGACCGCGAAACCCGCGACGCCGCGGTCATGGTCTTTGCGGGCCTGCTCAGCAAGCGGCTCGCGGCGGCTATCACGCTTGCCGGGCGTCCCGCTGCAGGGATTTGCGCCGCTGATGCGGCCTGCTTTCTGGCTGAGCCCATGCAGATTGACGACGCCGTGGGAGGTCTCGGCTACGTCGGCTACTTGACGGGGGTAAATGTGCCGTTCCTGTCGTCGCTGTGGCGTGGAGGAGTGGTGCCAGTGGCGGCTTGCCTCGGTCTGGGCGCTGACGGCGAGCTCTACAACATCAACGCGGATCACATGGCCGCCGCCGCCGCCGAATTCTGCCGCGCCGATCGCCTTGTTTTCCTCACGGATGTTGCAGGCGTGTTCGACGGCGACAAAGTGCTTGCCACGGTTGATGGTGAGGCCATTGAGGAGATGATCCGCCACAACAAAGTGTCGGGAGGAATGGTGCTCAAACTTGAGGCGGCCAAGCGGGCGCTCGAAGGCGGCGTCCGCCAGGTGCGCATCGTCGGCGGCGAACGGCCGCGTGCGCTTCTTTCGGCGGCCAACGGAGCGAAGGCTTGCGGCACGCGCGTTCTGCCGATGTTTCGAGCGGCGGCGAAGCCGAAGGCGCGGCTGACGGCGCGGGCGGGTAGGCGACCATGAAGCGACAAACCACCAAGAAACGGGCGAAAGCGAAGGGGCCCAATGCGGTTCTTAACAGCGCTCGGAGCCGCGCGGATGCAGCGCGGTACTTGATGAACACTTACAAACGCCCAGACGTCGTCTTCGCCCACGGCAAGGGGTGCTGCCTGTATGACACTCGCGGGAAGGTTTATCTCGATTTTCTCGGCGGGATCGCTGTCAATGCTCTGGGGTATTCACATCCGCGGCTGGTGTGCGTAATCCGGCGCGAGGCAGGGCGCGCGATTCACGTTTCCAATCTCTTTCACAATTCCTACCAGGGACCGCTCGCAAGGAAGCTGGCGGAGTGGTCGGGGCTCGACCGCGTTTTCTTCACGAACAGCGGCACCGAGGCGATCGAGGGTGCCTTGAAACTGGCGCGGGCGTATGCGCGGCAGCGTGCCAATGAGAGCGCGCCGGCGAAAACGCGCATCCTCGCTCTCGAGAATTCGTTTCACGGCCGGACATTTGGCGCGCTTTCCGTCACGCATCCGGTGAAATATCGCGAGCCATTTGCGCCGCTGCTCGAAGGCGTCGAGTTCGTCGGATTCAACGATGTCGCCGACCTGGAAGCGAAATTCGACGCGACGGTTTGCGCCCTGGTCATCGAGACGGTTCAGGGCGAGGGCGGTATCTCAGCGGTGAGCGAGACATTCTGGCGGCGCGCGCGGGAGCTCGCAAACCGCCATGATGCTGCGCTGATCGCAGACGAAATTCAGTGCGGGCTTGGCCGCACCGGGTGGAAATTCGCGTATCAGAAATTCGAGGGCGCAAGCGCGCTACCTGACGTCGTGACGATTGCGAAGCCGCTTGCAGGTGGGCTGCCGCTGGGCGCTTTTGTCGCCAACGAAAAGTTCGCATCCACGTTTTCACCCGGAATGCACGGAAGCACGTTTGGCGGGGGCCCGCTGTCGTGCGCGGTGGCGCTCGAATTCCTGAAGGTCATCGATGAAGAAGGATTACTCGAAAACATCCGCGAACGCGGTGCGCAGCTTCGCGCGGGCCTGGAAAAACTTGCCGCGCGTTTTGATTTCATCCGCGAAGTTCGTGGCGAGGGATTGATGCTGGGAGTGGATCTCGCGCGCGACGGCGCGCCCTATGTCGAGCGGGCCTTGCGCGACGGCCTCATCATCAATTGCGCGCACGGCCACGTCTTGCGGCTTCTGCCTCCGTTCATCGTGAGGGCAAGGCAGGTTGAAGAATTCCTCGAGAAATTTGAAGTCGTCCTCGAACGCACCCAATCGCAGGAAGAGAAGCCAGTGCCGGCGCTGTCCACCGTGGAAAGCGGAGCGGAGGCATTGGCCCGAGCCGCCACGAGGTGAATCCATGACAGCCGCTGCCCCGACGCTGACATTGTCTCCCGATCTCCTGACGGGAATGGAGTGGGGACCCGCGCAAGTTCGCGAACTCTATCACCTGGCCGCGGACATCAAAGTACGGCCGGACCGGTACCGCGGCGCGCTCGGCGGCCGATTCCTCGCGCTGATTTTCGAGAAGCCGTCGCTGCGGACGCGCGTGACGTTTGAAGTCGGCATTTCCAGCCTGGGCGGTTCCTCGGTTTTCCTGGATCACACCAACTCGCGACTCGGTCAGCGCGAGTCCATCCGCGACGTGGCCAAGACCCTCGAGCGGTGTGTGCACGGCATCGTGGCGCGCACGTTCGTGCAGACTGCCCTCGATGAGCTGGCTCAAAATGCGCGCATCCCCGTGATCAATGCCCTCACCGACCGGTTTCATCCCTGCCAGGCGCTTTCCGATTTCTTCACGCTGGAGGAGCGATTCGGCAGCCTGCGCGGGCTGAAATTGGCTTTTGTCGGCGATGGCAATAACGTTTGTCATTCGCTGCTCACGATCGGCGCACGCGTTGGCGCGCACCTGCGGATTGCGACGCCCGCGGGCTATGAGCCGGATGCGGCTGTGATAGCTGAAGCGCGTCGGGCGGCGCGTGAGACGTGCGCGAAAATTGAGGTCCTGCGCTCGCCGGAAGAGGCTGTCGCCGGCGCGCAGGCTGTCTACACGGATGTATGGGCGAGCATGGGGCAGGAAGAAGAAGCCGCTGAAAGAAAAGGCGCCTTCGCTCCGTACCAGGTGAATGAAGCTTTGCTCTCCCTCGCCGCGCCCGAAGCGGTTTTTTTGCATTGCCTTCCGGCACACCGCGGCTCGGAAGTCACCGACGCGGTGATCGACTCACCGCAGTCGATCGTATACGATCAGGCGGAGAATCGGCTGCACGCGCAGAAGGCGATTCTGTTAACGTTGCTCGCCTAAGAGGATACAAGTGGCGAATAAAGTTGTGCTGGCGTATTCCGGCGGGCTCGATACTTCCATCATCATCCCGTGGCTGAAAGAAAATTACGGCTGCGAAGTGCACGCGATGATTGGGGACCTCGGGCAGCGCGAGGACCTGGAAGCGGCGCGGCGGAAGGCGCTTGCTACGGGCGCGACGAGCGCGACAGTGGAAGATCTCCGCGAGGAGTTCGTCACCGGTTACATCTGGCCGACGCTGCGAGCCGGTGCCGTGTACGAGCACAAATATCTGCTCGGCACTTCATTCGGGCGGCCGCTTCTGGCGCGGCGGCAGGTCGAGCTTGCGCGGAAAATCGGCGCCGATGCGGTCGCGCACGGCTGCACCGGGAAGGGCAACGACCAGGTGCGCTTCGAGCTGGCGTGCAAGGCGCTCGCGCCGGAGTTGAAGATCATTGCCCCGTGGCGCGAATGGAAGATTACATCGCGTGAAGAGGCCCTCGCATATGCTCGCGCTCACAATGTGCCCGTCGAGCAGACCACGGCCAACATTTATAGCCGCGACCGCAACATCTGGCACTTGAGTCACGAGGGTGGGCCGCTCGAAGATCCTGCGAATTCCCCTGAAGAAACGATGTGGCAATGGGTGCTTTCACCTTCGCGCGCACCCGATACGCCGGCAGAAGTCGATATCATCTTCGAAGCGGGCATTCCTGTGGAAGTCGACAGCAAGGGTTTGAGCGCCGCGGAATTGCTCGAGCGGTTGAACGAGCTCGCCGCAGCGAATGCCGTCGGCCGGATGGAGATGATCGAAAACCGCCTGGTGGGAATCAAATCGCGCGGCGCCTACGAGACGCCCGGCGGCACGCTGCTGATCATAGCGCATCGCGAGCTGGAATCGTTGTGCCTGGATCGCGAGACGCTGCATTACCAGCAGCTTCTCTCGTTGCGATACGCGGAGATGGTCTATTACGGCATGTGGTTCACGCCGCTACGCGAATCGCTCGACGCGTTCTTTGCAAAAGCCCAGGATCGGGTGAGCGGCACGATTCGCCTTTCACTTTACAAAGGAAATGTAACCGTGTTGTCGCGCCATTCACCGTATTCACTTTATCGGACCAATCTCGCCAGCTTTTCGATGGCGGGCTACAACCCGCGTGACGCCGAAGGCTTCATCAATCTCTTCGCGCTGCCGATCACGGTGCCGCAACGCGCGGAGGCGCCGGGTGAGCCACATCCTGCTGCGCGCGGCGCGACGCAGAGCGCCGGGCAGTGACGGCTCCGCGACAACGCAAAATGTGGGGCGGACGTTTCGAACGCGCCCCGGACGAATCTTTCTACGAATTCGAGCGATCGTGGAGATTCGATCGCCGCTTGTTGCCGTACGAGCTGGCGCTCGATCGGGCGTGGGCCCGCGCCATCGCGGGAGTCGGGATCCTCACTGCTGAAGAGTGCCGCCGGCTAGTCGCGACGCTCGACGAAATCGAAAAGTGGGCCGGGGCCGAGCCCGCGTGGCTTGAGGCATCTCCCGCTGAAGACGTACACGATTTCGTTGAAACCGCGCTCATCGAGCGACTCGGCCCGCTTGGCGCGAAATTGCACACCGGGCGCAGCCGAAATGAAATGGTGGCGACCGAGTTCCGCATGTTCGTGAAAGATGCGGCGCGCGAGACGCGAACGGCGATCGGGGAGCTTCTGAAGTCGCTATCGGCGCAAGCGGCCGCGCAGCTCGGAACGCCCATGCCGGGCACCACGCATCTGCAACATGCTCAGCCGATTCTGGTTTCGCACTGGCTTCTCGGGCACGCGGAAGCGTTTCTGCGCGACGTGAGTCGGGTCACCGCCGCGGGCGCCCGCGAGGATGTTTGTCCCCTAGGCGCCGGTGCGCTTGCGGGATGCGCGTTTCCGATTGATCGCGAGGCGCTCGCTCGGGAGCTGCGCTTCGGGCACATCACGGCCAACAGCGTCGATGCCGTCGGCGACCGCGATTTCGCGCTCGAGTATCTTTTTGCTCTCTCGGTTCTGGCGACGCATCTTTCGCGGCTGGCCGAAGATTTCATCCTATTTGCGACGCCGGAGTTCGGATTTGTCGAGCTGCCCGACGAGTTTTCGACCGGCAGCAGCCTGATGCCGCAGAAGAAGAATCCCGATGCATGGGAGCTGATTCGCGGAAAGACTGGGCGCATTACCGGCGCGCTGGTTTCACTTCTGACGACGCTGAAAGGTCTACCGTCGAGCTACGAGCGTGATTTGCAGGAGGACAAGGAACCGGTCTTCGCAGCCCATGACCAGTCGCTGGCGATGGTGCGAATCGCAGCGCGCATGATTGCCGCAACCAAATTCAACAAAGCGCGCTTGCGCGAGGCGGCGGCCGACCCCTCTCTTGTGGCCACCGAGGCTGCCGATTATCTGGTGGCGCGCGGCGTTCCTTTCCGTGAGGCCCACGAAATTGTGGGACGCGCGATTCGCGAAGCGGAGAAAGAAGGAAAGAGCCTGGGGGAGTTTCCTCTCGAACGACTGAAGACATTTTCGCCTGCGTTTGGCCCGGACCTCGCTGCGGCGCTGACGCCGGAAGCCTCACTCGCGCGGCGCCGCGTTCTGGGCGGAACATCGCCGGAAACCGTGGCAGCGGCGCTCGATGATCTGCAATCTCGCCTGCGCCACATCGAAGAGGAACTATGAGGACTCGCCGGGCCAGAACGCGGGACGCAGCGGCGATTGCGCAGTTGATTTCGCACTACGCCGGCCAGGGGCTGCTTCTGCCGCGCAGCGAGAGCGAAATCCGCGAGCATGTGGATCGCTTTCTGGTTCTGGCAGCGAAAGGGCGAGTCCTCGGGTGCTTGAGCCTCGAGGGATATGGCCCGAAACTGGCTGAAATCCGCTCGCTCGCAGTCGATCCGGAATCGCGCGGGCGCGGTCTCGGCGCTCGACTTGTCGAATTCGCTCTGGCAGAAGCACGGCGCCGCGAGATTGCGCAGGTCTTCGCAGTAATGGACGCGCCCGAATTTTTCTTGCGGCAGGGTTTTACCGGGACCCGGCGACAATCGCTCGACCAAAAAGTGGAGCGCGATTGCTCGGCGTGCCCGAAGCGGCGGTCGTGCCGGCTCTCGGCGGTCATCGCCACTCTCATTGCTGAACGAGCGGACTTGGTCGTCCTCGGTGAGACGGCGCACGCCATTCCCACGGCATGAAGCGGCGTCTGGATCCCTCTCAAATTCCTCGTGGTTTTTCCTTTGCTTCGACAGCTTGTGGCCTGAAGAAATCCGGGCTCGATCTTGGTTTACTCGTGAGTGAAGTTCCGGCTGCGGCCGCAGCGGTCTTCACTACCAACCAAGTCGAAGCCGCTCCTGTTTCGGCCTCTCGCGTTCATGTCAAAAAGTCGCGGCGCAAGATGCGGGGGATCATTGTTAACTCCGGAAACGCGAATTGCTGCACGGGACCCGACGGATACGCGGCGGCCGCAGCGACCGCTCTGAAAGTCGCGCGGGAGCTGGGACGTCTCCATCCCTCTCAGATTTTGGTTTGCTCGACGGGTGTGATCGGCGTGGCGTTGCGCGTTGAGCGAATCCTGCGCGCCGTTCCGCGCCTGGTGCTCGGGCGCGCCGCCACTGCGGCCGCGTTCGCGCAATTCACTCGCGCCATCATGACCACCGACACGCGGCCGAAGTGGGCGGCGGCGAAGTGCCGCATCGGCGGAAAGGAAGTTCGGCTGCTTGGCTGCACCAAAGGCGCGGGGATGATTCACCCGAAGATGGCAACGATGCTTGCGTTCATCGCCACCGACGGCGCGATCGCCTCGGAAACATTGCAGCGGGCGCTGCGCCGCGCAGTTGCGGGCACGTTCAACGCGATCACGGTGGACGGCGATACTTCGACAAACGATACCGTCGCAGTCCTGGCAAACGGGGAGAGTGGCGCGAAACAAATTAGCGGCGCCGGCCTGGAATTCGACCGGTTCTGCGCCGCTCTCGAAAGTGTTTGTCGGATGCTGGCGCTGGCGATCGTGGCGGATGGCGAAGGCGCCCAGCGCGTAATTGAAATTGAAGTCCGCGGCGCGCCTTCCGCTCACGCGGCAGACCAAGTAGCCCGCACCATTGCGAATTCACCTTTGGTGAAGACCGCGCTTGCCGGCGCCGACCCCAACTGGGGCCGCATCCTTGCCGCCGCAGGACGCTCCGGTGTGGCTTTTGATCCAGATCGCGTGGAGATTCGCCTCGCGGGGATTACTGTCTTCCGCCGCGGCCGTGCCTGCGTTTTCAGCGAGCGCGCCGCGCACCGCAAGTTGCTCACCGACTACGTCCCGATCGTTGTGGATCTGGGATCGAGCACCCAAAAGCGAAAAGACGAAGGGCGCGCGCGCATCTGGACGTGCGACTTCACGGGCGACTACGTGCGAATCAACGCCAGCTACCGAAGCTAGCCATGACTCCCCTCGTGAGAAATCCGTCTAATCCCACTTCCATTTGGAGTACTGCTGGCGCAGCTTGAGTTTCATGAATTTGCCGACGGAGGTGCGCGGGATTTCACTGGCAAAAGCGAAGGCGTCCGGAAGTTGCCACTTGGCAAACTTGGAGGCCAAGAAAGAGCGCAGTTCGTCTTGCGTGACGCGTGCGCCGTCCTTCAGGACCACCACCGCGAGCGGGCGCTCCTGCCATTTCGGGTGCGGGACGCCGATGACGGCGGCTTCGCGGACGGCGGGATGCGCCATCAACGCATTCTCCAGATCCACGGAGCTGATCCATTCCCCGCCGGACTTGATCAAATCCTTGCTGCGATCCGCGATCTTGACGTAACCCTCCGGATTGATGGTGGCAACATCGCCGGTTTTGAACCAGCCATCAGCGGTCCAGCGATCCTTTGTTTCTGGGGCTTCATAATAACTGGCGGCGACCCACGGCCCGCGGATTTCAATCTCGCCGACGGTGGAACCGTCGTGAGGCCCAAGACCCTCTGGCCGCATCAAGCGGATTTCGACAAAGGGAGCTGGGTAGCCCTGCATCGCACGGACGGCGTACTTCTTGTCGTCCGGCCAGTCGTTCATATACGACCGGAGCTGGCCTAAGGTAGCAACCGGGGTAGTCTCCGTCATCCCCCAAAGATGAAGAATGTGTATACCGTATCGATCCAGGGTGCGAATTAAAGCTTCCGGCGGGGCCGTACCCCCACAGGTAACCCGCACTGGGCCTGTGAACTTCCATCGGCCTGGATGCTTTTCAAGAGCGGCCAAAACGCCAATCCACACCGTGGGCACGGCGCAAGCCATCGTTACACCTTCACCGGAAATGATGTCAAGCAAGCCCTCCGCATCCATGTGCGGCCCGGGAAAAACGAGCCTCGCACCGACCATGACGGCCGTGAAAGGAACGCCCCAGGAATTGGCATGGAACATCGGTGCAATTGGCAAGACGACATCGCGCTGTGAAAGTCCGAAGGAATCCGTCATCGCCTCGGCAAAAGAGTGAAGGACGAGAGCGCGATGCGAATAGACCACTCCCTTTGAGTTTCCGGTGGTTCCCGAAGTGAAGCACATCGCCGCAGCGTCGTTCTCGTCGAGCCGAGGATAGGAGAAACGGCCGGTGGCAGTCCGAAGGAGATCTTCGTAGCTATCGTAGCCGGCAGGAACCGGCTGCCCGCTGAAAGGCACAACGAAGACGCGCTCGAAATGCGTTTGCGCTTTGAGGGATTCGAAGGTTGGCAGCAGAACGTCGTCCACAATCAGGAAGCGATCGCGGGCATGGTTGGCGATGTAAGCGATGTCCGAGGGATGCAGACGCAGATTGAGGGTGTGCAGCACGCCTCCGGAAGCGGGAATTCCGAAATAGGCCTCGAGGTGCGCCGAATGATTCCACATCAGCGTGGCAACGCGATCGCCGCGGCCCAGGCCGGCCTTTTGCAGGGCTTCGGCCAGGCCAATGGACCGCTGATAGAAATCAGAGTATGTTGTGCGGCGGAGTGAGCGATCGGGCCGCCGGGACGCGATTTCGACTTTTCCGAAAAGTTTTCCCGAGCGTTCGAGGATAGTATTCAGTGTCAGAGGAAAATCCATCATCGTGCCGCGCATGGCAGGCCTCCGAAACTGAGCGCATCCTATCACCAACGTTCCTGCTTTTTACAGCTTCCGGGGGTAGTGCCAGTGTTCGCTTGACCTGTGGGGAAAGTTGCCGCAAGATGGGCCAGTCGCTGGAGCGCCACCTTCAGCCCGGCGTAGCTAAATCGTCGCTGAACCTACCCGCGGCCTGCACTCCGACACTTCAGCCTCTGTTCGTTTTCTGCCGCTAAGTTTGGAGTCGCTCCCAAACCGGCCAGGGAGATCCGCCGTGAAGAAACTGTACGTGGGTAACCTTTCGTTCCGGGCCACCGAAGAAGAATTGCGGGTAGAGTTCGACACTGCAGGGATTAAGACGGAGTCGGTCACCGTCGTGCGCAACCGGGATTCCGGCCAGTCGCGCGGCTTTGGCTTCGTCGAAATCAGCAATGACGCCGACTTGGAGAAGGCCATCACCACCCTGAATGGCAAAGATTTGCTGGGGCGCGCGATCGTCGTCAATGAAGCGCGGCCGCAGGGTGACGGCGCAGGCGGCCGGGGCGGTTTTCGCGGAGGCCGCGGAGGACGGGATAGCGGTGGACGTGGCGGTGGTGGTGGCCGCGGGGGCGGTCGCCGCGACTGGTAGCTTGCCCCGCCCTTTGATCTCCTGGGCGTTTTTCACTACGGGGAAATCCCGACCGTTGAGGACTGGCCTTGTACTGTGTCTATCCGAAATCCGGCTAGTTCGCGATTCCGGCGTTACAATTCTCGCGAGATGTCTGAGGAGGCATTTTCCCATGATGCGTCATCCCCGCAAGTTTTATATCGCCGACGAAGAAGCGGTCAAAGTGCTCATCAACAAGCTTCACGACTCGGGCCATAAGCAGCTCCGGCGCGAACGTCTTCTGCAGGCTCTCGAAGATGCCTCAAGGCACTATCGCAGCACTTCAGAGAACAATCGCCGCGCGTTCTTCCACGGGCTACTCACCGGCTATGCAGTGGCTCTGAAGCTCTGGTAGATTCCTCCTCCTCAGTCGTGTTTTCTGGATAAGTCGTGAGTGATTGTCTTGACCAACCTATCGTCCGATGGGCTCTTTCGCTGAGTGCGCCGGGGCGGCCGCCGCGCGACCGCCCCGCCATGCCGCACTTCTTATTTTCTGTCTGACTCGACGCGCAGGTTGTTGGTAACCGAGAAGATTCCAGGGACCGTATTCGCCCGGATGTTGACCAGGTCCTTGTCAGCCTGAGTCGCCACCACGCCCTCGAGCGTCACATGGCCTTCGTTGACCACGATGTGGATGGATGGGACGCGCCCCATCGAGTATCGCTGGAGCGTCGGTTCCCCGAAGATCGCACGGTACTCGGCGCGCCGGATGTGGTCGTCCATCGGGGACGGCGGCAGGACTTCGATGTCGTTGACGACCTTCGTGACCCCTTCGATATGCTTCACAGCGTTTTCGGCGTCAATTCTCAGCGTTGGGTTCACGACCTGTCCGAGGAGTGTCACCTCGCTGCCGTCGACCTTATATTCGAGGTTGTCGAACACGGTGTACCACGGAAGCATAACCAACTGGTGCCGCAACTCTTCTGTCAGCCAGGATTGATAGTTGGCTGTGTCGCGAGGAGCTTGGGTCTTGGCACTCGTTGCCGCGAAGAGGTCAGTCCCCGCGCTGAAGATCATCGTCAGAGAAAACAGGAAGAGAAACAGACTCCCTACGAGGGTTCGAATGAGTTGTCTCATGACGTCACCTCCGTCTGAAATCACTGTTTTTCGGTCGAAATAGATGCAGTATCAGCCATTCGGGTTGCAAGCAACTGCCGACCTTCCGTCTGATGACCTCTAGAAATATCCGTATCTTATTCGTATACAATTCTTTATAGCGTTCCTTGAGATACTAAGGGAATATGATAGTCGGACACTCAAAGGCAGGTGGTTTCAACTTGCCCCAAACGTAACCCGCCCTCTGCCAGCCTCAGCGATTGTTCAGATGCACTCCTGGTGAAACCCGGTCACGCAAGCGCTGCGCGCTTCGTGAGCGAGGCCGGTGTGTTATGCGGAGCGACTTCTTGCACGGAACCCCCGGCCGACCGGAAGCGTGTTACCAAGGCGGATTGGACTCCCTGATGAACGAGTGCAGCAACGTCCAGCTTCGATTCGGCTTCCCCAAGTTCTTCGGGGCTCGAATGCAGTGCCGGTGTGCGCGGCATGAACACCGGACAACAATCGTGGAACGGTTCAGACGAAATTTCGTAGGTGCCGATTCTTCGCGCCAGCTCCATGATCTCGAGTTTATCCGTCCCTGCAAGCGGCCGGAAAACGGGCAAGCGAGCGGCGGCGCCAACGGCGACCATGTTCTGGAGGGTTTGCGAGGCCACCTGGCCCAGGCTGTCACCGGTGAGCAGCGCCAAGCAGCGTTCACGTTTGGCCAGGACTTCTGCGATACGCAACATCAGCCGGCGATAAAGCAAAACCCGGTAGGTTTCGGGCGCGAAGCGGACAATCTCGCGCTGGACAGGCTCGAACGGCACGCAGTAGAGCTTCCCACTGAATTGGTAATTAATCAGGACGCGCGCCAATTCGCGGGCAACGTGGAGCGAGGATTCTCCGGGCCGGGCGCCCGTGCCGTAAAAGTGGACAAACTCGAGGTGTGCGCCCCGCTTCATCATCTGGTAAGCAGCGACGGCGGAATCGTATCCACCCGAAAGCAGGCACATCATCCGCCCGGCCGTATTGGCGGGCAGCCCTCCCGGCCCCGGAATCTTGCGCGCATAAACGAGCGCCGGCCCCGGAGTGATTTCAATGCGACAGGTAAGCTCCGGCTGCGACAGATCGACGCAGGCCTCGCGCCCTCGGGCCCGCAGTTGATCGAGCAAGTAGCGACCGACAACGGATTCGATGTCCATCGAGCCGTGAGGAAAAGACTTGTCACTGCGCTTGGCGCGCACCGCAAACGTCGAAAACTTGAGCGGCTCGATTTCGTCCCATGCAGCGCGGCAGAGAACAAGGAGATCCCGTGCGACGGGTTTCGCAATCGCGTAATAGGCGACGCCGAAGACGCGCTGGAGCCGCTCGATTGCGGCCTCCACCGAAGCGCCCGCCCCCAGCCGCACTACGAAGCGGTCGCCAGGCTGCTCCATGCGTTCGAGCGGAATGCCGTCGAGACTCTGGCGCAGCGCCATCGCCAGCTTCTTCAGAAAAAAGCCTCGGTTGCGGCCCTTGAGCCACAATTCGTGATAGTGAACGACGATGACCGGGAGGCTCATTCGAGTGAGGCGAAACCTAAGGTCGTGTCGATTCCCTGAGTATACCAGTCGTTTCCCGGCCGGTGTAGCCCGGTGGAATGTAGTGGATAGGTTACTTCGAAGATACACAGGCTTTGTTCGCACGACTTTTTCTTGAACACAGGGTTACAATCCTCAGACCCCGGCCCGGCCAAGGACGTGCGGCGGCGCCGCTGATGTGACCTCTAGGGCTCCTCGCGCATCCAATCAATGCGGCCCTGGTAGGTGGGAGGCAATCATGTGGAACCGGCGGGATTGGGACGAATTCTTCGACATCGTCCGAAAGCGGTGGCACTCGCATCGGCCGCTACGCCCGGTGGACCGCTCGGTCCGCAATCGCTTGGTCCCCGCCGAAGGGTATAGCCTTGCTGAGCTGGACGATGCGGGCCTGAGTATCGAACAGGCGGAAGTGCTGGGCTTGCCGGTAGATGCGGGCCGCGTCGGCTCCTATGGCCCCAACGTTACCGCCCTGCGCGAGTTCCTTCGCGCCACCAGGTCCCGGCTGTAGTTTTCTTTCTCGCCGCATGCACTCTTGACGGCTCCCCGAAAATCTGTAAACTGCCCTTTCTCGGTATGGCGACACAACCAAGCCCGCTTGAAGATTCACTGCGGGATTTTGATTTCCCTCAGCGCGAGGCCGCCTTCTTCTATGGCCTGTTCCTCCGGGGTCACTCGGCCGCCGAGCTTCGCCGCGACATCGAGGTACCTGCGAAGCTCCTGGCTAAGTGGGATCGCGAAACCGCGCGCGAGCCGGAGTTGCGCGCCCTGCTCGAACGCATCGTCGAATATCGCCGTAGCGTCCTCGCCATTTTCGAATCCCTGATCCGTCACGACCTCGCCACACAGCGCATCCAGTAGGCGCGCGGTCCCTGTTGGCGGCTGAATTGAATCCGCTTCCGAATTGCCAACCATTTACGAGGCTCGCATGACGTCGCGCGCTGCCGCAACGCATCTACTTGATATTGCCTGGCGGCCTCGCCGATGAACATTTACTTCGCGGCACTTCTGGTCTATTCCGCGCTGTTGATCGTCATCGGACTGGTTGCCGCGCGAAAGGTTCGTAGCGCCTCGGATTTCCTGGTGGCCGGGCGAAGATTCGGCCCCGGGATTATCTTCGCAACGTTTCTAGCCGCCAATATCGGAGCGGGTTCGACGGTCGGAGCGAGCGGGCTGGGATATCACTTCGGTCTCTCCGCATGGTGGTGGGTAGGTTCGGCGAGCATCGGCACCTTTGTCCTTTCGCAGACAGTTGGTCCGAAGCTGTGGAGAATTGCGAAGCTCCACGAGTTGCATACCCTCGGCGATTACCTCGAGCATCGATACAACAAGGCGGTGAAGGCGATCATCGCGATGATCCTCTGGGCCGGCACGCTGGCCATCCTCGCCGGGCAGCTCATGGCGATCTCCTGGATTCTGAATGTAGTCATCGGACTTCCCAAGTGGAAGGGATGCTTGGCAGGTGGGATTGTGGCGATTACGTATTGCTCCGCCGGCGGATTGGCGTCATCCGCCGTCGTGAATGTTCTTGAGCTAATTGTCACGATGACGGGGCTGCTGCTTTCTATTCCTTTTGCTTTACACGGTCTGGGTGGCTGGTCCGCGATGGTTGCAGGACTTTCTCAAGGTTTGGGCGGCGCTCACTCGGCGACGGCGCTTCAGTTAACGGGAGTGGGCGCAAAACAGATTCTCTCGTATATTTTTATCCTCGTGCCTTCGTTCATCGTCTCGCCGGGACTTGCCCAGAAACTCTATAGCGCTCGAGATGCCGCGGCCGTGCGCTGGGGAGTGGGTCTGAATTCGCTTGCGCAGGCCTGCTTTGCGGTGGCGCCCGCGTTGTTTGGGATGTGTGCGTTCGCGCGATATCCGCACTTGCAAAATCCCGAGTTGGCGCTGCCTACGGTGATGATGTATATGGTGCCGAAATGGCTTGGTTTGTGGGCGCTGGCTTCGATTTTCTCGGCGGAGCTGAGCGCGACCGATGCGATCCTCTTCATGCTGTCCACATCGCTGGCCGTCGATCTCTACAAGACTTTTCTCAATCCGACCGTTTCCCAGAAGAAATTGCTGGCTGTCAGCAGGTGGACCGCGATCCTTGCGGGCATCGCCGGAGTCCTCCTCGCAATCGCGCTGCCCTCGGTTATTTCCGCAGTGACGATCTTCTACGGACTGCTCGCAGTCGCTCTCTTTGTTCCGGTGATTTTAGGTTTGTACTGGCGCCGGATGAGCACGACTGCGGCCATTGTCGGCATCTTTGCGGCCGGCGGCGCGGCGTTGCTCACTTCGCACTGGACCGCTGGCCAGGGCGTCTGGCTCCTTTCGCCGCCGGCGATCGGCATCGTCGTTGCTTTCGTAACAGCCACTCTCCTGAGCTGGTATTTCCCGAATCGAACGAACGCGCCGGGAGCCGTGGCCGGTGCCCCGAAGGCGAAGCCGTGACACATTCTTTTGGAGGAACCCATGAATCGACGCGAGTTCAATCGGAACGTGTTGGCCGCTGCGGGAGGCATGGCGCTTTCCGGCTTTTCATGGGCCGCAGCAGAAGACTCTCGCCGGGACTTGCGCGAGTCGGACCAGCCGGATAGCTCGATGCATGGCGGGCTCACCGACGTCGAAGGGCTGAAAGTGGGTCACTTCACCGAGAAGCGGCGCCCGACCGGATGCACGGTGGTCCTCTGCGAGAAGGGCGCGGTGGCCGGCGTTGATGTGCGCGGGGGCGCTCCAGGGACTCGCGAAACGGATTTGCTGAACCCCATTAACATGGTTCAGCAGGTTTACGCGATTGTGCTCTCCGGGGGCAGCGCATTTGGACTGGATACGGCGTCGGGTGTGATGCGCTATCTCGACGAGCGCGGCATCGGTTTCCGCCTCGGGCCGCAAGTGGTCCCCATCGTTCCAGCCGCCATTCTCTTCGATCTCACCGTTGGCGACGGGAAAATCCGGCCGACGGCGGAATCAGGTTACCAGGCCTGCGTAGCCGCCACTTCGCAAAAAGTGGCGGAGGGCAACGTGGGTGCAGGAGCCGGAGCAACCGTTGGGAAATTGTTTGGCCCGCAATTCGCCATGAAGGGCGGGCTGGGAACGGCCAGCATTCGCGCCGGCGACACGGGGCTCGTTGTCGCGGCGCTCGCGGCTGTCAATGCCGCCGGAGACGTTTACGAACCGGGAACGGAAAAGATTCTTGCCGGGGCGCGCTCACTGGACGGAGAGGGCTTCGCCAACACCATGAACAAAATTCTTTCCGGCTACGGCGCGCTGCTTCCTGCTGCGCCGCCTTCCAACTCGACCATTGGAGTGGTGGCGACCAATGCGCCGTTGAACAAAGATGAGGCCACGAAAATGGCGCAGATGGCGCACGACGGTCTGGCGCGCACGATCAATCCGGTTCACACGCCATTCGATGGCGACACGATCTTTGCCCTGGCCACGGGCACCTTTAAAGCGAAGGTCTCGGTGGGAGCGGTAGGTGCGATCGCCGCGGTCGCGATGGTGCAAGCCATCGTGCGAGCCATCACGCAAGCCGAAGGCGTCTTGGGGATTCCCGGCTATCGTGATCTTCAAGGGAAACCGCGCTAGGCTCGGCGGCTTGCAACGTCAACGGGGATTCTTGCCTTGATCGCCTTTCCTTCGGAATGTCCTGAAAGTTCGTGTACTCGGATGACGCTGTCCCGCCGGGCTGGGAACAACATCACTTTCCCCGAGCGGTTCGAGTGCGTTCAGTCGCAATTTTGAATGCAGTGATGGAAACAGCCAGATCCACCGGCAGAGTAGAGCCGGCCCTTCACTAAATTGCGCGCCATCCGCACGGTTGTCCATTTCGTTCGATGCAATAGGAACCGCCCGTGCGGGTAGTCCTCAGGCGACTCCCAATCGCTCCGGGTGAGCTCTTTCTTGGCCAGCACATTCAAGCTGTCGTCTTGAATTGAGACACAGCGGCTTGCTGCAATGTAGTGTGTTTCCCATCCCGCTTTGGCGATCCGCAGGCAGATGTCCGAATCTTCGTCGCATCGCATCCCAACCGTGAAGCCGCCAACTCGATCAAGCGCCTCGCACCTCGCCATGATGGCGTGGCCAGGCGCAAAAGGAACCTGCTTTGTTGTGTCCCCGAACTTTGGTTCTTGGAAACGCATCCGCCAGCGCGTAAGAAGGCGCTGTGGACGGTGGGGGACCATTCGTGTGTAGCAGAGGCCGACCCGGGGATGCTCCAGAAGATGGCTGGCACAGGTCGCTACCCAATCCGGAGCAGGTAAGATCTCCGAATTCACGCAAGCGATCAGCGCTGCGTCAGACTTTGCAATTCCGATGTTGCGCGCTTTCGAGATGCCGCCATTTTGGGGCAATCGTATCAACTCAACTCGACCCGTGATTTCAATTCGCCGGGAAATAGACACGGGAACAGAAGAGCCGTCGTCGACTAGAAAAATGCGCGAGGCAGAATAGGTTTGATTGAGGCACGCGTCCAACGTGGCTTCGATCGCGTCCGGGCGCTCGTTGTAGACCGGTATGACGATGTCGACAGGCGCAGGGGCTTGAGCTGTCGGCTCGGTTGGAATCATCGGCTTCGTGTGATCCCTCGTTCATACATTCTTAGGTGCTCGTGAATCATCGTGTCTTCGGAAAAGAATTTCAAGGCACGCTCGCGCGCCTTGCCTCCCAGTTCGGAGCAGAGTGCGGGGTTTTGTATCAGTTTCGCCATGCAGGTCGCCCAAGCATCGACGTCTCCGGTTGAGCAAACCATGCCCGCATCACCAACCACTTCAGTCAGTGCGCCGATGTCGGAAACGACAACCAGCTTGCCTCGCAGCATGCTTTCCAACGCAACGAGTCCGAAGACTTCACCGCCCAGAGACGGCATGAGCATCGCGTCGGCCTCCGCGAGCGCCGCCTCGAGCTCTTGTCCAGAACGGTAGCCGAGAAATCGAACGACATCGTGGATCTGGAATTCATGCGCGAGCGATTCGAGATTCCGCCGGTTCGGTCCATCGCCAATCAAATTCAGATGAAACGGAAGTCTCTGCGATTTCAGCCGCCCGGCAGCCGCCAGGATCACTTGAGCGCCCTTGGTGCTGACAAGACGGCCCTGGAACGTGAAATTGATGATCCCAGGCTGGCGGTCTTTCACAAGAACGCCTTGGTTGCCTACGCCGGCGGAAAGCCCGTGGTGAATTGTTGTCGTTCGAGGCAATTTCAGCTGTTCTTCGAGCCAAGCCGTCGGAGTGATGTTGGCCGAGACGGCTTTGCATAGCCATCGGCGCGCGAAAGTAAGCGTCCACATTTTCCAGCTCGTTCCCCGGCCGGTAGCGGCATTGCAGCGTAGGCATTCCCGGTAACGTTTGGCCATGAAGTGGCCCGGGCACGGCGAACGGGTGGGCTCGTAGAGCAATTGGCCGTTGGGGCATGTGGATTGAAATCCGTGGTGCTCTACGACCAGGGGCTTTCGCAGCAGAAGCCCCAATATCAGAGGAGCGAGAGCAGGCCCAGCCACGTGGATCACATCGGCGTCGCGCATCAGCCGCAAAAGTTCCACCAAACCCGGCTGCCGGACCACGCGGAAAGGCCACGAGGCATCGTCCATTGTGCCGGCTGGAGTTTGCGTCGCCAATGTCACTTGCATGGAATCGCCGTCTTTCGGCGGACGGGTCAGCCCCTCTGCCAGTTCGCGCGTGATTGTTTCAACCCCCCCGATGTGAGGCGCCCAACTGTGGACGTAAATCAGGATTTTCATCGGCGTCTACTTGCACTCTTGAGCCGGTGCATGCCAGTTCACCCGGAGCGCTTGGCGGCTCCCGGTCGGCAGGATCGTTTCGTTCGATTCGCTATGGTGCCACCGGGACCGCGGAGCTACAAGTTGGTCCCGCTGGATTCAGAGACTGCCCACACCGAGGATAGAACCAAGGGTCCCGGAGAGCCAAGGGTCTTCCAGGACGCCCCGGCGACGCCATCCGAAGCCGAAACAACTATCTCTGATCGTGGCCGTAATATTCGTAAGCGGACATCGGCCGCTCGCCGCCCTTCTTCCAGACGCGCTCGTCCGCCGGCAATTTGCCTAGCGCGCGCGCCATTTCGCGAATGTGTGATGCAACAGCACCGCAGCACGCACCGATGAAATTGACGCCGAGATCGCGAGCCTTCACTGCGTAGTCGGCCATTTCCCGGCGGCTGAGCTGTAGCGGTTCGAGTTCCAGGGGAAACGCGGGCAGGCTGGTGAAATCGCGGTTTTTGTCGGTGGTGCGGAAAGCCACCGGCTGGCACGCGATATAGCCCGAGACGGCGCGGCGCATTTCCACAACGAGCGGCAAAGAGTGCTCCGGACTGCGCAGACAGTTCACGCCGACGATATCGGCCCCGGCATCAGCGAGCGCGCGGGCGCATTCGCCGGGGGTCTTTCCCTCGGGCGTGACATCCTCGTTTTCGAAGGACATGGTCACCATCGTGGGCAGCTTCGTTGCTTTGGTGCACTCGACCGCGAGAAGAGCCTCGCCGAGCCACGAAAAAGTTTCGCCGATAATGAAGTCCACTCCTTCGTCCACTTGCGCCTCGAGCTGTTCGTCGAACAACCGCCGGACGCGATTCGTCGACGATTCACCGTCCGGTTCGTACATCCACGTCAGGCTCAGGTTGCCTGCGACCAGGCAGCGGTCTCCTGCAACTTCCTTGGCAATGCGAACGGCAGCGCGATTCAAGGCTTCGAGCGAATTCTCCAGGCCGACCGTTGCAAGCTTATCCCGGCTGGCGTAGAAGGTAAGCGCCTGAAGCACTTCGGCACCCGCCTCGCGGAATTCGATGTGCAATTGCCGCAACGCCTCCGGATTCGTCAGCGCCACTTCCGGCGTGAACGGTCCGGCCCGCACCCAGCCCCGCTTTTCGAGTTCGAGCAGATAGCCGCCATCGCCCAGGACAACGCCCTCCGAAAGTTTTTCAAGGATGCCCTTCTTCTTCATTGTGTCTCCTCATTTTGACCCGAGTCCTCGATCGCGACACCCGCCTGGAGGCGGCCGCTACATGTGCATCGGCCCGGTTCGACCTTCGTTCTAGTGCACCCGGCCTCGCTTCAAATCTCGCAGAACTTGATGCGCGGCGTTGTAGCCGGGCGCGCCCGTTACTCCGCCGCCGGGATGCGCCCCGGCCCCGCAGAGGTATACGCCGCGAGCTGGTGTGCGGTACTGCGCCCAGCCCGCCACCGGTCGCATGAAAAACAACTGGTCGAGCGAAAGATCGCCGTGGAAAATGTTGCCTTCGGTCAAGCCGTAGATGCGTTCGAGATCGAGAGGGGTCAGCACCTGCCGCGCAAGAATCGCATTTGGCACATTCGGGGCATACTCGGCGATCTTCTTCACGACGAGGTCGCCCAACAGGCCGCGCTTTTCATCCCATGTCCCTTGCCGCAGACGATAGGGCACGTACTGGACGAAGCACGTCATTATGTGCTTGCCCTTGGGCGCGAGCGTCTCATCCACATTCGAGGCCACGACACAATCGACCCAGAGTTCCTCGGGGATCTCACCGAATTTTGCAATGTCGTAGCAGCGCTCGGCGAATTCCAGAGAAGGCACGAGCGTGAAGAGCGATCTCTGCGGTGCCGGCCAATCCACGGGTATGCCTTTCGCGCGCGGCTCCTCGCTCAGGACCAAATTCACCTTGGCGCAGGGACCAGCCATCCTGATTCCGCGAACGGCTTCGAGAAACTCGGAAGGCAGCTCGCTCGAATCCATCAATTGAAGAAACGTCCGCTTCGGATCAGCGTTGGACAAAACAACTCGCGCTGGAATTTCGGCGCCGTCTTCGAGCACGACACCCTGTCCGTTGCGGGTCTTGATCTTTGCCACCGGAGCGGAAGTGCGAATCTCGACTCCGAATTTTCTCGCGGCGGAAGCCAGCGACTGAGTGATCGCGCCCATTCCCCCGATGACATGGCCGTAGAATCCCTGGATTTCTCCGTCGCCTCCGCTTAACAAATGAAAGAGCAAGCCGAGCGCTGAGCCCGGGTCGTATGGTCCGCCGTGCTTTCCGTAAACATTGTTCGCGAGAAACATCGTCTTGATTCTTTCGCACTCGTAGTTCCGATCGAGAAATTTTCCCAGGCTGCCCGTAAGGAAGGTGACGAGTTGCGCGATTTCATCGCCGGAAATCCGGCGGAAGCGCCTGCTGACGCGGAAAAATTCCAGCAGTCCGTCAACTCCGCGGGAATGCACGTCCGGCGGAGCCTCGAGAAAAAACGGCTGAAGGTAACGCGCAAGTCTTTTCAACTGCGCGTCGACGCGCACAAAGGCGTCCGCATCGCGGGGCGAAATCCGGCGAAATTCTGCAACGGTGCGCGCCTGATCGGCCCACCACGGAACCACGCAGCCATCCGGGAACGGCACGAGGAGCGCCGGGTCGCACGGCACCATGCGGAGGCCATGAGCGCCGAGATCGAGGTCGCGGATCACCGTCGGGCGCAGCATGCTCGCGATGTAGGAAGTCGTGGACGCGCGGCAGCCAGGAGCGATTTCCTCGGTCACACAGCAGCCGCCTACGATCTCGCGTCGCTCGAGCACAAGCGTCGAGAGACCCGCACGCCCCAGATAGGCCGCGGCCGTCAAGCCGTTGTGACCAGCGCCGACGACAATGGCGTCGTAAGAGTTGTGTGGCAGCGGAATCATGCTTTACTTTTGACCAGTAGTCATGACAGAATTCAATCGAGATAGATAGCATAATTGCTTCGAAATGCACAAATTCAACGGACACTCCATGACTGAGGGTCACCACCCATGCACGTGAGGATCAAACCGGTCGCTTTCCCGAAGACACCCGGGCATCGTGCCGATTCTCGGAGCGGCTTGGAAGCGAAGCGCGCCCGCATCGTGGATGCCGCACTGCGCCATTTCGCCGAGCACGGTTATCATGCTGCGCGCGTCGAGGATCTCTCCAGTCAGCTCGGCGTCGCCAAGGGTTCGATCTTTCAATATTTCGGGAGCAAGAGCGGCTTATTCCTCGAAGCCTACAAGAAAGCGGTGCGCTCCTTCCCGGCGTACCTCGATTGCCGGTCAGGGGTGCGTGAGAAGGGCTTCTTCGAGGTGCTGCGCTACTGGCTGGCGCGAACCGAACATCTGATCCGCGAGGATTGGATTCCCTATCGCGTGGCGCTTCTGGGGAATTACGGCGTGGACTTGGGCCTGAAGCGCGAAATCAATCGCTTCCTTGCCGAAGAAGATCCCTACGGCAGCGCCGCGTTTGTCCGCTACGGCATTGCGCGCGGTGAGGTGCGTTCCGATATCGATTCGCCGATGATCGCGTCGATCCTTGATTGGACGATGGAGCGTTTTCAGGACGCGCTGTTGACGGAGGAGCTCGATCCCGGGCTGTTCCCGCATCCGGCCGAGCCGGAAAAGAACCAGACCCGCATTAACCAATTTCTGGAAGTGCTCCACGGGGCGATCGGCGCGCGATGAAAATCGAGCGTTACGTCGCGCCGGTCTAACAGGATGCTGAAAAGGTCGCCGTCGTTGTCATCCGCCGCGGCGGACTCCTCGGAATGACAGCTCGAATAGTTTTTCAACAAGCTGATAACAGAGCGGAGCAGGAAAGGTCACGCAGCCATGGACCAAACGCTGAAAGAAATCTTGGCGACATATAACACATCGGCGCCGCTGGCCGAGGCCTACACAATTCCAGCTCCCTGGTATGTGGACCCGCGCATCGACCAGCTCGAGCGCCGCAACGTCTTCGGCCACACCTGGCAGATGGTCGGTCGTCTGCACCAGGTCGAAAAGCCTGGCGACTATTTCACCGCCGAGCTTGCCGGCGAGCCTATCGTGGTCGTCCGCGGGAACGACAATCAACTCCGCGCGTTCTACAACGTTTGCCGCCACCATGCCATGGCGGTGATGAACGAGCCACAGGGCCACGCCGCGCAGCTTCGTTGCCCGTACCATGGCTGGACCTATAGCCTGGAAGGAAATCTGAAAGGTGTAACGGAGTTTGAAGGCGTCTGCAATTTTGATCGCGCGCAGAACGGGCTTGTGCCGATTCGCATGGCGACTTGGGAAAAGTTCGTGTTCGTCAATTTGGATTCGAAGGCCGCGCCCCTCGAGGATTTCCTCGGGGGTCTGGTCGAGCGTGTGAAGTCGCTGGGTTTCGGAGGGCTGCATTTCTTCGAGCGACGAGCCTACGAGTTGAAATGCAATTGGAAAGTGTACGTTGACAACTTTCTCGACGGCGGATACCACGTCCCGCATATGCACAAGGGATTGAACAGCGCCCTCGAATACGTGAACTACACGATCGAGAATCAGGATCGCTTCTGCGTCCAATCAAGCCCGGTAAAGGCTTCGAACGAAGACAAAGACGTAGGCGCCACGCGCAAAGGGAACGTGGCCTACTATTTCTGGCAGTATCCGAACTTCATGCTGAACTGGTACGAGGGCTATCTCGACACAAACCTCGTCCTCCCCCTAGCCGTCGATCGCACTCTCGTCATTTTCGATTTTTATTTCGCCGATAAGGACGACATCGAGTACAACCAGCAGAGCATTTCGGTAAGCCATCGTGTCCAGGAAGAAGATATCGTCATTTGCGAAGCGGTGCAGCGCGGCCTCAACTCACGCGCCTACGTCGCGGGGCGGCTTTCGGTGCGCCGCGAGGCGGGCGAGCACCTGTTCCATCGTTTGCTTGCCTCCGATTTGAAAGACGGTCACGCAGCTGCCGCGCGGTAGCTGTGCGCCCTCACTCTCGGCCTGCCTGCCCGTCAATGTCAATTTCTCAGCAACGCCCAAGCATTGTTCGATCCTGAATTGGGATTCGAAGCGTCATGTGATTCCGAAAGCCCCTCCGCGCGTCGTTGTCATCTCCGTTTTTGTGCGTCCGGTGGACTCCACACGGAGTCCCGCCGCCGCGACCGCGAACTTGCCGTTGTCATCCTGAGCGCAGCGAAGTGCGCCTTTTGCACTCCGCACGTTTCTGCGGAGGATCTCAATACACGCGCGAACACGCGGGTCATTCTGAGGCGCAGCCGAAGAATCTCAACTGCGATACGGGCTCGCAGAAACGCCTCGCTATTGGTGATCCCGCGAAATCGTCTCCTGCCAGCTTTTCTGGCGCAGCAGCTTTCCGTTGTCGGATAGCTCGCGTTTGTAGTTGTAGTAGAAATTCTTGCCATCGCTGCGCAAATCGAGCGCCGAGTGCCAGAGCAGCGTGCGGCCTTTCAGCTCGACCGTTGTATCGGCTTCGCCGTGAACGGAGCTGACGTCGCTGTGCGCATCCGCGACATCATAGGTTAATTGCTCGTGGTATTTCTCCTGCCCCCAGGGGAATTGACTCGAAGAATCGCCGCGCCAATTCACTCGCGTCGAATGGTGAATCTCATCCTGCTCCGTCGTGAACGTGCCGGGCCAGGTATCGCCGTTTGATTCGACGTCCGCCAGTTTTTCCGTCGGCCCCGGCGCGGAGAAATGCGGCGGCGCCAATTCGCCTTCGAGAGGCACGATCGGCAGCACCAGCCGCGAGGGATTCTCGCCGCCGAGCGCCAGGGAAGTTGTCATCGCATACGGCGTCGGCCAGATCATCGGCCACATGGCATTTGAAATCGCCAGGCGAATCCGATGGCCGCGCGGGAAAACCCAGGACGTCACGTGCAGCTCGATTTCGAGCTGATAGACTCGGCCGGGCTCGGGGTCTGCCGGACTTGTCGATGAGCTGCGTTGCGCGGCATTCAGACCGGCTCCGGTCACGAGCGTCACGGTGCCATCAGGTGCCACATCTGAAAGGCGCGCGAACCAATCGGCCAGCGGTGCGCTGGCGGAAGCGGTGAGCATCACCCGAGGCTGCCCGAGTATCGCGGTGTCATTCTCGAGCGGCGGAGAGTCGTAAACGAGGCTGAAAGCGTCGGTGGGCCTCTGGTCATTGGTCACTTCGCCCCACCAGAAACCACCTTCGATGCCCACCGAAGGAACGTACTTCAGTTGATGAAGGCCGGCGGCCGGAGCCGAATCTCGCAGCAAGTGTTCCGAGTCGAGATAAAGTGTCCGATCTCTCTCGCCGGCGGGTGGCCAGCTTTTCTCATTCCTCCACTCGCCGGGAATCTGCTCGATCGTGGGATCGGGCACGCACCAGTGACGCATGTAAACGGCAAGCCGCGGCTCGGTCTCGATTCCGTTCTCGACGTCCTTGAGCCAGCGATCCCACCAGCGCACCGCGATTTCGCGCCACTCAATCGCCGGTCCGGGCACGGCATCATGCGGATAGGTATGATTCCACGGACCGAGGAGGGCTTTCACCGGCGCTTTCACGTTCGTCATCATGCGTGGGATGACGTCGCGGTAGCCGTCGTAAAACCCGCCGATGAGGAACGTGGGAATCTGCATTCGATCATAGCGCGGGCGCAGCGAGGCGCGTCGCCAGAATGGGCCATCGCGCTGCTGGTGCAGATAGAGCGGGAACCAAGGCGAGGAATCGAAGCGCGGCGCGAGGCTCTTTTCGTCCACGGGGAAATCCGGCGCAGAAGTCATCGGCAGTTCCTGGTCCATCGCCAGCTCGAATTCGTCGGCGTGCATCATGCCGTCGATATAGTGAATGTCGTCGTGGAAGAGCTCGTCGGTCGAATCCACTGAAATGATCGCTTTCAAAGCGGGCGGGTGGCGCATCGCCATCTGGATCGAGTTGAACCCGCCCCAGGAAATTCCCATCATTCCAACGTTGCCGTTCGACCATGGCTGCTTCGCGAGCCAGGCGATCACTTCCATGCCGTCTTCTTGTTCCTGATCGGAGTATTCGCGGTCGGGTGGAATGCCTTCGCTCGCGCCCGTGCCGCGAATGTCGACACGCGCGCCGACATACCCGTAGTGAGTGAAGTAAGCATAGAGGCTGTAATCGCGCTCCAGCGCCCAATCATCTTTGCGATAGGGAAGGTATTCCAGGATGACGGGAAATTTCCCGGCAGGCTTCGCGCGGTCGGGCATGTAGAGATTCACGGCAAGCCGGACGCCGTCTTTCATCGGAATCGAGATTCGCTCGATGCGCATCCCGGAGTATTTTTGCGCCGGTGATGACGCCTGGCTCGTCACAACAGGTTTTCCTATCGGCCGCGCCGGAATCAGCAGCGCAATTCCCATTGAAAGGAAAAGCGGGACGCAAGTGCGCGGAGTCTTCATGGATTTTCGAGTGCGCAGGCTATCACAATTGACGCTGCTCAGCGACGGAAGCAATCCACGTAACCCGTAGGGGCACGGCATGCCGTGCCCGCTTCCGATCTAGGCAACAGCTTTCATGATTTTCCCGCGTGAGAAATCCGGGTCAGCGCGATACAGTCGTAAAAAAGGAGTTGGTGCCCGCGCGGAGATCCTTCCCGTATCCCAGAACGAACTCAAAGCTGCCGAGAACGCGTACCTTGGCCTGAACGCCCGTGTCCCACAACCATTTCCGCGAACCGAAAAATCCGGAAGGGTCGTAGATTTTTCCGCTGTCGAGAAATGGCCCAACTCTCACTTTGAAGAAAGCTCCGTCGTAGGCGATCTTGTTCGTCTCCCAATTTGCCAGGACGTAGTTTCGGCCCAGGGGCGCATTCCCCTTCTTGCCATCACGCAGGCCGTTGTGCCCCCGCAGCCAGAGATCGTTATCGCGCTCGAAGCCGAGCATGAACATTTCATCGAAGGGAACCTTGCCAACGGTGCGGCCGCCGCGAAGCTGGGTTTGCATCTTGTAATCCTCGCCGCGCGCCTGGGGCAGCCAATCAGAGGACAACGAGCCCTGGACACGCCCAAAGTTGCCGAGTGGCTTCGCGAAGATTGTTCCGAATTCACCGGAAGCGCTGGAATCCAGAGTGAAGCGCCGCTCCGGAAAGCGCACCAGGGAACGCTCCACTCGGCCGCGATACGACAATGACGACCCGTCCGTGAAAAAAGGGACTGCCGCGGCGGCGATCCCTTGCAGGTTGCGAAAGCGTCGATACGAATATTCAACTCCGTTCGTCCAGTTCCATCGTCCACTTACGATGGACTGAATCTCCGCGCCGACTTCTGCCTTTTCCAGGTTCAGGCTTGCTGCTGAAGCCCCCGCCGGACGAAACGTGTTCGTGATATTCCAATTTTCATTTCTGCCGTCGACGTAGATTCGGTAGCGCCACTTTGGATCTTCTCTGATCGGCGCGGAAATTTCGCTGAAGACGCGGCGTCTTTCATCGTCCCAGCGAACGAGGGAAAGCCAATTCAATCCCGAATGATCCAGGTTGTAAAATTCCGGGAAAACAGTCAGATACGGCAATCCGCGCAAAAGTGAAAGAAGACTTTCCCACTTGCCGATCCCCCAGCCGTTTCTTTCGACGGAACCAAACGTCAGATCGAAAGAGCCGTCCGATTGAGCGCTGAGGTCGAAGCGCGTTCGCATGAAAATCTGGAGCGCGTCCAGTCGCGCTTCAGTTGTGAGATACGAGTCGCGCCGCCATTCGGTCCGGGGTGAAAACGCAAACGCACGATCAAGAAGAAGAGAATGGACGTGAGGCTGCGGATCGAACGAAAGATCGGAGAGCTGCGGTTTGCCCATCCGGTTCCAATACTTCAGCGCCCCCTCCAGGTTGCCCTCGAGAAAATAGATCGAGGCGAGAAAATTGTTCGCGTAATCGTCGCCGGACGCGAGTTTCAGGGCATGTCCCAGGTCCGTTTTGGCCGCAGAAAATTGCTTTTGCCGGTAGGCAATTCCCGCGAGCTCGACGAGGAATCTCTTGTCGCGCGGATTCCGTCGAAGACTTGCCTCCAACGCTTTCTGAGCCTCCGGCCATCGCTGCAACTGTGCCAGCGCGAGCCCACGATACAGCTCGAGGTCCGCCGGTTGATCCGGTGATTCCGGAACCGCCCGGACCACGTCTTCCCACCGCCCTTCGTCGTATATTTTTTTTACCGCTGAGATTTTCTCTGCTGTGTTGGAAACGTCTTGCGGAAAAGCGGGAGGCGGCAGGGGCAGAAAGAAAAGAAGGAAAATCAGTCGCCTGGCCATGGAAGTGCCAGGAGGGTCCAATTGCCGGCGGCGTTCCACTGGGACTCGAAGCCCTCTCGCGAAACGCGGAGCATTTTCTGCTGTGCCGGGTCATTCAGGAAGACATAATCTCGATCCCAGTCGATCCCCACGACAAGAACATAATGAAGTGGCCCGTGCGATCCAATGACCTTCAGGCTGACGATCAAGGGACGCCCCGCGGAGAGATGATGCCTCAAGTCCTCCCATTCTCCATGAAACGCGAATGTGCGATACCCGGAATCTTGAAAATATTTCTGCATCGCGCTGGCCGGAATGCCTTTTTCCGCGGGAACGAACAGCGCGGCCTGAATCCTTTCCGGGTCAGCGACCGTCAAAGATGGTTGTCCCGTCTTCTTCGCCCAGTATTGCAGGACCATCGAGATGACGGCAGACCCACACCCGTCCTTCGATTGCGTGACGAAGGGAACGTCAATCCAGATTCCCGCTGTCTCCGCGGCAAGCGCCAAGCCAACGCACGCCGCGGAGATTACGAGACACGCAATGATGACGCGAAGTTTCATGATCGAACGGCGACAATGATCAGCACGAGCGCCACCACCAGCAGAATAATAATGATCAGGTCCCGGTCGGACAGATTGCCGGCGGCGAAATCCTTCTGCGCCTTGTCGGTGCGGGCGGTCAAACGCGCCAGATCTTCATCGTTCAGCAGCCTTACGGCGTTCTTTACTTCCTGGACATCGACGTGGGCTGTTTTCAGAGCCTGTTGCGCTTGCTCCGACGAAAAGAACTTGTCCACCCGGGCCAGATTATTCTCACGAGCTGTGGAAGCCGCTGCCAGATCCTTCTGCAAATCCGCCGACGAAACCACATGGTTTTGGGCGAAAACGTCCTGCGGATAAGCCAGGACGGCGCTGAAAAGCAATATCAAAGCAAAGTCCAGCATTCGTCTGAATTTGAGCTTCATCGACCCTCCCAAAACGAACGAATTGGCTGGTGCAACCGAGTGTACCGTCTCCCCTTGACCCAAACAAGCGCAGCGCGGGCGCGCATTTCGTTTTGATAACTCCGCGGTTAGCATTTCATGCTAGTTGCAATCACGTGTGAAGCCGGTAGAAATACTGATCGTGCTGGAAAGTAACTACCCGCCCGCGGGGGCGAATGCTTTGGCGGAATCGCGCGGGTACGTTATACTGCCGCACCGGGTTGGCCCCACCGGCGGATTGGCAGGCCACGCGCTTTTTTCTCGAATGGGTAAGGACGCGGAGCGCGCGCGGAACCATGCCGGTAGCCTTTTACACCCCTGTTTCCGGCAAGTTTGCAAAAGTGAAGAAGCCAAGAGCAGCAGATGGTGAACTCGTTGTCACGGCGAACTCGTAGCCGCTTCATCCCCGGCAGTCGGATTCGGAATCATCCCGTAACGGTAGTGGGCGGCTCGGCCGCAGGACTCTACACTGCGTATTTGCTGGCTCGGGAAGGCGCGCCGGTGCGTGTGATCGAGCGAGCGGAGCATCTTGCGCCCGCGGCTCGAACGCTGATCGTCACTCGCCGGATGCGCGATCTTCTGGGACCCGCGGCGGAAGGCAGCGTCGTCAGCGAGATTCGCCGCTTCGAATTGTTCACTGACGGCCGCGCTGCCACCATCTCGCTCAATCACCCGGATCTAGTGATTGAGCGTTCCGCTCTCATCCGCTGCTTGGCGGAAATGGCGCAAGCCGCGGGCGCGGAGTTGAATTTCGGCCGGCAATTCCAGGGATTGCGCCCGAACGGAGACGCGTTAAATCTCGAATTGCTCCGCGTTGCAGACGGTCAACGCGAAGACTTGCCCGCAAACACAGTCATCGGCGGTGACGGCGCCATCAGCCGCGTGGCGCGCTCCGCCGGCTGGCCGCGGCAGAAAACCGTTCCTCTTGTTCAGGCCATCGTGCCGTTGCCAGGTGACATGTCACCGGACACGGTTCGAGTCTGGTTCGTTCCGCAGGACACGCCCTATTTTTACTGGTTGATTCCCGAATCTCCGAAGCGGGGAGCCCTCGGACTGATCGGCACAGCGGGACAGGAAACGCGGACCTATCTGGAACGCTTCCTGGAAAAGCGCAAGCTCGAGCCGCTCGCCTTTCAAGGCGCGCGAATCCCGGTGTACCGGCGTTGGGTTCCGGTGAAGCGGCGTGTTGGCTCCGGAAGCGTGTATCTGGTCGGCGACGCGGCGGCACAAGTGAAAGTGACCACCATCGGGGGAATCGTAACGGGATTTCGCGGCGCCCTTGGCGTTGCCGAAGCCATCCTCAATGGCGGGACCAGCGCGGAACTGCGCTCCTTGCGAAAGGAGCTCGACTTGCACCTTCTCCTTCGCAGGTCCCTCCATCATTTTCAACAAGCCGATTACAGCCGGTTGGTGGACCTGCTGAATGCCCCCGCGCGAAGGTCCCTGGGAGAATATTCCCGAGATGACGCGCTCAAGGTCCTCTGGCACATCTGCTTGAGCCAGCCACGCCTTCTCTTGATGGGGCTGCGCGGCCTTCTCACCAGCAGTCGCATCTCTCCGTCAGGGCACGGCTTCTTGCGGTGAGCGCAGCCGAATCCACAGCCGTGCTGCAAGCTGAAGTCCTTAGCTGACTTTCCTGATTTCGCCGGACTCCAGAATTTCCACTCGCTGTCCCGCTTCTCTTCGAACGAGTTTTCGAAGGCAGAGGTGCCAGTCCAGACCCAGGCGCTCGTCCTGATGCCCGTAAATCGAAACGCAAGAATCCTCGCGACGCGTCAGGTCGGCGGGGTCAGGAATAGCTTCGAACCCATCGGCCTCCGTGGCTTCGTCGTGCGTGCGGTACCGCGCAAGCCGAGCTTCATCCAACGGAACGATGGTCAGCAGTTTTTCGTCTTCGGCCCTCGAATCCGCCTTCGCCTCGCCTGCCGGCAGCCGATTGTGGCACGAACAAAGCGTCAGTGAGCCGTCGTACAGGCGCAGCTCAAGGGAACGAGATTTCGCTGGAACGCAGCCGCCATCCGCCTCGCCGAACGGAAGCTCCCAAACCGTGAAGAAACGGGCCTCGCCCGGCATAGACCCGGGAAAGATCTCGATCGAGCGCGTCTGCCAGCTTGCAGACTTGCTCTGCGGGAGAATTTCGGCGATCGTCACCACGCTGTGGCTTCTCCATCGCTCGATTTTCACCGACGCTAACAAATTCCCCTGACTCCGCACGAACGCCAGCTCTTCCGGCGTCGCGCCGAGCGTCTCGTTCCAGAAGCGGTCGCTGAAACACAGGCGGAAGGTATAAAGCTGCTCAAGCGGTGGAGAAGCAGATTCCTCGATCTTTCGAAGAAGGTCCGGGTTGGCAATTTCTTCGAGAGTTGCCAGCCGTTCGGTCAACTCGCGGACCGTCCAGGCATGCCGGGTGAGCAAACGCTGCCAATGCTGGGCCAGAACGTAAAAGACGAATACGACTACAACGCAGATTCCCAACGCCACCCAGAGAATGTCCACTCTCTCGGCCTTCCGGAATCAAAGCCGGCGGAAACACCGCCGATCGTGCCACAAAATCGCGGCGATTGTACTACCAAACGCTGCCTGCCTCTACCGTATTTCCACGGAAAAGCGTCGGAAAAGTCATGCTGAGAATCACACCGCAGACAGGGTGTCGTATTTCTTGTGGAAGACCTCACACGGGCAACTATGCCTTCCCGGTTGTCTCCGCGACCTTCTTCTGAAAATATTCCAAGGTCAGCCGGAGGCCTTCATCCAGGTTGACGCGGGGCTCCCATTTCAGAATTCGCCGAGCCTTGCTGATGTCAGGACAGCGCTGTTTGGGATCGTCTTGCGGCAGGGGACGGAACTCGATGGCCGCGCGAGTGCTCGTCAGCCCGCGAATCTGCTCGGCGAATTCCAGGATCGTGATCTCTTGGGGATTGCCGATGTTGACCGGCTCGTGCTCCTTCGACTCGAGCAACCGGTAGATTCCTTCGATCAGGTCGGAAACGTAGCAAAAACTTCGGGTCTGCTTTCCCTCGCCGTAGACCGTCAGAGCCTGGCCGGTCAGCGCCTGATAGAGAAAGTTCGGCAGGGCGCGCCCGTCGTTCAGGCGCATTCGCGGGCCATACGTATTGAAGATGCGAACGATCCGTGTGTCCACGCTGTGATAGCGGTGATAAGCCATCGTCATCGCTTCT
Source organism: Candidatus Acidiferrales bacterium (assembly GCA_049644285.1). Lineage (GTDB taxonomy): Bacteria > Acidobacteriota > Terriglobia > Acidiferrales > UBA7541 > CAVRXT01. The sequence continues at coordinate 8,598 of JBARRP010000344.1, read as the reverse complement.
GCGAAACGCTTCGCTTCGTCGTAAACGCCCCGTGGCCCGATCGGATTCACATGGCCCCAGTAAGTTTCCGGTTGCGGGCTCACCTCCGGGTCGCCGTAGCATTCCGAGGTCGAGGCCAGCAGGTACTTCGCTTTCTTGGCCAGGGCCAATCCCAGTGAATTGTGCGTGCCGAGCGCGCCGACTTTCAGCGTCTGAATCGGAAGCTTCAAATAATCGTCCGGGCTGGCGGGAGAGGCAAAGTGAAGCACGGCATCAACCGGCTCGGGCACATCGATGTAGCGGCTAACATCCTGGCGGACCAGCCGGAACCGCGGATGATTCAGAAGGTGCGCAACGTTCGATTCGGCCCCGGTGATAAGGCTATCCAGGCAGGTAACTTCCCAGCCGTGCTCCAGGAGCTTGTCACAGAGATGGGAACCCAGGAATCCGGAGCCGCCCGTGATTACCGCGCGCAAAGTCTGTCTCTCCCGAGTTCCATCCGCATGATCTCCCGGTTCATCCTTCCTACTGCAGCCGACCCGCAACGGATTATCCACGAAAACAGCGTTTGAGAGAAGGATTACCAGTCCCCATTATTCATCTTTTGATGAATCGATCAGTACGAACCTGCATTTTTGTGCCGCGGGCCGTACAAAGGCAAAGACGTTACACCCGTGCGCGAGCAGGCCCGAATCGCCTTGTTCTACGAAAAACAGTACTGTAGTTCCATTGTGGGCTGCAGGGCACAGTTGCAAACTAGCCGTGGAGCGTGAGAACCATGATGGCAGCGCTTATCTTCGTGATCTCGGTGGCGGCGGTCATCCAGTTCGCCGTCTTTAGTTGGCGCGCCGGTCTGCTCACTTTCTCCGCAGAGCCGCTTTCGGAAACCCTGAAGTCAGCCGCCGAGCCATTCGCCAATCCTCTGAATCCAAAGGATTTCCGAGCGTTCGCCGCGCTACAGGGGCTTTGTCCCGATCTGGCGCCCACGCGCAGCCAAGAACTGTGGCACGTTCGCCTTTACTACCGCGCGCTCGAAAAACTTGATTCCCTCGCTCCGGCTTTCCGGGCTTGGTCGCAGCGCGAGATGGCCACCTGCACCCGCTACCTGGCCGTCGACCTGGACCAGCGCCTTCAGCGCAATCAAGCCTGCTTCGCCGACCTCCGTTCTTACTAGCCTCCGCTCGATCAGGCCTTAGAAAATCCCGCAATCCGTGTCACATCCTGATTGCCCGCTGACGCGCCCCATGGCAGAATTCGCGTAACTGTCAGAGGAAATAATCGGCCATGCCCCAACCAATTGCGACCCTTGAAGCAGCCACGCGTCTTCTACAGATAGTGTGGGGAACTCTCCTGTTCGCCATGGTGCTCTATGTCGGAACAGGAGAACAGTTGGTCGATGTTCCTAGAACCCAGCCAAACGTCGCCTTGATGAATGGGCCTTGCTGTGGTGCTCGTCGCGGTTGGTCTTTTTGTGCGAATCAGGATGATCCGCCGATACCTTGTCCTTGCGACAGGACGATGCCGCCGCTCTGATACAGTGGCGGAAGGGCAATATCTTCAGCTACGTAATGTTCGAGTCCATCGTACTTCTGGGATTCGCTTTGCGGTTTATAGGCGCCACCTTCCAGCAGTCTGCGCCATTCTACCTTGCAGGAATTCTCCTGATGCTTTTGTGTTTCCCGCGGCGCCCCTGATTCTCTTGATGATGGTCTGTTGCTGGCGTCGTGGATGCGTCAGCAGCCGGTGCTTTGCAGGATCCCCATCATCGCAGTGACGGCGCAAGCCATGGTTACCGAACAACCGCACGTTTCTTGAGCGCGGCTGCAACAGCATCGTTTCAAAGCCGGTCGATTTCAAGGTCCTCCAGGAGCAACTGCAACTTTGGCTCAGCCCGGCGGGAGACTTGCAAAAAAATCAGGTGCCGGGAAAAACGTGACAACCGGCAAATTCAAATTTTAGTTTGCCAGCGGTGTTGCCTGCCTACCTGTCACTTCTATCAGACTTACTCTTAGGGCTATGAACGAAACGAGCCTGCGCCGCAGGAAGCACGCTTGCGCGCCCGCGAGTCGCAGGCTCGCTCACTCTTTACTCTCGAGTCCGGATCAGGCTTTAGCTGCTGTTGCACCCTGAGCGCGCATCTGTTTCATAAACTGGCGCATGCCAGCGATATGACCAGGTGAGCGGCTTTCGATCCAGGCTTCGTAGCGCTGCGCAGCTTTTTCCAGGTGCGCGAGGAACTGCTTATTCACGAACCGCTCCCGAGCCTGCGGCACAATGGGCTTGACGAGCTCCCAGACCCCGAAAAACTCTCCACTCGTCTCAAAGAAGAGGCCTTCGTGGAGCAGACCGTAGTTGAGTAATGCGCAGGCTTGCTCCCAATAGCTGAGCACCATCATCGCCAGCGCGCCTGTTTCCGTTCCGGGCGCCGCGATGCGCATGCTGTCCTCGAGATTCTCCACGAAGTAGTTCTTGAAGTACCAATCGCGCGCCTGGCGCAGCCGGGCCTCGCGGCGCATATCATAGACTTGCAGGTGGAGTTGCGCTTGTTCGTGCGTGGGTTTTGTTTCCATGGTTCTTTGTCTCCTTTTCTTTTTTTTGGTTTTTCTGAATCAACTACGGTGAACTTGGAGTTGCTCTTCCGCTTCTTTCTCTGCGTCCTCCGCGACTATGTCTTCCCTCTCACTGCGATGCCGCTTGCCGCGACCGAAAGGCCTCCGCCTGCTTGCGGACGCGCTCGTGGATGCGGCTCCAGCCGGACGACACTCCTTTTCTGTGATCCTCCTGAATCAATCCAAGCGCCGTGTGATGGAACTGGATCAGCGTTCCACCGTCGGCCTCAGTCAAGCGGTACTGCACATTCGAGACGGCCGGATAGGACATGAACAACGGCCCGTTGATTTCGAGCAGCGTCGGCCGCTTGATGGCCTGCACGTGTCCCCAGAAATGACCGTTGCCATCGCCCAAATCGCGGTACCACCTTCCCCCTGGCCACGGCTCAATCTTCATGGGCATCGGTGTGCCTTCCATCCCTTCATTGTGCGGCCCGAGCTGTTCGAGCAGTGCAGCGAAGGTCACATCCAGGGGCGCACGGACATGGATTTCCTGGGTAACGTTCAGCGTCCAATTCTCAATGCTCTGTGCTGTCGGAATCATCTTTCCTCCTTGAATTCAAGTCCACCCGGACTCTGTTCATCTTTGCCTCGGCACGCTCCTTGACGCGATTCAACTGATGCCGCCAGTAGCGCTCGAATCTGCTGGTCCACTCGTGCAGAGGCCGGATCGCCGCGGCGTTGGTTCGATACAGCTTCTGGCGACCATCGCGGCGCACGTGGACCAGGCCCACGTTTCGTAGAACGCGGAGGTGCTTTGACACGGAGGGCTGTTCCAGACCCAGGGTTGCCACGATGTCCCCGACCGGACGTTCCTGCAGCGCGAGATAGTTCAATATTTCCCGCCGACGGGGCTCAGCGACCGCGTTGAATGCATCCGATGTGGTGGCTGCGCGTGCCATGCCCCGACATTGCATTCCCATATAGGCATATGTCAAGCTTCTTTTTTTCCTGACAGCCATCCCGCAGCCCCGACACAATGGCGACAGTTCTTCAAGTTTGTAACAACCGCGCGGTCAGCCGTATGGCGCGCTACACGAGAAGTGGCGCTCGCGCGCGGCGCATTCCGGGCGCATGGTCGCGGACTCTTCCAGAACCGCTTATGTCCGAGTGCGCCGTGACTCGGGCGGAACCGTGACAGGCGTCGCCAGCGCTGTGCGCCGCCGGCCGCCGGTCCATTCTACGCCGTGGCCGATTTGCCTATAGAAGAACTTTTTGCTTTAAATCCTGCGCGGCTTGCATCACATTGTCCAGCCTGCCGAGGTCACGCCAATAATATTCATCGGCGCGAAAAGCGAGGATTTTGTTTCCGCGGGCGGCGAGCTGCAGATAGGAGTTGATGATGGAGAAAGCGCCTTCTTCCATCATCATCGCAAAAAGACGAGGAGAAATAACGTGGATGCCGCAAAAGGCCAGTGCCTGCACCTGTTGTGAAGATCGAACAAATTCAGTTTTCTGATCGCGCCCGGATCGCCGGCCGCAAAGCTGAAGCTGCTCGTCGAAGAGCAGAAATCGAGAAGTCTCCCGGTCTTGCACCGCCAGAGTGGCGAGAGCCTGACTTTCAGTATGAACCTGCACCATGCGTCGGAGATCAATCGTGCTGATGACATCGACATTGTGCAAAATAAACGGCTTTTCAAAACAGTTGGAATCCTCAAGGAAAAAATAAGCGGCCTTTTTCAGGCCGCCGCCCGTGTCGAGCAAGACCTCTTCGCGAGAGACTTCAATACGCATGCCGAAGTTATCGTTCGTTTTCAGATACTCGAGAATCATGTCGGCGAAGTGATGCACGTTGATGATCGCCTCGCGAATCCCAAAGGCGCGCAGGCGAGAGAGTGTGATCTCGAGCAGCGTTCGGCCGGCGATTTCCACCAGCGCTTTGGGGCGACCGGTGGTGAGTGGCTGCAAGCGCGTACCGAGGCCGGCGGCCAGAATCATCGCTTTCATTTGCCCAAGTTCTCCAGCTCAAGATGCCGCACCACCACGTCCACCCCGTTCCTGCCACGCAAATGTTTCGCCAATTGCTCTGCCAGATATACCGAGCGATGCTGGCCGCCGGTGCAGCCGAACGACACCATCAAGTTCTTGAAGCCGCGACGCTGATAGTCGCTCACGCTGGCATCCACCAGCGACGTCACGCTGGCGAGAAACTGATGCACGCTTTCTTGCTGATTGAGATACTCGATCACCGCCGCGTCTTTGCCCGTTAGAGTTTCGAAGCGCTCCTCGCGTCCGGGATTCGGGATGCCGCGGCTATCGAAAACGAAGCCGCCGCCATGCCCGCTCTCATCGTTCGGCGGGACCCGGTGAAATGAAAAGCTGAAAATCCGCACGACCAAGTTTTTCGCTTCGGAAGTCGGGCCCGCCAATTTCGCCGAGGCCACCATGCTCTCGAACGCTTGCATCAGCGTCGGCAGCGCGATCGGCAGCTCGACGTGGTGAAGCAGCCAGCGCACGTTCTTCAGCGCGTACGGCACGCTTTGCAGAAAATGGGTTTTGCGCTCATAAAAGCCGCGAAAGCCATAAGCGCCCAGCGCCTGCATGATCCGCACGTAAACATAGGCATAGTAGTGCTCCATGAACGCTGGTCGCTCAAGCTCGATGAAGTCAGCCAGCCGGTCGATATAGTGATCGAGCAATTCCTGGCGGAGCTCCGGCGGCAGATCCGCCTTGGCATCGTACAAAAGAGAAGCGATATCATATTGCAGCGCGCCTTTGCGGCCGCCTTGATAGTCCAAAAAAAATGGATTACCGTCGCGCAACATCACGTTGCGTGATTGGAAATCCCGATAGAGAAAGTAGTCGCGCCCGGCTCTCAACAGGAACTTCATCAAGCGGCCGAAATCGTCTTCCAGCGCTTGTTCGTTGAAGGGAATGCCCGCGAGCCGAAGGAAGTAATACTTGAAATAATTCAAATCCCAGGCGATGGACTGGCGATCGAAGCTGGCGCGCGGATAACAAACTTTGTAATTCAAACTGCGGCCGGCTTCGATCTGAAAGCGTGGCAACACGTTCACAACTTTGCGATACGCTTCTGCCGCCGGCGGAGCAATGTTCTCGCCGGCGCGATTTTTCGAGAGAAACTCAAAAAGAGTCGTGTTTCCCAGGTCTTCTTCAAGATAAGCCCCGTGGCTCAAATCTTCAGCATAAATTTCCGGCACCGGCAGGCCATGTCGGCGAAAATGCTTGGAAAATTCGAGGAAAGCGACGTTCTCTTCGCGTACGTCATACTGAATGCCGATCGCGCTGACCTTTTCGCTGGCAAGCCGGATGATCTTGCGCCCCGAACCGCTGAGCTGGCCCTTCAGCGGCTGCACCCGCCCGACCGGGGAGTGGAAATGCTGCTCGAAAAGCTTTTTGAGAACGTCCATGAATATGATTTACAACGATTCAGTTTGACGAATCACCGGAACGCATCCTTTTCTAACATCACTGATTCTCGCTGAAGAGATTTGGTTGACGGTGAGCTTCAGCGAAATCATCGCGTAGTCAAAGAACGTTTCGGCTCTTAGGTTGAACCAGCTCGACGGGATGTTTGAAACGGCGGTTACGCACGTTGAAAAGTTCATGTACGAAGCTGGCCTCGTTGTCGCCAGCCACCACAAAGATAACATCGAACGCGCGATCCAAGAACGGCAAGGTCATCGTATGTGTCGACCGTACTATCTCGGTACTCGGCACACCGGACAGGTGGAACGCACGATGCGACGAGGCTTGTGCTCGTGCCTGAGGCAAGACCAAAGGAACGGCGATCTCTGCCGAGGGTGCTCGCTGTCCTTGAGCTTTCGGGGCTTATACTAGGCTTGGATGCCCGACCTCAAGAACCTGTTCAGAAAAGCTTCTTTGACTCTAGTCGACGGCCTACTGTTAGCTCTCTGCGCAGCGGCTCTGGCCTATCTCTCTGTGCCTTTCCTAGCCAAGTGGGGTATTGCGCTGGGCAACGCGGGTGAACCCAATAAGGGCGCAGACATCAAGATTGTGAGCGTGATCGTTTTCTTGGGAGTATTTTTGCTAGGCGTTTTGGCAGTGTTTTGTGCAGCTTTTGTTACCGAATGCATTATTCTGGCGATGTTACCGAACCGCGCCAGGCTGGTCACACGGATAGGACTTGTGGTGGTCTTCCTCCCGGTTTTCGTAGAGACAGCCAGAAGAGGTCCGCGGGGGTATGTCGATTGGCTCATCAATCCGTCCATTCGCGAGAACGAGGCAAAACAGACGGCGAAGAGCGAATTGGAGCGCAAGTTGAAGGCGTCGGGAGCACTCAGCGTGGAGCGGGAACCGGACGGCATCAAGATTACCAATAACACCGATCAATTGGTCCGCGTGCAAGTGGCTTTCATCACTCGATCCAATCAGATGATCTACCAGTGCTATCCTGGCCAGTCTGCTACGCTCCCTCCATCTCCTTCCGACGAAGAAATGAATTTGCCGCCACGCGAAGCCCGGCTGTTTCTGTTCAGCGAGGCGCATACGAATACCGGTTCGCGTCGCGAGTGCGGATTCGACGACTATGCCGTTTGGGGCTGGGATGAGAAAAGCGTTCCGATGTTCTTGAGTCAGAAGGCGCATCTCTTCTAGGAAACGCGTCGAAAATCGGTGGGGATTCGAGTGGAGTTGTATGGCTAACTTGCGTCGTATGTTTTTAGCGATGCTTCTAGTGGCCACGTTCGTCCCGTCGGCTGTTCAAGGCCAATTGCGTGAATCCACCCTTGTGCCGGACCAGTTTGAATTTTTTGAAGGCCACGCCTACATGGGAGGCGACCGGGTGAAATGGGAGCGCGACACACTGGTCTTCGTAAAACGTGTCGCCGACATGAAGGGCAAGGGTTCATTTGTTGAAACGGTCGAGCGGCTACGCCCGGCTCCGGAGGCGTGGCAGCGATTTTGGGCACGGATCGACTCACTCGGCGTCTGGCGATGGAAATCCGATTACAACGACCCGAAACGCGATTGGCCGGATGGGGAGTCATGGGCTTTGACTCTGCGATTTGGAGAAAGGCAGGTGAAATCGAGAGGCTATAATGCCGTCCCCGACGCTTACGGCGAATTTCGCGATGCGGTATACAAACTTATGGAAGATGCGCGTCACCACGAGCGCGAATGAGCCATTTTATCTTAGCTTCAGCGACCGACTGGCGCACGGCTCTTGTATCTGGCAGTAGAGGCTGGGCAGCAGGGCTGATTGCGTCCGCGATGCCCCATCGAGGGTGACAAAGTAAGTACGAACGCCCCGGCGCTGCCTGCAACGAATCACTCCTCGGCTCCCTCGCAGGACCTAAAGTCACACAAAATTTACCGCCGATTCATCGAACCTCATGGCCCTCGTGACTACAGCTCATTTCAAAACCCTGCGTAAGGTGATCATGAGACAGGCGATATGAAAGAAAGCTTCATAAATGGTGATCGAGCGATCGTAGCGGACGACCAATCGGCGGAAGTTGCCGAGCCAGGCGAGGGTGCGTTCCACCTTCCAGCGACGCCGGTATCGACGCAGCGCTCGGCCATCTTGGGTGCGCGGCTTGCTGCGATTCCAGCGGTGGGGTGCTACCAATTCGATCCCGCGTCCCGCCAACCGCTCGCGCAGCGGATCGCGGTCGTAGGCGCAATCGGCAATCACACGCACGGGTTTCTGGCGTGGCCGTCCGCCGCGATGTCGTCGGGTCACCTGGATCGACGCGAGCGTTTCTTCCGCGAGCCGGACCTCGTTCGGGGATGCAGAGTAAAGCTGCTTTCCCAGAGGAACACCCTCGCCGTCGACCACCACCATCCACTTCGTTCCCTTGCCCCGCTTGGTTTTTCCGACTTTGCAGCCCCTTTTTTCGCCGGAGCGAAACTGCCGTCCAGAAACGATTCGCTCCAGTCGAGTTGCTCGCGTTGGTTCAATTCCGCCAGGAATGCGCGCCAAATGGTGAGCCAGACTCCCTGCTCTTCCCAATCCCGCAGTCGCCGCCAGCACGTTGCCGGTGAAGGAAATTCCTCGGGCAAATCCTGCCAGCGAGCTCCGCTGCGC
>JBARRP010000343.1:0-4776 GCA_049644285.1 Candidatus Acidiferrales bacterium | reverse complement strand
GAGGCAGATGGGGCACAAGAATTGGGCCAATCCGAGCTTCTGAAAACGCAACGCTCGATAGTGGATTGAAACCTTGGCGGGGCCGACGGGGTTCGAACCCGCGACCTCCTGCGTGACAGGCAGGCGTTCTAACCAAGCTGAACTACGGCCCCGCACGGACCGCATCGCGCTACAACCGGACATGGTGGGCGGTCACCGATTTGAACGGTGGACCTTCCCGGTGTAAGCGGGATGCTCTAACCGCTGAGCTAACCGCCCAACGACGTCTTTCATCCTAACGGAAGCGCAGAAATGCGTCAACGCCACGCCCTCAATCGCTTTCTGATTTCGCGAAACTCGGCTTGACCACGCCTCTCGGTGATGTAGACTCTCTCGACCACCGCGGTACAGGCAGGCCCGGTGTCGCCCGGAGAGGTGTGAAGATGGAAAAAATCGAACGACGGGTGTTCATGAAAGGCGCGGCGGTTAGCGCACTGATGTTCAGTGTAGGAGGTGCGGAGGTGCTGCTAACTGCGCAGGAAGCGCGCGCACAAAAGGTTCCGCTGAAGCTGCTGACCGGCAACGAACAGGCCGGGCTGGAAGCGCTTGGCGATACGTTGTTACCGGGGGCAAAGGAAGCGGGCATCGCGCACTACGTCGATCAGCAACTCAGCGTCGATCCGGGCAAGTGCCTGCTGGTTGCGCGCACGGTGGGGGTAATGCCACCGTACGTGGACTTCTATCGTGCCGGTTTGTTAGCCCTGGATCAGGCGTGCCTGAAGCTTCATGGCGCGAAGTTCGCGGCGCTCGGGCTAGACAAGCAACATCAGTTCGTCGATCTGATGCGCCGGCAAAATCCTGACGGTTGGAGCGGTCCGCCGCCATCGCCATTTTTCTATTACGTAACACGCAACGACGCCGTCGACGTCTACTATGGCACTGTCGAGGGCTTCGAGCGGCTCCAAGTTCCTTACATGCCGCACATCGTGCCCACCAAGAAATGGTGACCCATGGCCAACACGAAAGTTGATGTCGTAGTCGTGGGAGCCGGCGCCTCCGGAATCCTCCTGGCCGCGCAGCTCGGCGAAGCGGGTAAGAAGGTAGTGCTTATCGAGCAGGGTCCGCCTTTTGGGCTGGGCGATATGATCAGCTCGGGGATCTGGGCGCGCCGCCTGAAGTGGGCCGTGCCGCCGGTGATATCGGAAGGCCGCACTCCGCTGCCCTACAACTTCGGCACTGGCTGGGGCACTGGCGGCGCCGCGTCGCATCAGTTCGCGAACTGGCCGCGACTCCACCCCGAGGATTTCCGGATGAAGACGCTCTACGGGCGCGGCCTCGACTGGCCGATTTCCTATGACGACTTGCGGCCCTATTACGACCGCATTCAGCGCGAAGTGGGCCTGTCCGGCGATCATGTCGCGGAGGTCTGGCGGCCGGCGGGCGATCCCTATCCCATGCCGCCGACGAAGATGTTCCGTCACGCCGAGTTGCTTGCGGAGGGCTTCCACAAGCTGGGCATCCGCACCGCGCCCAACCCGGTCGCGATCAACAGCGTGGTGTACAACGGCCGTGCCGCATGCATCTACGACGGTTGGTGCAATGCCGGCTGTCCCATCGGCGCCCTTGCCAATCCGCAAGTGACGTACCTCCCGCGGGCGCTGAAAGTTGGCGCCGAGATCCGCAACTATTGCAGCGTTACGCGCGTGCTGATGAATTCGCGGGGCGACCGCGCCACCGGCATCGAATATTACGACCGTCAAAAGCGCCGTCAGGTGCAGCCAGCCGACGTCGTGGTTCTCGCGGCCTTTACGGCGCAAAATCCCCGAATCCTCTTCAACTCCGCCACCGACAAGCATCGCAACGGCCTCGCGAACTCGAGCGGGCTGCTCGGGCGCTACATCATGAGTCACCCTCTGGCGAATATCTGGGGACTGTTCGGCGAAGATGTCGAAAACCACATGGGAATGAACGCGGCGTTGCTCATGTCTCAGGACGACTACCCGAAGGACCGCAAGGAGGCTTTCGGCAGCTACATGTGGTTCATCGGCATCGCCCAGAAGCCGAACGACATTCTCGGCTTCGCCAATTCCCAGGTTTCCATCTTCGGCCCAGCCTTGCACGACTTCATGAAAAAGGCCGCGCGGGGGCTGGCCACGATGCAAGCGCAAGGCGAGGAGGCGCCGAATCCAGAGAACCGCGTCGTGCTCGCCGACCGCAAGGACGAGTTTGGTTTCCCGCTGGCCCGGATTGTCCATGCTGTCGACGAGGACGTAATGAAGTTGTTCAACTACCAGGTCGAATTGGGACTGCGGATCATGCGGGCGACGCAGGCCAAGGAAGCGTGGGCCAGCCCGGCGCCCAGCTTCGCACACACGCCCGGCGGAACCATCATGGGCAAGACTGCCGAGGACTCCATCACCGATAGTTACGGCCGGACGCACGACGTTGCGAATCTGTTCATCACCGGAACAGGGCTGTTTCCCACGGAGGGCGCCGTGAACCCAACCTTCACCCTGCATGCGCTCACACTTCGCACGGCCGAATACATGGCCGCGCACTGGGGCAGCATCGCCGCCTGATCGGCCTCAGATTTCCTAAACCACGTCCGCCCGACCGGGAGCGAAAGGTAAGCGATCATGCCGAGACGGGATTATCGGAAAAACACCGCTCCGCTTGCGGAAGGCTCGCAGCGCAGCTTGGGCCGGCGTAATTTCGTCAAGCTGATCGGCAGCGCCGGTGTCGCTGCTACAGCCACTGGCTTGCTGACCGCCAACGCAGCAGCTTCGCCGTCGGGGTCGGCCAGTCTGAGAAGCAGTGAAGACCGGCAAGCTACGGCCCCTTCCTGGGATGAATCGGGGAAGCTTCGGCTTACGTTAGCTTGCTGGGACTACGATCGTACCCGCGCACTTATGGAACGGCGCATACCGGTGGACGGAATTGAACTGACGTATTTGAACCTTCGAATCGAAGAAACGTTCTTCCGCATGCTGCGCTATCACGAATTTGATGTGGCCGAAATGTCTCTGTCCTCGTACGTGGCGTCTCTCTTTGCTGACAATCCGGCGTTCATAGCCATCCCTGTTTTCCCTTCGCGCGTGTTCCGGCATTCCTTCATATTTGTCAATCGCTATAGTGGAATCCGTGAGCCGAAGGACTTGGCGGGCAAGCGGGTGGGAACCCCCGAATACGAGATGACCGCCGGTGTCTGGATCCGCGGGATCTTGAGTGACGAGTACAAAGTTCCCGTTGCGAGTACGACGTACTTCACCGGCGGACAGGAGGAGCCCGGGCGACCCGAGAAACTCACACTTTCTCTTCCCCCGGAAATCCGCATCGAGTCAATCCCTCCCACGAGGACGCTCTCGCAGATGCTGGATGCGGGCGGGCTCGATGCCCTCTACTCGGGCTATGTGCCCTCCACATTCGAATCTGGCTCGGGCAGCGTACGGCGGCTCTTCGAAGACTACTATACGGTCGAGCGCGACTACTTTCTGAAGACCAAGATATTTCCGATCATGCACACGATCGTGATTCGTCGTGACGTTTATGAAAAATATCCGTGGGTGGCTCGATCCCTGTACAAAGCCTTTGTGGATTCGCAACGCCAGACGTATCAGGCCTTGAATACCAAAGAGTTGCTGAAGACCATGCTCCCCTTCCTGATGCGGTGCGTGGAAGACACGCAGGTCCTGATGGGGCAAGACTTCTGGCTCTACGGATTCGAGGCGAACCTGCATACTCTGAGCACCTTCCTGCGCTACTCGTACGAGCAGGGCCTCTCCAAACGCTTGCTGAAACCCCAAGAGCTCTTTGCCCCCGAATCATTGGAGTCATTCAAGATCTGAGCTAGAATGACGCACGCGCACCTCACGCCAAGATCGAGAACGAGAGGACGAATGTTCTGCCAGAACTGCGGCGCCCAATTAACGGGAGCCCTCTGCACTCCTCGCCGCGACAGAATTGAGGGTTTTGGCTTCGCCTCCGGGGAATCAATTGGAGTTACTGCGAGGAGATCGGAAAGGACGACACTCGATCCGAATCAATGATCAGTGGCGCGTCTGCTTTATCTGGCGCGATGGCCACTGCTATGACGTGGAAATTGTCGACTATCGCTAGCAAGGAACGAGGTAGACATGAACAAGACCGAAACGCTTATGCCCCCTGTGCATCCCGGTGAAGTCCTCCGTGAGGATTTCATGAAGCCGCTGGGTCTGACCGTCAACAAGCTCGCACTCGAACTGCACGTACCTGCGACGCGCATAGGAGAGATTGTACATGAGCGCCGCCGGATTACTGCTGAAACTGCCCTGCGCTTAGCACGGTACTTTCATACAAACGCTGAGTTTTGGCTCAATTTGCAGAACTTCTACGATCTAGAAGTGTCCAGGCGTTCGGGAAAGGCCTCCGAAATAGAGCACCAAGTAAATCCTGCACCATCGCTGGCTTCTTGACTGCCGCCTATGCTGGATAGTGAAGTGAAACCCGAAAAATCGGTCAAGAGTTCGAAACTCCCGAAGGCTGCCGCCGCAAGCATTTGAATGCACAGGAGAAAAGCAGTGGCGCGCCTTAGCCTGGATTATTCACGAATTTTGTGGTGAAAAAAGAAAGGATGCTCTAAAAGGTTGATGAACACTGGGTTTTGCAGAACCCAGCATCTCCTTTCGGAGCAACCAAAGGTGACAGACTGTATACCACAACTCGTTTTCTCCTTCTACCGACACCGACCCATTCGCGCGGACTTTTCTGGCGGACAGATCAGCAGTGACGCTGGTCTGTTGCCCTTGCGCGCTTTTGATC
>JBARRP010000342.1:0-13947 GCA_049644285.1 Candidatus Acidiferrales bacterium | reverse complement strand
AGAAAATGCAAGCCCCTGTGTCGAATGCGAAAATAGCACACTTTTGCTGGAGAGACACCAGGGAACGGGAAAACGCGGTTTTCCGGGGAGAGAGGGCTTAGTAGCCCTCAATCTTCCGAAGTGGCTGTGTTTCGCCCCGGAAAGCCGCCATCTCCACACAAAATGCGACGAGATTCCCGCAGCGCGCACCAGGTATCCACAACAGCTCAACGAGCAGCGCCGCGAGCCTTGAGCAACTCTTCGACGCGGGCGACGTCGGCGGGTACGTCCACGCTGACGGTGTTATAGCTGCTTTCGACCACACGAATGCGATAGCCGTTCTCAAGCCAGCGCAACTGCTCGAGCTGTTCGACGCGCTCCAGCTCGCCCGGTGGCAACGTCGGATAATCAAGCAGCGCGTCGCGGCGGAACGCGTACAGGCCGATGTGTTTCCAGTGCTGTGCCGCGACCGGCTTGTTGGCGTCGCGCACCCAGGGAACAGGCGCCCGCGAAAAATAAAGGGCGTTGCCTTCGAAATCGAGCACGACCTTCACGACATTGGGGTCCATGATTTCGGCGGCTTGCGTAATCGCCGAACATGGCGTCGCTAGTTGCACCGAATCATCTTCCAGCATGCTCTGAACCACGACATCAATCGTCTCCGCATCAATCAGAGGCTCGTCGCCTTGCACGTCAACGTAAATTGCCGCTTCGATCTGCGTGGCGACTTCGGCGACCCGCTCCGTGCCGCAACGATGCTCGCGCCGGGTAACAACCGCCTGCCCGCCCGATCCTTCGACCGAGCGCACGATGCGTTCGTCATCGGTAGCAACCACGATTCGCGTGACTCTTCGCGCCTGCCGCACCCGGTCGATAACATGTTGGATCATCGGCTTGCCCGCAATTGGGGCCAGGGCTTTGCCGGGAAAGCGCATCGAGTCGTAGCGCGCCGGTATCACTACGAGGACATCCCTTGCATTCGGATCGGCCATTGAAATTCGCGTCTTCGGCCACCATATTACCACCGTGAGACGACGAGACTCTCACCGACGCGTGCCGATTTAACTCTGCACGGCCGTGGCATCCTATGAGTCAGGAGACTTGGGATTGTCACACCGATGACACCACCGCGACGACGTCCTTGCTTTGGGTCTACGGAGTGATAGAATCATCCGCAGAGAGTGCCTTGCGGGATGCCGTTTTTCTGCGAGACGTCGGGGGTTGCTTGAGCAAGGCGGCGACGCGGCCGGTCAACTGGGGGCTGTCGCTGGCGGCTTGCGCTCTTTTAGCTTCGACATTTTGCCTCACCCTTTCGTCCCGGGCCCAATCCGAATCGCCTGGCCAAGCCAATGTTCCTTCCACCCCCGCTCCTGAGAAGAAACGTCCGCACACCCTGAAGCAGGAAGTGGATCTGGTCCTGGTGAATGCTACGGTGACGGACCCGTACGGACGCCTGGTAACCGGCCTCGAACAGGACAACTTCCGAATATTCGAAGACAACGCCGAACAAGAACTCGTTCACTTTTCGAGCGAGGATGTGCCGATCTCGATCGGCGTGATCTTCGACATGAGTGGAAGCATGGCGGACAAGTTCGAGAAGTCGCGCCTTGCCGCCGTACAGTTTTTCAAAACGGCCAACCCGCAGGACGAATTCTTCCTGGTGAATTTCAACGACCGGGCGCAGCTTGCCAGCCCTTTCACGGAAAGCGTCGAAGAGCTCCAGAACCGATTGATGTTCACATCGGCGCACGGCCGCACCGCACTCTTCGACGGCATTTACCTGGGACTGAGCCAGATGAAGGCGGCACGCAACACGAAACGCGCGCTGCTCATCATATCGGATGGAGGCGATAATCACAGTCGTTACAGCGAAGGCGATGTTCGGAGTTTCCTGAAGGAAGCCGACGTGCAGCTTTATGCCATCGGCATCTATGAGCCCCAGGGTTACTGCCCCACGCCCGAAGAGTGCGGCGGACCCTCGCTCTTGAATGAAATGACGGGGATGACTGGCGGGCGAACATTCCGCGTGAACGACTTGAACGAGCTGCCCGACATCGCCACAAAAATCAGCATGGAGTTGCGCAATCAATATGTCCTTGGATACAGACCGAGCAACCGCGCCCACGACGGCAAATGGCGCAAGATCAAAGTCCGGCTCCGCCCGCCGAAAGGCCTCCCTCCCCTTTCCACTTATGCGAAGTACGGATACTTCGCGCCCGGCCACTGACTTGCGACGAACTCTGGCGCCGTTTCTGTCGCTGCTTCTCTGCCTGCTGGCGGCGCCGAACAAATCCGGCGCCCAAAATCCCCCGTTTCCTCCACCTCCTCCTGGCGCCGGTTCTACGCAACACCCGGGACAGACCGACAACAAGGACTATCGGATTCGCAGCGAGGCCGACCTGGTGGTGCTGCGCGCAACTGTCCTGGACCAGAAAGGCGAGTTCGTTCCCGACCTGAAACCCGACAACTTTCGCGTTTTCGAAGACAAGATCGAGCAGAAGATTTCGCTGTTCCGGCGCGAGGACATCCCCGTCTCGATGGGCCTCGTCATCGACAACAGCGGCAGCATGCGAGAGAAGCGCGCCCAAGTGAACGCCGCCGCGCTTACCTTGGTGCAGACGAGCAATCCGCAGGACGAAGTTTTCGTCGTCAACTTTAATGACGAGTTTTACCTCGATTTGGACAAGGATTTTACGAACGACCCGAAGGAGCTGAGGGAAGCCCTCGAACGAATCGACTCCCGCGGCAGCACCGCGCTTTACGACGCAGTCATCGGGTCGCTCGATCACCTCAAGAAGGGCCGCAAGGATAAGAGAGTTTTGCTGGTGATCACCGACGGGGATGATGACGCGAGCCGCAAAAGCTTCGAATACACCTTGCAGGCCGCGCAGCAATCGAACGGAATCATCTACGCGGTCGGGGTCTTCAGCGATGAAGATAAGAAGAACAACAAGCGGATGGTCCGGCACTCCAAGAAAATTTTGACCACCCTTGCCGAGACCACCGGTGGTATGGCCTATTTCCCGGACAATCTGGCGGAGGTGAATTCCATCTGTACCCAGATCGCCCGCGATATTCGCAATCAATACACGTTGGGCTACTATCCCTCCAACACCGCAAAAGATGGCTCTTTCCGCGCGGTCCACGTTGATTTGATCCCGCCCAAGGGGCACGGGAAGTTATCCGTGCGGACCCGCACTGGCTATTACGCGCAGAAACCCTCCGCGGCGGACTAGCTCGCTCCTTTCGCCACGCTTTCCGCACGCTCCGGCCGAAGTCTCCTTGCGACCCGTTCGGCGCAGCCGTAGGGGCATCCCCGCGGCGGACCGTGCCAGTTCACCGGCCGCGTGCAAACAGTTCCCGCACGCCTGTCATGCTGGGCACGGCGAAGCATCTCCCGGTAAAATTGGACTTCCTCGTAGCCCTCCTGACGGCTCCACGCCCGAAACGGCGTGCCACTTTCTTCCGTAACGCAAAACGAATCGAGCTATTTCACAAGCTGCGGCAAGAAACTCCGGCCGTGGGGGATCGAGCCGCAAAAATTTTCGGCAACGGTCTGTCCCATGTCTGCTAGCGTATCTCGGATGCCGAGGTCCTCTCCGGCGCGGGCCCCAGGCCCATAAGCGAGTATCGGCACGTATTCGCGCGAATGATCAGTCGTTGGATTGCACGGATCGGGATCGCAGCCGTGATCCGCGGTGATCAGCAGCAAGTCCGAATCGCCAAGCGCATTGAGAAAAGGACCCAGCAGCGAGTCGAAATCCTCCAGTGAGCGCGCGAAGCCTTCGACATCCTTCCGATGGCCGTACAGCATGTCGAAGTCAACCAGGTTGGCAAAGATTAGTCCGGAACTCTGCTGCGCCAGACCTGAAATAAGCTTACTCATGCCGTCGCTATTATTCTTCGTGGTCACGTAATTCTCGACGCCTCGGCCGTTGTAGATGTCGTGAATCTTGCCAACCCCCAGGACAAGCACTCGCCGCTCCGCCAGGACGTCCATCAGCATCGGCCGGGGCGGCTCGACGGCATAGTCATGCCGGCGTTCGGTTCGGCGAAAGCTTCCGGCAGTGCCGGTGAAGGGGCGCGCAATCACCCGGCCGACGCGGTTCGGCCCGTCCAGCATTCGGCGCGCGATCTCGCACATGCGGTACAGCTCGGGAACCGGAATCACCTCTTCGTGCGCGGCAATCTGAAAGACGCTGTCCCCCGATGTGTAAACGATCGGATGGCCGGTGCGCACATGCTCCTCGCCGAGTTCCTTGATGATTTCGGTTCCGGACGCCGGCTTGTTGCCGAGCGTGCGGCGCCCAATGGCCTTTTCGAATTGTTCGATCACTGACCGCGGAAAACCATGCGGGTATACCGGGAACGCGCGATCGAGCCAGATCCCCGCCATTTCCCAGTGGCCTGTCGTGGTGTCCTTGCCGGGTGAATGTGTTGCGCCCTTCCCGTAGCAGCCGGCGGGATTCACCGGGGGTGTCAGATTCTCCAACGGCTTTATGTTGGCAAGTCCGAGGCGGACCAGATTCGGCAGCTTCAGAGGGTGCGATCGAGCAATGTGCCCGAGCGTATCGCGTCCCACATCGCCGTAGGCAGCCGCATCCGGCAGCTCGCCGATCCCGACGCTGTCGAGCACGATCCAGATCACTCGCCGGAAGTGTGAATTCCCAGCGCTCACGGTTGATTCTTGAAATCTACCACAAGCGAAGCTCGGTGACCCTGGGCCGATGGCAACGCGACCGTCTTCGGGCCGATTTGCTCGCAGAATGCGAGAGACGTATAATTGTAAGTTTACACCCATGCCAGTCAACCCTACCGAGTGGACCCCTGTCCCAAAGGCAAGCTCTGAGGCGCAGACCAGCGAGCAGGAGAGCATCCGCGTCCGGGGAGCCCGGGTCCACAACCTGAAGAATCTCAACTTCGAGATTCCCCACAACGCGATCACCGTGGTGACGGGTGTGTCCGGCTCCGGCAAATCCAGCCTGGCTTTCGACACCATGTACGCCGAGGGGCAACGCCGCTACATTGAGTCGCTTTCCGCCTACGCCCGGCAATTCCTCGAGCGCATCGAAAAGCCCGAGGTCGACGAAATCTCCGGAATCGCGCCGGCGATTGCCATCCGCCAAAAAAACACCACGCGGAACCCTCGCTCGACAGTTGCTACCGCCACGGAAATTTACGATTACCTGCGGCTCCTCTACGCTCGCGCCGGGCGCACGTTTTGCATTCAGTGCGGCACGGAGGTAAAGAAAGACACAGTCGATGAAATCGCCGACCGCATCTTCGAGCGCCAGGCCGGCAGCCGATTCAACGTCCTCTACGAACTTCGCATCACCGGCGAGACATCGCCTCGCGAGCTGCGCGCTCGGAAAACCTTGCGCCCTACGCAGGATTCGATTCGACAAGCGCTCTCCAGTCTTCAGAAGCGGGGTTTTCAGAGACTTTACCAGGATGGCCGCGTCTTCGAGTTCTCTTCCCCGGAGACGCTGCTGGATGTGGATTTCACGCGACCGGTGTTCGTCGTCGTCGACCGTCTGACTCTCGAGCCGGAGGCGCGTGCCCGGCTGCGGGATTCGATCGAAATCTGTTATCGCGAAGGCCGCGGCGAAGCCATCATGGAATTCGTGGGATCGGAGCCCGGAAACAAACCTGAGCGGTTAGTTTTCAACGAGCGATTTGAATGCAAGAAATGTGGGCTCCTCTATCAGGAGCCGGAGCCGCGACTCTTTTCCTTCAACAGTCCCTATGGTGCTTGCCCCCGCTGCCAGGGCTTCGGCAACACCATCGATTTCGATCTCGACCGGGTCATCCCCGACAAGAGCAAAACGCTCGCCGAGGGCGCGATTGATCCCTGGTCCAAGCCGCGCTACCGCCAGCTCCTCGCCGATATGCGGCGCTTCGCCCGGGCGAAAGGCATTCCGCTCGATGTTCCTTTCCGCGACCTTTCCGCAACGCAACGCGACCTGATCCTCGAGGGTGACCGGAAAGATGGTTTTCCCGGCATCAAAGGCTTCTTCGAATGGCTCGAACGAAAGAAATACAAACTGTACGTCAGGGTCTTCTTGAGCCGGTATCGAGGTTACGCGACTTGCCCGGATTGTCGCGGCACCCGCCTTCGCGCGGAGGCACGCGCCGTCAAGATTGCCGGCAAGGCCATCACCGAAGTCTGCCAGATGACGGTGACCGAGGCCCGCGCCTTCTTCCGCGACGTCCAACTGAGTCCCGCGGAGTTTGCCATCGCCGAAAAAATCCTCGAAGAAATCGAGCAGCGGCTCCGCTTTCTGGATGAGGTTGGACTGGATTACTTGACACTGGACCGGCTGACTTCGACTCTGGCCGGCGGAGAAGCTCAGCGAATCCAGCTCGCGACATCCCTTGGCTCCCACTTGGTCGGCGCGCTCTACGTGCTGGATGAGCCTTCCATCGGATTGCATCCGCGAGACACGCATCGCCTGATCGACATTCTGAAAAGCCTGCGCGACCTCGGCAACACGCTGCTCGTTGTCGAACACGACCCGGACACGATTCAAGCAGCCGATTACGTTCTCGATCTCGGTCCCGGCGCCGGCGAGCATGGCGGAAAGCTCATTTTTGCGGGGACCCGGGAGAAACTGCTGGCCGATTCGCGCTCGCTTACCGCGCGCTACCTGAATGGCGAACTGTGCATTCCTGTCCCCAGCCGAAGGCGAAAGCCTCAACGAAAATTCCTGCGCATCTTTGGCGCTCGCAGCCACAATCTCAAAAACATCGACCTGATGATTCCTCTCGGGTTGATGGACGTGATTACCGGGGTCTCAGGCTCGGGGAAGTCGACCCTGGTCTACGACGTGCTTTACAAAGCGCTCCAGGCCAAGCGCAGCGGCGGGAATTGGCGAGAGGTATGCGATCGCCTCGAAGGCGACAATGCCATCACGGAAGTGGAGATGGTGGATCAATCTCCGATCGGCCGCACCCCCCGCTCCAATCCGGCCACTTACATGAAGGCGTTTGATCCGATCCGCGAAGTCTTCGCCGCAACCCCCGAAGCGAAGAAGCACGGCTACACCGCGGGGCATTTCTCGTTCAATATCCCAGGAGGTCGTTGCGAGGCATGCCAGGGAGACGGCACGGTAACGGTCGAAATGCGCTTCCTCGCCGACGTCGAGTTGGTCTGCGAGGAATGCCGCGGAACGCGCTACAAAAGCGGCGTGCTGGAAGTGCGCTATCACGGTAAGACCGTTCACGATGTCCTGCAGATGACGGTCCGCGAAGCGCTGGGATTCTATGCGAGTGTTCCGAAGGTGACCGCCCGACTCAAAATTCTTGAGGAAGTCGGTCTGGGCTACCTGCGTCTCGGCCAGTCGGCCACGACACTGTCCGGCGGCGAGGCACAACGCCTGAAACTTGCCGCGCATCTTACCCGGCAGGAAAACACCGGCGTTCTATACATCTTCGATGAGCCGACAACCGGGCTTCATTTCGACGATATTCAGAAGCTGCTGGCGGCATTCCGCAAATTGCTGGACGCAGGGGCTTCCGTGCTGATCATCGAGCACAATCTCGACGTGATCAAATCAGCGGACTGGGTGATTGATCTCGGTCCCGAAGGCGGCGAACAGGGTGGCCGCGTAGTAGCCGCGGGCACGCCGGAACAGGTGGCACGCAACTCGCAATCCCACACGGGAAAATTCCTTGCGCGCGTGCTGAACAACCACCACGCCGCGAACCACCTCACGAATCATTCCGGTCTTCCCCGGAATGGCCCCGCGCAATCCCCTTCTTCGACTCCCGCTTCCAAATGACCGCTTTCCGAACAGCGCTCGCGCTTGGCGCCTTATGGCTCCTTGCTGGCGCGTGGTGTGGTCTTCGGGCGCAAACGGTATCCATCAGCAAGAAGCGGATTCCGAGCCAGGAAAGCCCGCAGGATGCGGCTTTGCGGCAACTCCTTGTAACCGCCCAGGCAGCCCTCGACAAAATGGATTTCGAGACAGCGGCGCACGACTACAGCGATTACCTCACGAAGAAGCCTGACGATGCCTACGCCCATTTCCAGCTAGCCTATGCTTGCACCAATCTGCATAGGCCCGAGGAGGCCGCCGCCGAGTATCGCAAAGCCATTGCGATTGATCCGAAAATGGCGCCTGCCTATCTGAATCTGGGGCTGACGTTGGTGGAGAAAGATCCTGCGGGAGCGGTAGCGCCTCTTCAGAAAGCCATTGAGCTGCTACCAAATGATCCACGGCCACGATATGTTCTCGGCGGAGTGCTCGAACGCTCAGGGCAAACTCTTCAGGCCATCGAACAATACCGATCGGCTCTCCAACTCGACCCAAAAGACTTCGACGCGCACCTGGCGCTTGCCCGCGCGTTGCTGCACTCCCAGAGACCGGCCGATGCCGAGCCGGAGTTTCGCGCGGCGCTGAATTTGCGTGCGGATTCCGCAGCGGCCCGGTCAGGGCTGATTGAGAGCCTGCTGGCGCAAAAGAAATCCGAAGAAGCTGCGAAGGAGCTCGACGAATACCTGAAGGCTTACCCAAATGATGCTGAGGCGCGCTTCGAGCAGGCTTCTCTTCTCGCGGATGCGGGCAAGAACGAGGAGGCTCTCGCTGAGCTCGATCACCTCGCGGCGGCCGGAGCCGAGCCTCTCGGAGTACTCAAACTGCGGGCGGCCATTTATTTAAGGTTGAAGAATCTAGATGGCGCGTCGGCTGCATTGGAGAGGGCTGCCTCGCTGGCCCCCCAAGATGCTGACGTTTTGGCAGAGCTAGGCCATGTGCGGCTTGAGAAGAAGGACTATCCCGGAGCCGTCCGCGCGCTGGGGCAGGCGCTGCGCATCGACGCGCAGCTCACCGATGCTCTAAAGGACCTGTTGGCGGCGCAATATCTCAGTGGCAATTACCCGGCGGCGATACAACTACTCGACCTTCTCTCCAAGCGTGAGAAACTTTCCGCGGGTTCGTGGTTCATTCGCGCGACGTGCTACGATAAAATGGACCAGAAGGCGGAAGCGCTTGACGCCTATCAGAAGTTTCTCGAATTAAATGCGGGTCAGACCAATGACCAATATTTTGAAGCGAGCGCGCGAGCCCGAGCACTGGCTCGCGAACTGAAGGATAAGAAGCACTGACACAGCCATGGTTCTCTCGGTGGTTCGCATTTTTGCTGCGGCGATAGCCCTCACCTTTTCTCTCGCACGCCCGGCGCCTCAGAACCATATCGCGCAATATCGCGAGCAGTTCCGGCGGGAAAACGATCCGGTGCGCAAGGCCAAGCTGATGCCCCGGCTCGGCGAGGCGGAATTCGAATCGATTCGTAACGATGCCGAGGCGGGCGAATACGACACAGCCTTGCAGATACTCCAAAATTACCGCGATGAGATTGCCGGCACGCAAAAGGCCTTGGAAGCCAAGGGGATCGATCCGGAAAAGAAGCCGGCAGGCTTCAAGGAGCTACAAATTTCGGTGCGCGAAAGCCTCCACCGCCTTTCGGACATTCTGGCAGGCATGACGGCTGATCACCAGGCCCCTTTCGAGAGCGTCCGGAAAGATCTCGAACAAATCAACCGGTCTCTCGTGCGTGAGCTATTCCCGCGCCAGCCCGGTTCTTCTCCTGAAGAGGATAAGCCCAAGTCGTAGGAGTTGCGTATGAACACTCGAAGAACTGCCGTGCTCCTCCTGGGAGCCGCTGTGCTTCTTACCGCGTGGGCAACCATTTCCTCTGCCTCGTCCAAAGAACGCGGCCCTGCCAACCCGCAGCAGAAGAAGGAATATCTGACCGACGCCGAGGCGGACAAGATTCGTGATGCCGAAACCCCCTCGGAGCGCATCAAACTGTTTCTTTCTTTCGCCTCAGACCGCTTGAAGAAATTTCAATACGAAACCGGACGGACGGCCCCCGAACGCCATCGCGCGGAAACTCTGAATGGTCTCTTGAATGGCTACATCGGCTGCGTGGATGACGCCGCCGACTTGGTCAGCCTGGAAGTCGAGAAGCAAGCCGACATCCACGATGCTTTGAAGGAAATGATTGGCAAGGGCAAGGAATTTCTCGCCGCTCTCCAGAAAATCCGCAGCAGCGGAGGACCCGAGTTGGATACTTACAAAGAGAACCTTGATGATGCCATCGAGGGCACTGGCGACGCCCTCCAGGAAGCCGAGAAGGCCCGGAAGGGCTATACGCCGCCGGTGCGCAGAAAACCGTCGTGATGAGTGCGAGCCGAGCCTCGCGGGATGTGCCCGGCGGTGTCCGGTTACTCCAACGCATGTACACCCGGCTGGGGTGCCTCGGCCGGCCGTCTTATTTCGTCGTCGAGTTTCATCCTTACGCCGATCTCACGCTGACGATCCGCTTGCGGGAGGACACCGCTTACGTCCGGCTATCCGACCTGCTCCGGGAGGCGCCGTTGCGCGTGCTTGAATCGGCTGCTGCGATTCTTCTGGCGCGACTCTACCGGCGTCGCGTTCCGCCCGAGCTGCTCGAAATCTACCGGCGCTTTTCCTACGATCGCACGACGCGCCAGCGGTTGCTCGCCGTGCGGCGCCGGCGAGGACGCCGCATCGACGGCCGTGCCGCCGGCACCCATCATGATCTCGCCCCATTGTTCGAGAAACTGAACCAGCGATATTTTCGCGGCAGCCTCGTACGACCTCGAATCGGATGGAGCACCCGAGCCTGGCGCACTCAACTCGGATGTTTCGATCCGGCGCTACGCCAGATTGTCATTAACAGGACACTCGACCGGAGGCACGTGCCGGAATACGTCGTAGCCTACGTTCTTTATCACGAGATGCTTCATCTGAAGCATCCCATGCGGTTTGCCCGTTGCCGATTGCAATCCCATTCGCCCCGTTTCCGGGCAGAAGAGAAGCGTTTCCGGCACTACGACGCTGCCCAGAAATTCCTCACGCGCCTCCCCGCTGCTTAATCAAGCCGTGTAAAAGCAAGGGCCCGTCAATCTGGGGGCTGATCTTAGGTCAGGTTTTAGCGCCTTGCTGAAAAACTTCCCGACGTGTCATTCCGAGGAGTCCACCACCGCGGACGACGAGGAATCTGCTTTTCCCTTGAATATATTGCGAAAAGCAGATCCCTCGGTCCGTTCGAGGTGGCAGAGAAAGTACTTTTTCAGCCTCCTGTTAGGTTCCGGGTGTGAGGTTTCAGTCGTCAGGGGTGAGGTCTCAGGTTCCTTCCTCAAACCTCAGATCGAAAACCAAATCCCTCACGCCAATTGTCATCCTGAGCGCAGCGAAGAGCCTGCCCCTGAGGTCGCCGCGGCGACCGAAGGGATCTCACCCATCAATGCTTGGCTACCTCGACCGTACCTGCTGAGATTTTTCGCTTCCCTCCGAATGACGCAAGGTTGATTTCAAGGCGCCTCTAACGCGGGTCACCGGAGTTCTTAGCCAGCTCTTTGTTCAACTTTTCGATCTTCTTTTGAATTCTCTTGGCGTCGGGAGCTTGCGGAAACACCTGAAGATATTCCTTGTAATACTTCAAGACTTCTGATTTTTCGCCTTTCTTCTCATAAGCCTCCGCGAGCAGGAGTCTCGGCTTGGCAAAATTGGGCTTGTTTTTGATCGCGTCTTGGAAGCGATCGATGGCGGCGTCGATGTCTCCCTTATGCATGTAAAACGTCCCCACCTCGATATCCTTCTGGGCGAGATAAGCATCCTGGCCCGGGGCCGGGGCCGGGGCGACCGGCTCTTGCGCGAGGCCCACGCCCGAGAACGCGCCCGCCGTCAGCAGCACTAGAATGGTGAATCTTCGCGGCATTTTCGCAGTCAACCACCCCATCCGGTGATGGGCTCGAATAGATGAAGTTAGACGCCCTCTGCTATCATCGGAGTTGGCCATCTCGTTGTAAATTGTAACGCTTCCTCATGGATCTCCGCGACAAAGTCTCAGAGCTTCCGGTCCAGCCCGGCGTTTACCTGTTCAAGGACGCTGGGGAGACGATTCTCTACGTCGGCAAGGCGCGCTCCCTTCGCCACCGCGTTCGATCCTATTTTCTCGAGAAGCAGCTCCAGGATGCCAAGACAGGCTCGCTCCTCCGCGAGGTCGCGGATGTCGATTACATCGTGGTGGACAACGAGAAAGAGGCTCTGGCCCTCGAGAACAATCTGATCAAGCAGCACAAGCCGAAGTTTAATGTGCTGCTTCGCGACGACAAGACTTATCCCTACATCCGCTACACCGCGTTCGAGAAATACCCGCGGGTCTACGTTACGCGGCGGCTGAACAAAGACGGCTCCATTTACTTTGGGCCGTATTTTCCAGCCAGCCTCGCCTATCGCCTGGTCCATTTGATTCACAAGCATTTCCTCGTGCCTTCTTGCACGGTCGATTTGACACGCGCACATCCTCGACCCTGCCTCCAGTATTACATCCATCGCTGTTTGGGTCCCTGCGTCTCGGGGCTCACCACCGATGAGCGATACGCCGAAGCGGCTCGCGATGTGCGGCTCTTCCTAGAAGGACGCCGCAACGATCTTTCCCGCAGCCTCGAGGAACGAATGCAGCGAGCTGCGGATGCCGAGCGATTCGAAGAGGCCGCGGGTTATCGGGACCTGCTCCGCACGCTCGCGGAAATGGAGGAACATCAGAAGATCGCCGCAGCCGCGGGCGACGACACCGACGTTCTGGCGTGGTATACCGAGCCGCCGCAAGTCGCCGTCAATTTGTTTCACCTGCGCGGCGGAAGAGTCGTCGATCGCCGCGATTTCTACTGGGAAGATCTCGAGGAGTTCGATCCCGCTGAATTCCTTCCTTCCCTGCTGAAGCAGATCTATTTGGATGCCGCGTACCTGCCCCGCTATATCCACGTGCCAATGGAATTCGAGGACCGCGGCCTGCTCGAAGAAGTCCTTACGGAGGCTGCAAGGCACCGCGTCGAGATTCTTACGCCGCAGCGCGGGCCGAAGCACGCCTTTCTCGAGTTGGTGGAAAAGAACGCGAAGCATTCGTTCACCCAGCGCTTCCGCGTTCTGCGGCCGAGCTCGAAGGCGATTGCCGAGGCGCTCGAATCCGCCCTTGGGCTGCCCGAAACGCCCCGGCGGATCGAGAGCTTCGATATCTCGCATATCCAGGGCTCGGATACGGTGGCCTCGATGGTCGTGTGGGAAGAGGGGCGGATGAAAAAATCAGACTACCGTAAATTCATCATTCGGGGCGAAGCAGCTTCCGGTACAGACGCGGAAGGATTGCTGCGTGATGATTTTGCGAGTATGCGGGAAACAGTCGAGCGACGCTATCGCCGATTGCAGGAAGAAAAGAAACCGATGCCAAGCTTGATTTTGATCGACGGTGGCATCGGTCAATTGCACGCCGGGGCTGCGGCGCTCGAAAAGCTCGAAATCATCAATCAGCCGATGGCGAGCATCGCCAAGAAGGAAGAAATCCTGTACGTGCTCGGCCGCGAAGAAGAACCCATCATCCTCGAGAAACATTCCCCTATCCTGCATCTGATCCAGCAGATTCGCGATGAAACGCACCGGTTCGCAGTGACCTTCCATCGCCAACGCAGAACACGCAGCCGCATCCGCACCGAGCTCTTGGACATTCCCGGCATCGGCGAGCGGTCCGCGCAAAAACTCCTCACGCGATTTGGGAGCGTGGCGCGCCTGCGACACCTCGAGGTCGAGGAGCTGTCCAAAGTGCTCCCGAAGAGCCAAGCCCAGCGCGTTTTCGAACATTTTCGCAACTCCACAACACCCAAATGATTCTGTGTTTCAGCCTTTGATGGATCCGGCAAAGAAAAGTGGCCCAAGTCTTTCTCGGTGTGCTCGCGCCTTTCTCCGCGTTCTCTGTGGTCATGTTTGGCTTTTGATTTGGTTGGGGTCCGCTGCACTGTGAACATCGGGCTCCTTCCGTCTGTAAGATTTTCTGTTGAAAGTAGGGGAAGAAAAAGAAAGGGTGTCTCCGAAAACCACGACCCATGCCGGGGTCGAAGAGAGGAGACACCCAATGACTATATCCCTAACCCGGAGGGTAACA
>JBARRP010000341.1:0-3966 GCA_049644285.1 Candidatus Acidiferrales bacterium | reverse complement strand
GAGCTCAGTGCTGCATCTCGTCTTTCTGCATACTGTCGCCCTGCTTCATGTTGTCGTCGTGCTTCATCTCGTCTTTGCCCATTGCGTCCTTCTTGCTCGCCTTCTTGGATTTCTGGACTTTTTTCTGTTTCTTGCCTTCTGTCATCTCATCGTGCTTCATGCTGTCGTTCCCCATGGGATCTTGTTTCATCTCGTCCTTGCCCATGGAGTCCTGCTTCATCTCGTTTTGTTTCGTTTCTTCTTTTTGCATGCCATCTTGCTTTGCTGCGTCCTGGGCGAAAACGCTGATTGAGCTCACCAGAACACACGAAGCCAGCAGCATCATCAGTTTCCTGTTCATTCGATCTCTCTTTACCTAAGGATTTGCCCACTTTGGGTGTGACGGAATGATGCAGGACATGGGAAAAAGTTTCCGAGGCACTCGCGCCGCGGCGAGCTGTAACTAACTGGCCCGATCAGCATCCTCCAGTTATGCGTGATCTTGTTTGCGAGGTGTGCAGTTGATTCACCGTGTGCTAATGGTGATGTTGTGGATGTGCTGTCAAAGCTTTGCTCAAGAAGAGAAGAATGAGCTTGGCTTACTGCTCGGCGCAGAATTCATTCCGCGAGCCACAGACACTTCGAATCAGAAGCTGAGTCTCGGTAGAAGCATCGCGTATTCTGTCGACTATGCCCGCCGTCTCTCCAGCGGGAACACCACTTTGTTCCTGGAATTCCAGCTCGCTGCCGCGCCGAGTCATAAGGTGGAGAGCGCACAACTCAACGCCATTCGCAGTCTCGCAACGTTATTTGTGACGCCTTCGTTGCGAGCCCGGTTTGTGAGCCACGCGCCCGCATCGCCATGGCTATCCGGCGGCTTCGGATACGGACTTTACGAAGGAAGTAGCGTATTGCAAAACGGAGTTGCTAACGCGGAGATGCATCGGAACGTCGCGACAGCGCAATTCGGCGGCGGAATCGACGTCCGTACCCCGCTCAAACTGCTGTTCCCGATCGGCTTCAGAGGCGAGGTTCGGGACTTCTACACCTTAAAGACGCCCAGCTTCGGCGTTCCAGTTCAGCGCACAGGGCAGCACAATGTCGTCGTCTCGGGAGGATTGGTTGTCCACTTTTAGCCGGCTTCGGCGAGGATCGCCACCAGTGAACATGGAAGATCGGATGCTCGATCACCTCGCCGACCACGAGCGCCACTGTCAGCACAGAAGCCAAGAGAGTAATGGCAAAGCTGAATTTCTCACGCAACGTCATTGGCTTCTTTCGCCATCGAGCGGCAGGCCGGTTTCGGGCACGCCACGAATTCCACAAAACCACGAGCATGATAAGCGCGGCGGCAGCGGAGACGAGTAGGACTGGGATGCGGATGATATCGGCGTGCAAGCGCGAAGCCTTTACCGCTCCCGCTACAGCCCCGAGCCCGACGAAGAGCTTGGCTGAGGCGCTGGCGACAAGGATCGCACACGCTCCTTCTACGAGGCTGCCGACAAAAGCTGCGCTCGAGAGCAGCAAAGAGGGAGAGGATGATTTCTGAGTTTCCTCGACGGGTGAAATGAGATCAGTATCGGTAACAGGCACACCCACCTCGCATTTGAATCTGATGCCACAGCATTTGATAAGTTTCGTTCGTTTCAGAAATCTGCACATCGAGTCGAACGCGTCGGAAACCTGAAACTTTCGGGCAGGTCGTGAATCCTACCAGCGGACTCGACTCTACGTGCCCACCAGCGGTGGGACTGCGCGGCTGTGTGCGAATGCAGAACACCCTGCTAAGGGAATCCGAAAATGATCGCGTCCTCGAGGGGGAGCGAGAGCTCATCGCCGACATCTTGGCTGGAAATCATGAACGGTACTACGAGCTCATTGCACCGATCGAGCGCCGGGTTTACTACACCGCCTATGCGATTTTGCGGACCGAGGCCGATGCCGAAGAAGTCTCGCAGGAGGCGATTCTGAAGGCGTTCAGGGGCTTGCGCACATTCCGCGGGGAGGCAAGATTCTCTAGCTGGTTACTGAGCATCGTGGGGAACGAGGCCCGGATGCGCCTACGAAAAAGACGGGAGGTATCTCTGGAGCTTCTAAAGTCCCCCGACAACGAGGATGAATATACTCCGATTGAACTCGCCGAGTGGCGAGAGATCCCCGTCGAGGCCCTCGCACAAAAGGAACTCGCGGCGCGTCTTGAGGAAGCATTGGCGGCACTTCCGGAGATTTACCGGGAAGTGCTGATCCTGCGTGACATCGACGAGCTCAACATTGCCGAAACCTCGGCTGCACTGGAAATAAGCGTGCCGGCGGTAAAGACTCGACTGTTGCGCGCCCGACTAATGGTTCGCGATTACTTTGTTTCGCGCTCATGGGCCACGCACCTAGGATTAGGAAAGGCATAGTCATGATCACCCTGAGTTGCGAAGAGGTTCGCCGGGAGATCTCGAATTATCTCGATGACGACATGTCTCCACGCATGCGGCGCTTGCTTGAGGTACACCTGGAGCAGTGCCGCAAGTGTGCGGTGTTGCTGGACAGCACGCACAATGTGCTTGTCTTGCTAGCCGACGAGCACAGATTCGAGTTGCCGGGCGGATTCAGTATCCGCGTCAGGCAGATGCTGGCTAAGGAATTCGAAAAAGCAAAAAGCTGACTGCCCAGCAGCTCATGAGCTGTCGATTCCGAAATCTTTCCGTGTATCGGCAGGTCACGAAAGGTCAGACTGACTGGTTGATTTTCCCTCCGACGACACTCAGGGCCTCTGCGGCTATCCAACATGAGGCGCCCAATAGGACCAGATCTTTGATCAAGAATTGACCTGTATCCCCCAATATTGAAATGCCATGCCCCAGTTGGAGAGCGCCGGGTGTTGAAAACAGAAAGCTGATAGTCAGCAGAAATGTAACGATCGCTCCTAAACTACCCACGAACGATACTTTGGGGGAGAACGGGCGGGACGCGATCAGAAGAGCGGTGGCGATCTCAACAAAGCCGATCACGTTGGAGACAGCCTGAACGCTCAATACGGCATACATCCAAGACATGAGAGGACTATGGGTAACCAAGGGCTGAATTCCGGCGGCTTCCGGGGGGGTGAATTTCAACAATCCGATTAGCGTTAAGACGACAACCAATCCGTAGCGTGATACCCCAACTCCAATCGACTCCAGTCTCGCGTGGATCGCTCTTTCACCCATTTTTCGGTCTCGCTTCTCTTCTAAGTGATGCTGCTGAGCATGAGATTCATTTGAGACGAGAATGTTTCATTCGCTGTTCCTTCGGGCCGTGCAGCTTCTCGGTCGACGTGTTCCTAGCTTAGGGTTCATGTCCGGGGCGAAGGTTTGGTGTTTGTCGTGTTCGTCGATGCGACGCATTACGTGTTCAGCAGCAGCCAAAGATTCCGGCGTTTTCGAATTTAGTATAGTCAACAGATGCGAGACTGCTCCGGCTCTGGCACCGAAAACATTCCCGGGCACGAGATGCCGCGCGGAATAACTGCCGTAGGCGTTTTTCTGTTCTTCGGCGCCACCATGGCTACGCTTTCTGGGACAACATTGAGCTGGCCGGGCACATCCCTCGATAGGCTGTGGGCTCTCAATCCCACAGCCCATAAACAGCTCGCGACTTTTGCCAGACCAGCGGGAATTCTCTTTCTGGTACTTGCCGCAACGTTGGCGCTGGCAGGGACCGGTTGGTTCAAGCGCCGCCTGTGGGGGTGGAGATTGGCCGTGGCGGTTATCGCGACCCAGGTTTTGGGTGATCTGGTCAATTGCTTCAGGGGTGATTATTGGCGAGGCGGTGTTGGCTTCAGTATTGCGACGGCGCTGTTGTTTTATCTCTTACGTCCAGCGGTGAGAGCAGTTTTCAATAGAGCCATTCTACAATGACGGCAATCTCCGGAGTGGAATTCCTGATCTGGCTTCTGATCGCAGCGTCGACCATTGCGGTGTTGACGAAGTATCTGCGAATTCCCTATACAGTGGC
>JBARRP010000340.1:0-17203 GCA_049644285.1 Candidatus Acidiferrales bacterium | reverse complement strand
ATCTCACCGTGTCTAGTCAAACTGTCGACGGTTCTAAAACAGAGTCTCTTTGAAGGGTCTTCTCTGCCACGCCGACAATTTGCCCGAGCCCATTTCGCTCAGCACTGTGTATAGTACCACAGTACTGCTAGTTTGTCAAGCGGTTTGAGCACTTTCGTTGCCAGGCGCACGCCTTTCACACCTCTCCTCTGTTACCAGGGGTTGCCAATAAAAGCCCCAAGTAGGCTCCTCCTTGAGCACTCTCGCTCACTTCCTAAGATGTCTAACTAGCATAAAATCAGCAAAATGCCCAGATTTCCGAGTAATTTTGCATGTGGCAGCATGATACGAACGATTTTACATCATCCACTGTCGTCGCCATCGGCGATATGTGGCGCGTGTGCAACCCCGCGGCGAAAACCCGTGACACAAAGGGACGTCCCGGGTGTTCCTTTCTGCTACAATCCGGTAAATCTGTACGTCATACTCACTGCTAGGGCCGTCAGCCCTGACGTGAGGGCAAGTTTTTCCGCGCTGGAGACAGAATGAACTCTCTTGAAAAGCTGAAGCCGTTGGGACTGCTGCTGTTGCGCTGGGGTCTTGGTGTCATTTTCATTTATCACGGATATCCGAAGCTAATCCACACAAGAGAGTTCATGGAGCAAGTTGTTCGTATCGGCTTTCCATCCTTCTTCGCGTACATCGTAGGGGTGTTGGAGTTCTTTGGCGGGGCGCTTCTGATCGTGGGACTTTTTACACGGGTGGCGGGGTTGTTACTCGCCTTTGAAATGTTGATCGCGATTTGGAAGGTTAACTTGCCGCAGGGCGGAATCTACACAGTCGAAAAGTACCAATTCCCGCTAGCGGTAGGGGTAGGGGCTTTTGCTCTGGCGGCCGTTGGCGCGGGGTTGATCTCCCTCGACCATGTCTTCTTCCGCGAGGGCGGAACATTCTCGCGAGGAAAACGGAAGGAAAGATAGGCTGCGCTGAAGGCGGATGTCAACGCAGCCGCGATGCGCGATGAATCGGCACTGACGTGTGTTTAGACTGACCGCGCCGGTTGCGCGGAAGCCGTTTGCGCCGGTGCCGCAGCGGGTAACGGCAAAGGAGCGATCGGCATCACAAGCCAAGCAACAATATAAGCAACAACGCCCAAGAACGGCATCGGGAAGATTGTTATGACTACCCAACCGAGTCGAACCAGCGTCGGGTCCCATCCGAAGTATTCAGCGAAGCCGGCGCAAACTCCAGCGATCTTAACGTCGGTTGAAGAGCGCATCAGGCGCTTGGCCGGGCCTGTCGAACTGCTTGATATATGCTGCCGCGCGCCGCAGTAATAGCAGTAATTTGATTCTTCGGCGATTTCTCTCTGGCAGTGTGGACAACGCATCGTTTCATCCTCCTAAGACGGTGAGCCAGGCACATCTAACGGCGTCTCCTATTCTAGGATACGAGACGGGGCTGTGGAAAGTTTCCTGGAGCTAGAACGCAGCGAGGTCGCGGACAGCGCGAACAATATCATCGATCTGCGGCAAAATTTCATCCTCGAGGCGCGGTTGGTAGGCAACGAACGTATCGGTGGCGGCAACTCGTTTCACGGGTGCGTCGAGGTGCTCGAACAGCTCGTCGGCAACCCGCGCCGCGATTTCGGCGCCGTACCCCCACGAGAGTGTATCTTCATACGCGACGATCACGCGGTTCGTCTTCCGCACCGATGCCGCAATCGCCTCCCAGTCATAGGGGCTCAGCGTTCGCAGGTCGAGAATTTCCGTCGAGACCCCGGCTCGCTCGAGTGCCGCCGCCGCCACTTCCGCTCGGTGTACTACGGCGCCGTAGGTGATGATGCTCGCGTCGCTGCCTTCCCGGACGACACGCGCCTTGCCAAACGGAATGGTGAAATCCGCGCCCGGATAGGGAGAGCGGTTGTAGGGTTGGCGATAGAGATGCTTGTGCTCGAGGAATATCACCGGATCATCGGCGCGGATCGCCGTGCGCAGCAGGCCGCAAACATCGAGCGCCGTCGACGGCATCACCACGCGCAGGCCCGGGATGTGCGTGAAGGTGACTTCTCCGCATTGGCTGTGATAGATCGCCCCGCCGGTGAGATAGCCTCCAATCGGGACGCGCACCACGACCGGAGCCTTGAAAGCGCCAGCCGAGCGCCAGCGAATGGTAGCGAGCTCATCACGCAGTTGCATCATGGCCGGCCAGA
The DNA here is from genome assembly GCA_049644285.1 of Candidatus Acidiferrales bacterium. GTDB lineage: Bacteria > Acidobacteriota > Terriglobia > Acidiferrales > UBA7541 > CAVRXT01. The sequence goes on along the minus strand of JBARRP010000340.1, from coordinate 15,012 downwards.
TGTAATCGAAAAACTGAATTTCCGGAACCGGCTTTAAGCCTCGAATGGCCATGCCGATAGCGCGACCGATGATGCTGGCCTCGGCGAGGGGCGAGTTGACCACACGCGCTGCGCCGTAGCGCCGCTGCAATCCTGCCGTAGCCTTGAAGACCCCTCCCTTCCCCTTCACCTTTTGCAGATTCTCTTCGCGGCTACAATCGGCCACATCTTCGCCGAAGACAATAATGCGCTCATCGCGGCCCATCTCGTCCATCAGGGTCGCCGATACCATCTCCACCATCGTCTTCGGCGCGCCGGCCGGCTTCGGAGCTGCTTCAAAAGACGAGCTGGTCGGATCCACATCCGGCGAATAAACCCAAGCGTAAATAGAATCCTTCGACGGCAGCTCGGCAGCGAGCGCGCGATCCGTCGCTTCGAGAATTTCCCGGTCCACCGCAGCCTCGAGGGCCTCCAGCTCCTGTTCGTCGAGAACCCCTTCGCGTACGAGGAACAAACCGAATTTCGGAATCGGGTCGCGGCGGGCTTCGTCCTCCCGCTCTTCAGCGCACTTGTAGAGCCTCTCATCATCGGAAAGTGAATGAGAGTAGGGCCGCGTCACATGAGCGTGGATAAGCGATGGACCGCGTCGAGCCCGGCAGTGCGAGACGGCCCGGTCGACCACCGCATAGGTTTCGAGCGGTTCCGTTCCGTCGCATTCCTCGATGTGCAGATGCGGATAATTGGCAACGAGCTTGGAAATGCTGCCGCCGGCGGTCTGCACTTCGACGGGCACCGAAATGGCGTAGACATTGTCCTCAACCATGAAGAGCACGGGTAATTTCAGATTCGACGCGGAATTTAGGGCCTCGAAGAATTCGCCTTCGCTGGTGGCGCCTTCGCCGCCACTGACGTAAACGATCTCGTCCCGCTTATGGCTAACGTTGTCGCCAAGCGGCGCACGCCGGGCCTGTTCGAGTGCTTTCGGAAACTGTTCGTAATACAGCGAAGCCTGCGCGGCGCCCACTGCGTGGAGCCATTGGGTGCCGGTCGGCGACGATTTCGTAACGATGTGATACTTCGGGTTGCCCCAGTGCGACGGCATTTGGCGGCCGCCGGAGGCTGGGTCGTCTTTCGCGCCGACGCCCTGGAGGAGCATCTCGTACGGCGTCACACCCAGCATCAGGTTCAGAGCGCGATCGCGATAATAGGGATAGAACCAGTCATAGGCAGATTTCAAGACCAGCCCGGCGGCCGCGCCGATCGCCTCGTGTCCCGCGCCGCTGATCTGAAAGAAGATTCTATTTTGTCGCTTGAGCTGGATCTCCCGATCGTCCAGCTTTCGCGAAAGATACATCGTGCGGTAGATGCGGACCAGCGCGTCTTTGTCGAGCCCCTGATATTTGGTGGAGTCAAATCGTCCGGTCTTCGCGCGCGTCGAAGCGGGCATGAACCACCTTTCGCGTACCGAGCGTGCTCGCCGCGGGTCCCCAGGAACGGCTCACCGGGAACGGCGGGTAGGTACGAATCATTATAGCGAATCGCCCTTCAGAGAACTAAAAAGATGCCCGGTTCCGTTGCCACTAACGGCCGTTCTATTTATGCCAGCGAGTCGAAGAGGTCCGCCGTCTTTGCGAATGCGGCTTCGCCATGGCGGACCACTTCGCTTTTCGCGCTCTTGAATGGCTCTTCGTTCGGAATGCGTTCGAGCCAACGGTGGTGTGAGAGTTTCTCGTGGTCGGAAAAATCCAGCCGGATAAGGATGCGGATGCGATCGGCAGCCGCCGTTTCCGGTTCTTTCTTCTTCGATTTGCCGCCGTCGGGCTCGGGAGGTTCCTGCCGCTCGAACTTCAGCAGAATCTTGTTGCCTAACCGGAATGCCTGCTTCCATCCCTCGATTTTGTGACGCGCCTGCTGCGCCGCTGTTTCATCCGTGCCGAAATCAAAAATCAGATAAGAGTGCGCCATGCACTCTCTATAGCGGCCCGAGGGCCGCGATGTCAAGCACGCCGGCTCAACCTGTGTGGCAACGTCCGGAGAATGCTGCAATTCTCTGGCAACACATCCAGGGCGATGGAGTTCGCCTAACCGTCCTTCGGGACTGGCCGCCCGCGTCGCCAGTTAGCCGCCGCGATGTTCAGAGGGCCATCCACGGGTTCCTAGAAAAGTGCCAAATTCGATGTTGCAGCAGTTGCAGCGCCGTGGTAGTCTCAGCGAACAAAAAGCGAAACACCTTAGGAGGCTTCCTGGCTCATTCACTGGCAGTCCGCTCCCCAACCACCGTTGACACCGTTCGCGACGTGCTCAGCCAATTGGCAGCCCGCGACCGCACCGGCGAGGTTCTGACCGCGATCAGGCACATCCCGGCGCGGCAAGCTCAATTCGCCCCGATTCCAGGTTGGGTGCATCCTGAGCTGGCTGCTGCCTACCGTGCCAAGGGAGTCGAACAGCTCTATACCCATCAGGCCGTGGCGGCCCAACGAATCCGGCTGGGCCGGAACGTAGCGGTGGTAACGCCCACAGCCTCGGGGAAGACGCTCTGTTACAACCTACCCGTGCTAAACGCGATTCTTGAAAATGCCGACACGCGCGCCCTATACCTCTTCCCCACCAAAGCCCTCGCGCAGGATCAGCTCGCGGAGTTGCATGACCTCGCGACGCGCCTCGCTGACCGCTTCGGCGTCTTCACCTACGACGGCGATACGCCGGGCGACGCCCGGAAGGCCATCCGCGAGCGCGGCCACCTCATCCTCACCAATCCGGACATGCTGCACACCGGAATTTTGCCGCACCATACCCGATGGATGCGTCTGTTCGAAAACCTGCATTACATCGTGCTGGACGAGTTGCACACGTACCGGGGCGTCTTCGGAAGTCATCTCGCGAATGTGCTGCGGCGGCTGACGCGTGTCGCACGCTTCTATCGTTCAAAGCCGCAGTTCATCTGCTGCTCTGCAACCATCGCCAATCCGGGCGAGCTGGCCTCGCGGCTGATCGAAGCGAACGTCGAAGTGCTCGAAGAAAATGGAGCGCCGGCCGCGGAAAAGCTCTTCATCTTCTATAACCCGCCGGTCGTGAACCGCAATCTGGGCATCCGTCGAAGCTATTTGAACGAAGCTACGCGAGTCGCAAAGGAACTACTGGCGCGAAATCTTCAGACGATTGTCTTTGCCAATAGCCGGCTGCACACAGAAGTGCTGCTCACGTACTTGCGCCAGGCGAACCCGGCGCGCCTCGGCAGCGAAGAGCCCATCCGGGGCTACCGCGGCGGCTATCTGCCGGGCGAGCGTCGCGAAATCGAGCGCGGCCTCCGCGAAGGCCGCATCCGCGGCGTTGTGGCTACGAACGCACTCGAACTGGGAATCGATATCGGCTCCCTCGACGCCGCGGTGATGGCCGGCTATCCTGGCTCGATCGCTTGCACATGGCAGCGCGCCGGTCGCGCAGGCCGCCGCAGCGGTACTTCGTGCGCGGTAATGGTAGCCTCGTCGGCGCCGCTCGATCAGTTCATCGTCCAACACCCGGATTATTTTTTCGGGCGCTCGCCGGAGCACGCCTTCATCCAGCCGGACAACCTGGAAATTGTCGTGAACCATCTGAAATGCGCGGCCTTCGAGCTGCCGCTATCGCCCGACGAACAATTCGGAAGCGTAGATCTCGTAACGCTCTGCCAACGCCTCGAAGAAGCGGGATTCCTTCATCGCAGCGGAGAGCACTGGCATTGGGTCCAGGAGGCTTATCCAGCCGATGCCATTAGCCTGCGCTCGGTAACCTCGGACAATTTCGTGATCATTGACGTTACACCGGATGCCTTCGGAGATGAGAAAGGCGGCGCATCCTCAGGGCCGCAAGTGATCGGCGAAGTGGATTTCTCGAGCGCGCTAACCACCGTTCATCCCAAGGCGATTTACATTCACGAAGGCCAGCAGTACCACGTCGAACGCCTCGATTTCGGGCAGCGCAAAGCCTACGTTAGGCGCGTCAACGTCGATTACTTTACCGATGCGATCCGCTATACGCAGGTGCGCGTCCTCGAAGTCGCCGAAGAGGAGCGCATCGCAGCGCATGCCGCCAAAGCACACGGGGATGCCCTGGTCCGGTCGCAGGTCGTCGGCTTCAAGAAAATCAAATTCTTCACGAACGAAAATGTCGGCGCCGGAAAACTGGAACTGGCGGAAAACGAAGTCCACACAACCGCGTTTTGGATCACGCTCGAGCGCGCGCTGTTGGCGAGTCTTCCCTTCTCTCTTTCCGACCGGCAAAGCGGCATGTTGGGATTGCTGCACGCGCTCGAATCGATGGCTTGCTTGCTGCTGATGTGCGACCGTCGCGATTTGGGCACCGCAATCGGCGAACGCCCGCCCAGCTCGGGAATCGATCCCGGCTGGCAAGAACCCGCGGAATTGGCTGCCGACCCGACCGAAATAAAAGAGTTCTTTGAGCCCAACCTGTATCTCTACGACACGTATCCGGGCGGAATTGGATTCAGCGAGCCGCTCTTCCGAGTCCATGAGCTCCTGCTGCGGCGCACGCACGAACTGATTCACTCGTGTCCGTGCGACAAAGGATGCCCTTCGTGCGTTGGGCCAGCCGGGGAAAAGAGCGAGCGAACGAAAGAAGCAGCACTAGCGATCTTGGCGCACCTCTTTGCCTGAAGTGCAGGTTCTATGCCACACACACAGATCACGGAGAAAAACGAAGATGAGTGAGGACAAAAGGACCAGCAGAGCCTCGGGGCTTTCTCTGCGCACTCTCTGCGCCTCTGCGGTAAATGCTTTACCGTCTTTACTGTTCAAATCCCGCCACGACGACGCAAAGTCCACCCAGGGCTCTGTACCTTGAACAACAGAACCGGAGATCGGTTTGGGGCTCTGAAGGCACTGCGGCCGGCGCGAAAACGTGTCCCCACGGAACCGCGTGATATTTCACCGGATATTCCCGAGGGGTCTTCGCGCCTTGCGGAGCTTCTTGGCGCTGTTGCGCAGTCCAATCATTATGGCGAGCACCTCGCGTTGCGCCGATGGTTCTCCGATCCTTCGCTTTCTGACCTTGACCCAAAGGTTGTGCGGTTGCTCGCGCCCGACGCGCCGCCCGAGGCCGCCGACGCAAGTCAATGGCTTTTCCTCGATACCGAAACCACCGGGCTTTCCGGCGGCACGGGAACCTACGCTTTTCTCGTAGGAGTGGCTTGGTGGGATGCGGGCGGGCTCGAAGTCGAACAATTTTTCATGCGCGAGCACAGTGAGGAACATTCTCTTCTCATCGCGCTCGGTGAACGGCTGGCGGAGCGTCGTGTTCTCGTGACGTTCAACGGGAAATCCTTTGATTGGCCGCTGCTCGAGACGCGTTACCGCATGACTCGCGCGATCACGCCCCCGGTCCCGCGAGTTCATCTCGATTTTCTGCACCCGGCGCGCCATCTGTGGCGCTTGCGCCTCGGCTCAGTCCGTTTGGCGGAGCTTGAGCGGCATGTTCTCGGTTGGGATCGCGGCGCGGACGTCCAATCCGAATTGATTCCGCAGATTTATTTCGACTATCTGCGCGGAGGTAATCCCGATCCGCTGCTGCCTGTTTTTCGCCACAATCAGATGGATCTCCGTGGGCTGGCAGCGCTGGCGGGCCGAGTCCTTTCTCTTCTCGCCCAGCCGGAAGGCATCGAAAGCGATGCCCTCGAACTCTATGGAGTTTCGCGGCTCCTCGATCGCCGCGGCCACTCGGATCGTGCGCAGCGCCTCTACTCGCGCGCCTTGCAGGGCGGATTGCCGCTGCCCGTGGACCGCTCGGCGCGGCATCGCCTTGCCCAACTCGCCAAGCGCCAGCGCGATTTCCCGCTGGCCAACTCGCTTTGGCAAGGACTGCAAGGGGCCTCGCGCGAAGGCTTTCGTGCCTACGAGGAATTGGGCATCTACTACGAGCACCAAGCGCGCCAGCCGGAATCCGCTCTGGCTGTAACCGAGGAAGCGCTTCTAGAGCTCCGCCGCGCCAACCGCACAGGCCTGCTCGCGCCCGCTCTTTACCGGACGTGGCGAGAGCGATTCCAGCATCGCGTGGCCCGCCTGCGCCGGAAGACAAGCCGCCCGCTGCTAATCGAGGCCCTCACGGCTGAATCGATTGATGCGGAACCTGAATCTAACTGAGAGGTTTCGATGCGCCGCAGTTTATTCGCAGGATTCGGATAGTGGAGAAAGAAATCCTTCCTTAGAGTGATTGCAGGAGACACGACCATGGCCACAATTGGCAACCGTTTCGTGCGGGAACAACTCGAGGTCCGCCGTCAGCAGCTCCACTCCGCCATGCACGAGCCTGCGGCCGACCCGGCACTCTCAGGGCTGCTCCGCGAAGTCGATTCGGCGCTCGAGCGGATGAACCAGGGTACTTACGGAATTTGCGAGACCTGCCACGACACCATCGAAGAGGATCGCCTGCTGGCCGACCCGCTTATCCGCTTCTGCCTCGATCACCTCACCACGGAGGAGCGGCGCACTCTGGAGAATGACCTGGCGCTGGCGTCGCAGCTTCAGCGCAAGTTACTCCCCCAGCCCCATGTGCATTCGGGCGGCTGGGAAATCCACTATCACTACCAGCCGGCAGGAATGGTGAGCGGCGATTACTGCGATCTGATTCTTCCCGAGAACGGGAAAGGCGAGCTCGTGTTTCTGTTAGGCGATGTCTCCGGTAAGGGTGTGGCCGCGTCGATGCTTATGACCCATCTCCATGCAATGTTCCACAGCCTCGCGGGTGTTGGGATGCCGCTTGAAAAGCTGATCGAAATGGCGAACCGGGTTTTCTGCGAAAGCACGCTCGCCGGCCAATACGCCACTCTGATGTGCGGTCGCGCGACCACTTCCGGCGAAGTGGAGCTCACAGGCGCCGGCCACTTGCCTGCTCTTCATATTCGCAAGGGTGGCGTCACGTCCGTTTCCGGCACCGGCTTGCCGCTGGGGATGTTCGGCAACTCCCGCTATGCTTCGCGGACGCTTCAATTGAAGGCCGGCGATACTCTAGTTCTCTACACTGATGGGCTTTCAGAAGCTCGCGATGGCACTGGAACGGAATATGGCGCGAGGCGTCTCGCTGAGTTCTTCGCGGAGCAGCACGGGCGCCCGCCGAGGACGCTTGCCGCTGCCTGCCTCGAGGATTTGAGCCGATTCTCCTCCGGGACGCGGCTGACAGACGACCTCACGCTGATGATGATTCACCGCGCTGCCTAATCGGCCCGGGCTCCTTCACTCGAGTTCAGCTCGACCCCTCGCTCTCATAAGCGCAGGGGAGTTGCAGAACATCCCTGGGCAGGCCTGTGCCGGGCAGCGCGGGGAATGCAGCTATCTCATGGGTGGAAGCGCCCGGGCGACAGCGATCGTCCTTTGCGACTCGGACTCTGGGGGCGCTGGAGCAGCGGGCCAGCCGATCGCGTGATTTATTTTGTCGAATGTCTCGCGACTGGCTTCCTCAATGGTAATGCACTCGCTGGCGAGACAGCGAAGAAAAACCCCACCGTCGGGCGTCTGGAATTGGAAGAAGTTCGGCCTGCGATACAGCTCGGTGCGTTCCTTGTGCTTTAGCTCGAGCACTTCGCTGTATTGCCCGAAGAAGCGCGCCGCGTCATCCGAGTTATCAAGGTGCAGGCGAACAGCCAGCGTCGTCCTCTTCGTCTTCTGGTCCTCGAAGACCGCGTAACGATCTCCTGCCCAGACCGGTGAAATCTGATCTGCGCGCTCCTGCCCGATGAACTGCTTAAGGACCTCATTCAACCCGAACTCACCGAGAACATTTTCTTCGAGAAGCTTCCAGTCCAAAGGCGCGACGCCCTTCCAATCCGGTAGTTTCACCGGATCGGGTTTCACTCCGCTGAGGTAGAGAGCCGGGTGAAGAATCTGCTGGGTGGAAACGGGTGGGTTCTCGAAGACTTTCTTGAGATCACCCCACCCGGAATTGGCTTTGAGAAATTGCTGAGAAAAGCTGGTGCCCGCGAGATAAGGAAAGAGGAGCTCGTCGCGAATAAAGGGCGGGGCATCCTTGAGATTCGGATCTTTGTCCATTTCCCCCAGAGCGCCGCTACGAAGAAGCATCGTCACATCGGGGAGGTCGCGCACGCCAACTTTCTGCTCGCGCAGGTTGTAATCCACCATTGCTGCCAGTGCGGAGCCTTCGCTGACGGCATCGCGGGCGAGTTCGGCGTCATCGTTCGGACGCGCCGCCTTGATCCAGGAATCGATGTGGAAGGATTGATCTTCGAGCGCATGGGTCAGCTCATGCGCCATGACCGTGCGTTGATCTCCTACGGCGATCCAATCGGCAATGTAAAACTCCTTGGCCTTCGGGTCGTAAAGGCCGGCAACCTGAGCGGTCAGAACATCGAGCAGAAAAGAATCCAGGGGAAAACCCTTGGGGATCAAGCCCAAAGCTTCGAGCGTTTTGTCATCCGCATAGCGCTTATTGGCGTCCTTGTCTTCCTGTTCCTCGCGGACGAGATACTCGCGAATTTCCTGCCTCGATCGGAGACTCTTCTTTAGCGGCTCCCTGATCGGCAGATAGAGGAGCTTGCTCATATCGGCCAGGACTTCATCCGCCGCCCGGAGAAATTCCGGGCTTGTCTGCACGATACGCTGAGTCGGGGGCTGGCCCGCCGGTGACCGCGTGGCCTGCTGCGGCCAAGCCGTCCCGATGAGCGCCAGAAATACAATTAGCACGAGAACTCGTTTTATCAAGTCCGATTCCCTCGCCCTTCTAGGATGTAAAAACAGGATATCAGGTTTTCTTCGTAGCGCAGGGTAATTGCATCAGCATTCTCGCGTAGAGACAACACTGGCTGGCTGTTCCGTTTCCGAAACAGATGGCCATCCCTCTGCTATAATCCACCCACTACTCCCGGCATTTCTCTGTTGGCAGGCGGCGCCAATGGTTCCCGGTGCATGTCTCAGAAAGGTGCGAGAGCAGCTGGGGCTCACGTACCGCGATGTGGAACAGTCCAGCTACGAGCTCGCCACCGAGCACGGCCGCCCCGAATTCATCATCCACATCAGCCGGCTCGCCGATTTCGAAAATGGAGGAGTCACGCCCAGCCTCCACAAGCTGTACAGCCTGTGCGCGATCTACCATCTGGATATCTTCGAAGTGTGCAAGTGGTACGATGTCCCTCTCGAGCAGCAGTTCCACGATGCCTTCCGCCAGGCTGCACCACGAACCCATTTGGCGGCGCCCCCGAGACGGCTCCGCCTTCCACTTCGCTTCGATCCTTGCTTCGATCCGCGGCGAACGGAATACCTGACCCGGGTCGTGGAGGAGTGGGGCCAATTCGAAGGCGCCTTCGTGAACAGCCAGGGGCGGTACCGTTATGGATTTATCGGCACAACCGACCACTGGATGGAGCCGCTGCTGAGGACGGGCTGCTGGACCCAGGACGAGTGCGGGTCCAGAACTGCGGCTGGCAAAATGAATTCGATCGGCCCATTTATTTTGTGGACGTTCGAGAAGGTTATCGCTGCTGCTGGTGTTCGACGGAACGCGATCGCCTGAACCTGCAGCCGCACCCCTTGTCTTCGTGCCTGCCGGAAACCTATCGCCACCCCGATGACGCGGAAATCTTGGGCCAGGTGGTGGGAATCGCTATGCGACTGTCGGCAAGTTAGCTTGTTCGGCCGCGATCAGCCCCAGAAGAATCCGCACGTTCGAGCAAAACAGATCCCGCAGATACGGCTCGGCTCCCAGCGGGATCAGCAAACGATAGAACTCGCCTTCCGACCAGCGCGCTGCGATCTCGCCCGCTGAAGCACCCAATCCCGAAAGGCACATCTTCAGATCCCATTCCTGCCGCTCGAGGGGCATTTCGAGAGTCCGCTCCAGGAGTTCCTGATGGCAATAGGCGATCGCCTCGTGCACTGCCGCTTGTGAATATATTTCCGCAAGGCCGTCATGGCGGTAATGCCCGGTCGCCAAGTCGCGCAACATCGCCACGTGAAGTAAGCGGCCCATTTCAGTGGGGATGACGGCCAAAGTGCGCGCAGTAAAATCCTCGATCACTCGGCGGTTCTGCTGAAATTTCTCCAACGACTCCATCACCCGGTCCTGTTCCGTTTTCTGAATTTCTAGGGCGCCCGCAAGAACGACCTCTGGTCCTGCCCAAGACTCCCGCGGCAAGGAGGCAGGACGATGAAAAAAATTGCCGCGTTCGCGGTCGGGCTCACGCTGTTCCTGTTGATGCTAACCCCCGTCGTCGGGAACTTCAACAGCTTTTCGGTAAACGGCACCTCAATTCGGGCAGATGGCACACAGCCACCTCCACCGATCAATCCACCTCCACATCAATCGGATTAGCTTAGGATACGCGCCGGGGCGCACCCGCATTTACCTAGTGCTAAAGACTAGATAGGTGCTATCATGTGCCCCGGCGTTTATGCATCTCAGCGCGCTCGCGTCTCTGCATTGGGCGGTGGGTCTCTTGCTCGAAGGGCTCGTTTGCGTTCTGGCCGTGCGACGCAACCTGTTCCGACGCCTTCCCCTCTTCACCGCTTACCTCCTCCTCCTTCTGCTGAATGAGGTAATTCGAGCGATCCCTCTGAGACTGTTTGGCCTGTCGTCCCCTCAGTACTTCTGGAGCTATTGGACGTCTGAAGCGGGTTTGTTGGCGGCTCGCGGCGCCGTGATTGTGGAGATCTCGTTTCGGGTTTTGGGTCCATACCGGGGGGTGTGGAGGTTGTGCCAAGGCTTCCTGATCACGCTCGGGGCGATCCTGATTTGCGCTGCTGCTATAACGTCTCGTTCCAGCGTCTCGTTCGTGCCGTTCCTGATCCTGTCCTTTGACCGCGGGCTCGAACTTTCGATTGTCAGTCTCTTGCTCTTCGCACTTCTGTTCTGCCGCTATTACGGCGTGGAAGTGGATCGTATGATCGCGCGAATCGCACTGGGTCTTTCCTTCTATTCCCTCGCACAGGTCGCCAACAACACCTTTTTCAGCGAAGCGGCAACCAATTTGTTTCCGTGGTGGGAACAAGTTCGCGTGATCTCCTTTGAAGTGGCGATGGTGCTCTGGATCTCAGCGCTTTGGAAGCCTCTTCCGTTGGCCCAACCGGCTCCCCAGTTGCTCGAGCCGGGAGTCTACGCGGTGGTTTCTTCACAAGTCAGCGGGCGTCTTCGCGAATTGAATGCGCGGCTCGAGGAGATGCTCCGATGACGCCCGCGATTGTGCTGTTCGCCGGCCTTTCTCTGGCATTGCTTGTGATGGCGATTTGGCTTCTGGCGAAGCCCTTGCCGGCGGAAGTGTCCCTCCGTCCTTCCGGCAATCTGGAGATCGAGTCGCTGCTCCCGCACCACAGTCGCCACTTTTCTCAAATGCGTCGTATCCTCAACACGACAGATGAGGAATTCCTGGCTCGCCGGGTTTCGCGCGCGAGCTTAAAGAGCTGGCGAGCGGAGCGTCACCGCGTGCTCCGGCGCTTTCTGGCCGGCCTCGGAGCAGATTATGCCCATCTCGATTATCTCGCTCGAAGCGTCGCCGCCCTATCGCCCCAGGTTCATCGGAAGGCTGAGCTGGAAAGAATCTGGCTGAGCTTGCGTTTTCGCGCCCTCTATCGAATGGTCTCGCTGCGACTCGCGGCGGAGGGGTCCGCACCTGTCAAGCAACTCGAGCAGTTGACTGTGATACTGGCGACCCTCTCGAGCCGATTGGAAGCGGGAATGGCGGACCTAGAGGCGGCTTCTGAGCCGCCATCCGGGGGAGGTTCTCTCAACCCTTGACCGCGGCGGAGATTTGCGACGAGAGAATCTTTCGAATCGCGTTCCAAAATTCCTTTGTTCTGTCCGTTCCTGTGCGGCCCTGCAATCTGGTTGCACGAGTTGCATTTGACAACGCGCACGACCCTCACAATGTGCACCCTACGGTGTTACACTTTTAGCTTCTGCGGTTGAAGTGATTTTTTGTCTTAGCCGTATTATTTTCAAACAGTTGCGATAAATTCTCAACCCAAGAAAAACTGGTTACAGTAACTAGTTGCGTCGTTCGCTTTTTATTCGCCACTTCACCCAAGCTTCGGAGGCTCGCTATCTCCGTGCCCGCCACCCGCGCCCGCATCAGCGTCGCGTGTGCATTAGTGACGCCTCTCGCATGTAGCTACTGGACCTTGGTTCGCGCATGCTTGGATTCACGCTTTGCAATTTCCTGCTTGAGAATTTTCTCTATGAAATTTGAGAGAGATCTGTTTTCCGTCTTTGCGAGCACAACGAGTTTGGCCTTCAAAGTCCGCTCGATTTTGAAAGATATAGTCGTGTCTTTCATGGCGCCTGCGGATAGTACAACTTAGGACTCAGACTTTTCAAGGAACAGCCCAGAACCTTTTTTGCTTGACATGTCAGGCTTCGTTGGTAATACTTAGTATTACTTCGTAAGAGACAGAGGAGAAATGCTATGGCGCACCCGAGTAGCAATCGGTCGAGTCATCCGGTCGGCAAGAAGCGTGTAGCTTGCTCGACAATGAGGGGCCCAACGAGTTTTGCTAGGACCAACATATTCTTGTCCAACGCCCGGGCAGCCCGCTCTCTATGGGGTCCGCTTCCCAAAGTTGCGCTGCAGAGTCTACGGGAGCTTACGGAGATTTACGGCCTCTCGGTCACCGCCGGGGACTTGCTTTTCCTTGAAGGCCGGTGGTACGTCACGCATGCGGGTCTCCTTCGAATAGGTCAGCGTAACCGCTGTTCAGGAATCCTAACATCTTTGCAAAGACACCTCTCGGATCCTTCCTTCGGTCGCTGGGTTTTCAAGGCCACCGTTTATAAGTCTCCCGACTCAAAGGGCTTCGTCGGCTACGGAGATGCCGATCCCTCGAACGTGTCTCCTTTGGTCCGCGGCGCCGAAATGCGTGTCGCGGAAACAAGGGCCGTCAATCGCGCCCTGCGCAAGGCCTATGGAATCGGACTTTGTTCTGTCGAAGAGCTGGGGTGGCTGTCCAGGACACCGAATGCTTCTGACGATCACGCGCAGCCAACTAAACCGTGTACTCCGAATGGTTCAAACAACGGTCAACCCCGGCTGCGGGACCACCTCTGCCTTTTGATCCGGCAGTACAATCTCGATCCCACGCTCGTTAAGGCATACGCCGCTGACTTCTGCGGTACTCAGACTCTCAAGGAAGCCAGTCGAGATCTGGTCGAGTCTTTCATCTCCCATCTAGCGACTTCGGCGAAGGAAGACCTGGATGGCCTGGTCTGCAAACTCAATTCGTTTGCTCAACCTCTGGAGGCAAAGCCATGAGACGCCAGATCCCAGGTCTGCACTTGAAGGTACAGGATGGAGCGGACCGGCTCGAGGGGCTGTTCTTGGTCCGTGTCGAATGGGCCTTCTATCGGTGGCACCCGCAGAAACCGTTCCTCGCGATCCGATTCGTTGTTTTGGAGCCCAAGTCCTTTACCGCGCGCTCTTTCTCCGGTCGGTTGTACTGCACCGACAGGGCGCTCTGGAAGCTCAACTGGTTTCTGCGAGATTTTGGATACGACCCCGACCTGCTGGGCCAGGATCAAGTAGATGAGAAAGCTCTCCGAAATCTTCGGGGAGTCATTCGAACTTCCTACACGACCCTGAACGGGCGCTACTTCCAGAATCTCGAAGCTTTCGCTCCCGCCGGAGAGTGGGAGGAACTCTCATGTGCGGCAGTTCGCGCTGAGAGCGCCGGGCAAGGAAATGACCTATAGCTACACCCAAATCAGCCAATATCTTCGCTGCCCTCGCAGCTACCGGTACCGCTATTTGGATGGGTGGCAGGAAAAAGAGACACGCGCAGCGATGGTATTCGGTCGCTGTTTCGAAAAGGCGCTCGGTGCCTACTTCCGACGGGAAGATGCTGCGGCGGTGCTATTCAAGGAATGGGCCGCTTTCTGCGACACTCCTCCTGAATACAGCAAAGACGACTCCTGGGACCGCATCATCCACCAGGGAATCCATCTACTCGAAAAGTTCGCGAGGGAGGATCGCATTCACATTCGTCAACCGAGGAAGAATCTGCAAATCAAGATGGTTCGAACTCTCCCGGGAGGAAATGAATTCGTTGCGTACCTTGACGCTGTAGGAGAACTTGATGGCAGTCGCTGTTTAATCGACTGGAAGACTACGACGAGTCGCTACCCGGAGGAGCCCGAAGGACTGCTGTCACTCGATCCACAACTGACTTGCTATTCCTGGATCAGCGGTATTTCCGAAGTGGCCCTGGTCGTGTTCGTGCGCAAGCGGTCACCCGAGATTCAATATCTGAGAGCATCGATCTCGGAAGAGCAACGCCGGGAATTTGGTCAGCTCGTCGAAACAACGATTGGCCAGATCGAAGCGGGCCAGTTCGCCCCTCACAGCGGAATTCGATTCCCTCAAAATGCATGCATGAGTTGTTCGCATCTGGGGCTGTGCCTCGAAAACCCGACGCTCATCGCGTCCAAGCTCATCCGTCGACCAGGAGCCAGCGACCTTGATTGGCTTGACGAGCTTACCGATTAATGGGCGGCCGATGGAACCGAAGCTCGACCGCCGACGGGCCTTGTTTGTTCTGAATAAGATTGATGAGATCTTGGCCTGGGAGAGAACGAAGGAGCAGGAGCGAGACGTGCGGTTTGTAGAGCTGGGCCGTTATCTATGCGAAGTTCGGGCAGGGCAATACTGGAGACTAGAGAATCTGAAATCTCTTGATGAATTTCTGGAGAAGCGGTTTCCCGAGTCTCGGCGCAAAGCCTACTACCTCATGGCGATCCATGAGCAGCTGCCGCGACAGATTCACCGCGACTTGAAGCAGGTGGGATGGACCAAGGCTGCAGGGCTAGCCAAGGTCGCACGCAGGGAAGGAAAGGGCTTCGATTGTGCAATCTGGTTGCACAAAGCCCGCTCCCTGCAGACGGAAGATTTCAAGCGGGAGGTGGACCGTCACTTGACGGGGCAGGAGACCGAACCGTGGGAGATCATCTACTTCAAGGTGGACAAGAGCCAACTGCCAGTGGTGGAGCAAGCTCTGGGCACGGCGTCCTTGATGCTGGGTACGGACAAATCCCGCGGCTACTGCTTGGAAA
>JBARRP010000339.1:0-4759 GCA_049644285.1 Candidatus Acidiferrales bacterium | reverse complement strand
CATCAAAGTCCCGATGGGAGATCAGTGAGAGTTCACCACAAAGACCCGGAGGCACGGAGTTGTTTCGAATAGCCGACCTTGTGTCATGGCATCCTGCGCCAAATCCTATGAACAAGGAACCTCTCTGTGACTCCGTGACTCTGTGGTGGATGTTCTTCTTGCGGAGCGGTCTTGCGTAATCCATCACCCCTATTGCTGGTCAACATCGGCCAACTCCTTACCCTGTGCTCTGCCTCTGGAAAAAGACGGCCGCGACGAGGTGCGGAACTGTCCGAGCTAGGCGTCATCGAAGACGCGGCGGTTCTGTGTCTCGGCGGAAAGATCGTGTCGGTCGGAAAGACGAAGGACGCCCTCCGCGACCCCTGGCTCAAGAAGAATCGTAAGAGGGTGGTTGAGGTCGATTGTGAAGGGCAAGTCGTGCTGCCGGGATTTGTCGATTCGCACACGCATCCTGCCTTCATGACTCCACGGGTAGTCGATTTTGAGAAACGAACGGCCGGGGCGACCTACGAAGAAATCGCAGAGGCGGGTGGCGGTATCCGGGCGAGCGTAGAGCCGGTGCGCAGGGCAGGAAAGGGCGCGCTGGCGGAAAAGGTTCTCGGGGCGCTGCACGAGATGGCAGAGCAGGGCACCACAACGGTGGAGGCGAAGTCGGGGTACGGGCTCACGTTCGAGTCCGAACTGAAATCACTCGAAGCGATCCGCGCCGCCGCCGCGCAGTGGCCAGGGACGGTGGTTGCGACCTTGCTGGGGGCGCACGTTGTCCCACAGGAATTCCGGGGCCGCTCACAAAAGTACGTCGAGGCCGTCTGTAAAGAGATGGTTCCGCAGGCCGCGCGCCGGAAGCTCGCCCAATTCGTCGATGTGTTCTGTGACCGGGGCGCATTCTCGGCGGACGAAACGCGGCAAGTCTTTGAGGCGGCTGCGCAGCATGGACTGAGCGTCCGTGCACACGTGGGGCAGCTTTCAGAGACTCCGCTGGCAGCCTTGCTCGAGTTTCATCCGGCCTCGTTGGATCACATGGATTACGTCCGCGACGAAGACATTGCGCAGCTGGCAAGGCAGGACACGGTGGCAACGTTTGTGCCCGGCGCAAACTACTTTCTGGGATTGAGCCGGTATCCGGCAGCCCGGAAATTCATCGACGCGGGGGTTCCAGTTTCGTTGGCGACCGATTACAATCCAGGGAGCTCTCCTACCGCCAGCATGCCATTTGTCATGTCGTTGGCGTGCACTCACATGAAGATGTCGCCCGCGGAATCCGTGGCTGCAGCCACGATTAACGGGGCGTGGGCGCTTCGCGCGCAGAATCGCAAGGGATCGGTTGAGCCTGGGAAAGATGCGGATATGACGGTGTTTGAGGTTGAGGATTACAGGGAGATTCCGTACTGGTTTGCATCGAATCGATGCGCCTTGACGGTATTGAACGGCTCTCTTGTCGCCTCCGGCGGTTCGGGCGAATTGGGGTGAACTGCCGCTAGGGAGATTCCGTATAAAGAAGAAAAAGCACTAAGGTGTGCCCGAGAACGGTCGGGTACGCCTGGGCGCGCGCAATTTTGTCATTTCGTCGAATTCATGCATTGAAATGTGGAGTTTGAGAATAAAGATGAAGCGAATTCTTCTGCTGTTTGCATTCTTAACGCCGCTTGCCCCTTTGGTGGCGGCCCAGCGGTTGCCGGAAATTGCGGTTCCCGAACATTACCAGCTTTCCTTTACCCCGGACTTCCAGAAAGACAACTTCGAGGGCGAAGAGACGATCCGGGTGCGGATACTGAAACCGACCTCCGAGATCGTATTGAACTCGGCAGAGATCGACTTCCAGGAGGCCGCCGTTTCGAGCGGGGGCGCAACACAAAAGGCCAAGGTCAGGCTCGATAAAGAAAAGCAGATGGCGACCCTGGCCTTCGACGCAGCGATTCAGCCGGGGCGAGCCGCGATTCACATCAAGTACCAGGGCACCCTGAACGACGAGTTGCGCGGGCTCTACCTTGGGAAGGACAGGGATGGCCACAAATATGCGGCGACGCAGTTCGAAGCGACCGATGCGCGGCGAGCGTTCCCGTCCTTCGACGAGCCTGCTTATAAAGCGACGTTTGATGTGACAGTGATCGCCGACAAGGGCATGATGGCGATCTCGAACGGGAAGGTATTATCGGATACGCCGGGACCGGGTGCGGCGAAACATACCGTCAAGTTTGCGACTACGGCAAAAATGTCGTCGTACCTGGTCGCGCTGGCGGTTGGCCAGTTCGAGTATGTGGAGGGCGAAGCCGACGGGATTCCGATTCGCGTCTGGGGACCGCCCGGCACGAAACAGGAGGGAGCCTACGCGCTCGAAGTCTCCGAGTGGTGCATGAAGTATTTCAACCAATACTTCGGCATCAGGTATCCGTTCGAGAAGCTGGACATGATCGGCTTGCCGGATTTTGCCGCCGGTGCAATGGAGAACACCGGCTTTATTACCTATCGGCAAGCAGAACTGCAGCTCGACGACAAACAGGCATCGGTGGAAACGCACCAGACCGTGGCCACGGTGATCGCGCACGAGATGGCGCACCAGTGGTTTGGCGACCTGGTGACCATGCAGTGGTGGGACGACATTTGGCTCAACGAGGGCTTTGCCAGCTGGATGGAGAACAAGGCGGTTGGCGCTTGGAAGCCAGAATGGCATTTCGAACTGGAAGATGTCGAAGACACGACCGGAAGCTTGAATACAGATTCCCTGAAGAACACGCGTCCGATTCATCAGGCAGCCGACACCCCGGCGCAGATCCAGGAGTCGTTCGATGGCATCGCCTATGACAAGGCAGCTTCGGTTCTGCGAATGCTGGAAGCCTACTTGGGTCCAGAACGCTTCCAGGCGGGAGTGAGTCAGTATCTGATGCAGCACTCCTACGGAAATGCCACCGCCGATGATTTCTGGAAGACGCTGGCTGAGGCTTCGAAGAACCCTGTCGACCAGATCATGCCCACTTTTGTGAAGCAGCCCGGGGCGCCGATGGTCAGCGTGCGGACACAGTGCTCCGGCGGATCCACCACAGTCACGCTCTCACAGACACGATACTTCAATGACCGGCGGCTCTTTGAAGCCGGCAGCCACGAACTGTGGCAGGTGCCGGTCTGTATGAAAGAAAGCGGCGAGGCCGGCAAAGAACAGGAGAAGTGCGTTCTCCTGACCAGGAGGCAGGAGAACTTTACTCTCCCTGGATGCGGGCCTTGGGTGATGGTCAATTCCGGCGCGCACGGGTACTACCGCTCCGGCTACTCTTCGGATGCGATTCGCGCAATGGGGCGCAGCATTGAGCAGGATCTCACATCCGCAGAACGAATCGCGTTGCTCGGCGACTCCTGGGCTTCGGTGCGGGTGGGCGAGCAGCAGATCGGCGATTACCTGGCTCTGGCGGAAGGGTTGCAGTCCGACCGCAACCGCGCCGTACTGGAGCAGGTGACCGTCAAACTCGAATACATCAGCAATTACCTTGTCAGCGACACAGACCGCGAGGGCTACGAACAGTGGGTTCGCCAGTTGCTGTCCCCGGCGGCCAGCGAATTGGGCTGGCAACCGAAACCGGGTGAGAGCGACGAGACGAAAAGCATGCGAGCGCACGTGCTGCGCACGCTGGGTCATGCGGGCCGCGACCCTGAGATCATCTCCGAGGCCCGCAGGTTGACCGAGAAGGCGCTGCAAGAGCCTTCGTCGATCGACCCCACGGTCGCGTTGGCAGCGTTCTCGCTGGCGGCAGAGAACGGAGACGCAGCTCTTTACGACAAGGTGGTGGCGAAACTTCAAACACGGGGTACGAGTCTCGAAGGCTACTATCTCTATTTCCAGACGCTGTCGAAGTTCCGCGATCCGAAGCTGCTGCAGCGCACGCTGGACTATGCCGTCTCGGCTGCCGTCCGCAGCCAAGACAGCCTGGGAATGATTTCCGCTGTGATGAAAAATCCTGCCGGCGGGAAACTCGCATGGGATTTCGTGCGCGCTCACTGGTCCGACGTCGAGAAAGTAGGAGGCGGATTCACAAGCGGGGAAGTGGTTGCTGCGACTAACGTATTCTGCGATGCCGGCATGCACGAACAAGTCCAGGACTTCTTCACCCTCCACAAGGTCCCGACGGCCGAGCGGACCTTGAAGCAATCGCTGGAAAGCATCCACAACTGCGCGGATTTGAAATCGCGGCAGGCGCCGGAGTTATCCGCGTGGCTGCAGCAGAGGGGCACCGCGTCCGGTAAATAAGCCGCTTATCTTTAACTGACGGGTCGTTGACCAGCCTTCTAGTTCGAACTGGTCGGCGCCCCTACCCTTTCGCGGAAGGGTGTACGCGCAATGGCAGTGGTCCGCGTTGAGCGATTCTTGCCGGGTTGCTATAATCGTTCCACACGCTCTCTGCGTACTTGGTTGTCGGCGCCAGCCGACTCCCCACCTTCGAGTCGGCGTGTCACGGACAAGCTCGTCGCAAGGGCCTGCTTGCGCGGGTGCCGCGAAGTGGCCAGGTAGCTCAGGTGGTAGAGCGCAGCCCTGAAAAGGCTGGCGTCGGCGGTTCAACTCCGTCCCTGGCCACCATCATTCCAAAGCAGTTAACGGAATCGCGTCTTGCCCTCCCAGTCCGCTCTCAGTCCGCTATTTTTCGGCGAGATCCGGTTCGGTTGCTGGCGACGATGATGGTGAAGGACTTAAAGATCGAATTGCCTCTCGCTCAGTCCGCTTTCAGTCCGCTTCTGTCTGCGGCGTGGCTGAAAATCGCAGTCAGCATTGCCC
>JBARRP010000338.1:0-9565 GCA_049644285.1 Candidatus Acidiferrales bacterium | reverse complement strand
GATAGGTTTTGCTCACAGCGGCTCTCCTTTCAGAAATGAGAGTTCTCACCCCGAACTCTATCCGAGTTCGGGCGAGAGCCGCTGCTTTCCTTTTCCAGGTTTCAATCAACTACGCGAGGGGCAATTTTGGCGCACTGGTGATATGGATTTCACAAGAGTAAATCAGGCTTAGGTGTTTTGCTAGGCGCTGTCACGGTAGTGCTAAAATCCGGGTTCACGTGATGGAACTCTTCAGAGACGAACTCATCGCATCATCGAGGAAGTCTATTTCCAACGCCAAGGCTCTGATGGAAGAAGCGAAGTTATTCTTTCAGAACAAGCATTGGGCGAGAACTGTGTTCTTGTGTCATACGGCAGGAGGGGAGTTCGCGAAATCCATCGAATGCATGTCAGCGACGATCGACCTCGCTTGTCCGGTGAGATGTTGCGGTGAAATGAGCGGACAGACGCCTCCACTTGCGAAGAACCCCCGGGCGTATAATGTGCCTGGTCATGCCGCGCGTATTCCACGGCTTTACTTGACGGTAGCGAGCGCAAACGCCGGGTCCCGACGTTCCCTGGTTCCCTGTCAAGCTCACCCCGAAAAGCCGAAAGGAAAACGCGACGATGGCGCCCCGCAAAGTTTTTTTCCCGTCTTTGTTTCTGCCGTTGTGGTTCGCACTTTGCCTGTATGGCGGCAACAAACCGCTCTCCGTGGGCATGATTCCGGACGCAGGCGCTACCCAGGTCTCCATTCAGGAAAAGGAGCCGCTCAAGAATTACCTGGCCAAAAAACTGGGGCAGGAAGTCAACCTTGTGATTCCTACCAATTACAACGCAACGGTCGAAGCCCTCGGCAACGGTTCGCTCGACTTCGCGTATCTGGGCGGCCTGACATACGTAAAAGCCCACCGGCAATATGGCGTGGTTCCCCTGGTGCAGAGGACCACCGATCTTGAGTTTCATTCACTCTTCATCACCGGCACGAATTCGCGCATCCAGTCCCTGGGCGACCTGAAGGGAAAAACCTTCGCTTTCGGTGACATCAATTCCACCAGCGGGCATCTGATGCCGTACTACGAACTCAAGCAGGCCGGAATCAACGCCGAAACAGACCTGCGATACCGCTACACCGGAAGCCATCCAGCCACGGCAAAAGCGGTGGAGTCCGGAGCGATGGATGCGGGGGCCCTGGATGAAAGCGTTTACAACTCCATGGTTGCCGAAGGGAAACTGGATAAGACCAAGGTGCGGGTCTTCTACACTTCCAAACCGTTTTTGGATTATGTCTGGGCGGCCCGCAAGGACGTGAGCAAAGACGACCAGGAAAAATTCGCCAGGGCTTTTACCGACCTCCAGGAAGGGATGGACGATCAGGTCCTAGGAATTCTGCGCGGGAAGAAGTTTGTCCGCGCCAATGACGACGAATATGAACTGCTTAGGAAGGTTGCGGAAGAATTGAAGATGTTTTGAGTCCTTGCTCTGAAATCCTGCGTCGGCGGGAGAAAACTAAGTGCTGGACATCGAAGACCTGGTGGTAGTCCGGTCCAGGAAGGCTCCGCCAGTCTTGAACGGAGTTTCGCTCTCCCTCGAGCGCGGGGAGAAGGTGGCGATCCTGGGTCCGAGCGGCGCGGGTAAAACCACGCTGATCCGCGCTATCAACGGCTTCGTGCCCATCCGCTCCGGCCGCATTACGGTTGAGGGAATTTCGGTAAAAGGGCTTCACGGGAAACGCCTGCGGCAGCTTCGCAGCCGGATTGCCGTTGTCTCCCAACGTCATGACCTGGTGGACCGGCTCAAGGTTCACCAGAATGTGATGGCTGGGGCCCTGGGGAGATGGTCCGCCCTGCACGCCCTCCGTTTTCTATTCTGGCCCCGGGCGGAGGAGCTGGCGGAAGCCGAACACGCTCTCCGCCGGGTGGGCATTGCTCAAAAACTGCGGGAGCGGACCTCCGATATCTCCACGGGCGAGCATCAGCGCGTGGCGATTGCGCGGGCCCTGGTGCAGCATCCGTTATTGCTGCTGGCGGATGAACCCATTGCTGCGCTCGACCCGGAGCTTAGCGATCAGATCCTCTCCTTGCTCTGCAGTTTGGCCGGCGAAACTGGTTTTGCCTTGCTGTGCTCGCTGCATCAGCCGGAATACGCCTACAAGTACTTCGACCGCGTGATCAGGATCCAGCGCGGAGTTATCGAACATAAGACTCTCCTCCGCAAATGAACACGGCGCGAGGCCTGCCGGTGGGGGATTGATGCACGAACTCGGGAGCTTTTTTGCGCAGCTTCGCCAGTTTTTCCCCCCGGAACACTCCCTCTCGTATTTGCGGGCTGAGCTGGTTCCTATCTGGCAGACCGTGGAGATTGCGGCCGGGGCCATGTTGTTCGCCCTGAGCTTCGGCATTTTGCTGGCTTTGATCATCGGAGCGCGCTTGCCCGGCTCACGCGCTCTGTATGCTTTGCTGGCCGCTCTCCGTTCCATTCCTGATTTGACCCTGGCCATCCTGTGCGTCGTGATCGTGGGAATCGGACCAGGGGCGGGGATGCTGGCGATTGCTCTTTATTATGGCGCGGCGATGGGCAAGGTGGGTGGAGATTTGTTCCTCTCGGCTGATCCCGGCCCGGTAGAATCGCTCTCCTCCACGGGCGCCACTCGTTTTACGGTGGCCTTCTACGGTCTGCTGCCTCTGCGCTTGAAAGACCTGATGACCAGCGGCGCCTATGACTTTGAATGCGCCATACGAGCCGCCGTGGTTGTGGGTGCAGTAGGCGCGGGCGGAATAGGCACCGAGCTCGTCGGCACCATCAATGAAACGTACTACCAGCGCTCCGCCACGCTGGTGCTGCTGCTGGTGGTGTTGATTGCAGGTTTCGACAAACTCACCTGGCTCGTGCGCAAGCACCCGCGTCTCCTGCTCGGGTTTCTGGTCCTCGGCGTGTACTCGGCCTGGGACCTGTGGCCACGAATGTTTGCCTATTCCCAGACGATCCGGGTTTTGCAGGGTATGTGGCCACCGAAGCTCTCGCCGGAACAGATTCACGGCCTGCCACAGCTCGTAGGTGAAACACTCCTGATTGCCTTTGCCGGCACAGCGCTCGCCGTGCTGTTGGCGGTGCCACTGGGCGCGGCAGCAGCACGCAATCTCGCGCCCCCGTTCTTCCATGCGCCGGTGCGGCGTTTCCTGGAAGCGCTCCGCGCAGTTCCAGAAGTGATCTGGGGGCTGATTTTGGTCAGCAGCGCAGTCATGGGGGCGCGCGCGGGAATTTTTGCCCTGGCCCTCCACGGCACCGGTGTGTTCGGAAAGCTTTACGCCGAATCGATCGAGAATGTGCAGCCCGAACCGGTGCTGGCATTGGCCGCCACCGGCGCGCCAGGAATCGTTGTGGCCAGCTACGGCCTGATGCCGCTGGCCTTCCCTCCCATGGCAATTCAAACCCTGTTCCGGTTCGAATGGAACATCCGGGCGGCCACCGTTGTTGGCATGATCGGCGCGGGCGGTCTCGGCCAGGCGCTGTACAATGCTCAGCAGCTCTTTTTCTACGACCAAATGCTCGCCTATTTGATCGTTACCTGGGTCTTCGTCGTGGTGGTCGATCTGGCCAACTCCCAGTTGCGCAAGCGCTGGAGGGTCACCGAAGGCCGGATATGACGTTGCCAACTCGCCTCGCTCTGGCAATTTTAATCCCATCCTAAAATGCCTCCTTCTCGTTCTTTCGTTTGCCTCTTTGGCATCATTTTGGTATCAAAACCTCGATCAGGAGGGGCCGGTTTTGAGGCGAACGACAGGCGAAGCACAACAGTCTCAATGGCAGTTAGCATTTGTCCCTCGTTTTCAAATCCCATCGCTCACCCCAAACCTCCGCAAAATTCCTGCTGATTCGGTGGGCCTTACTCAACGTCAAAGCCTCAATTTGGACCCAAAGGGCCGTGGTTGGAGTGATGTCATAACGAGGCCGGCCTCGCGACGGTCCAAGTAGACTGTTTCGGTGTTCACCCTAACAGTGCTCGGACCGAAGGAGGCCGAGATGCGAATTATAGGCGTTTAACCGGCCAATATTCGGAAAGAGGTTGTCCTCGGATATGGCTTGATTCTTCAGCCTTCTGATTCTTTCTTCCTCAGATCAAGTCTCAATAGCCTTTCCCTTTTGCTTTTTCTCTTTTCTTGCTCGCCCTGTTTGTTTCTCCTCCTGAGGTTCACTGGAGGAAAAGAAATGTTCGCGAAGCGGAGGTGTTCTTTTTGTCGTCGTTGGTTTTATCCCCATCCGCGGCTCAAGCAGCGGCAGAAGACCTGTGGTCAGTCGAACTGTCGCCGCAAGCAGAAGCAGAAGTCCAGTCGGCAATGGCGGACCAAGCACCCGGATTACTTTCGCGGCTCCTATGAGCACCAAAAGGAAAGCTACGGAACGCGTTCCGACTACAAGCGCCGCTACCGTCAGCAGCATCCCGACTACGTGCGGCGCAACGCGGCTTTCGTCCAAAAATGTCGCCAGCGGCTGAGATCGGCGCCTGTAAGTCCCACAAGTCCTGATCTGCACGTAACTATCGAGTCTGAAAGAGCTTCCCTCCACATTGCCCATGTAAGTCACACAAGCCGCGATATCTTCGTAACTCTCGATCATTCATAAAGTTGCGCGAAAGTATCGCGGCAGGTCTCCAGTAAGTCCCACAAGATTCGATAGCTTTCCTAATCCTGTCCTCCTACTTTGAACTCGCGGAGGAATGAAAATGCCGAAGTCTCGACCCCAACCGCTTCGACCCGATCGCCGCCGTTCGATTCGCGGTTCCTTCAGCTGGATTGATCACCGCTTCCTGCGCGAGGGATTCGATCGAGGCTTAACTCGTTTGGAAAAGTTGCTCTACTTCGTGCTGGTGGCGGTCTCGAATCAAGATGGAGTCAGCTTTTACTCCGACGCGCGTTTGGCGGAATTGCTGGACATTCGTTTTCCTCATGAACTGGACGGGGCCCGCAAGGAGCTGGTGGCGCGAGACCTGATTGCCTATGAAGGTGGTATTTACCAAGTGCTGGACCTGCCTGTTCCCTCTCTCCGGAAAGGGCATGACGGTTCTTCCTTCCCGCCCGACCACGCTTTGCGTTCGAGTTCCTCTCTCCCGCCCGTTCGCAGAAACGCACTGCGCGACGCGGCTTCGGATCTGGAGAGCGTCAGGCAGTTGCTGCAACACTGGGGCCGGGGGCGTACATGAAGCTCTCGGTGGTCTATCAGCCTGCCGCGCCCGCCAGCACCTCTCCATATCGAGTGCGTGACAACCAGGGAGGAGAACTCGATTGGGCGAATGCCTACCTCGATAGTCAGAGACTCCGGCAACTCTCCCCACGGTCGCTTCGCAGCTACGCCTACGACCTTCTCGATTTCGCGCGCTGGTTCGAACCGCAGCACCGACGACTCGCCGAGATGACCGAGTCCACGATCGTCGACTATGTTCGTCATCAACTCGAGCAGGATCCCAAACCCATACCGCAGACCGTGAATCATCGCCTCGGTACAGTGCGCTGCTGCTATCGCTTCCACACCGGACAAGAAATTCCTGACGGCCAAGTGCATTTCCAGCGCCGCTTTACCCAGCGGTCTCCGCTCGGCTACGGCCGGCCCCGCCCCGCCGTCGCCCGGGGCCTCCGCCTCAAACAAGATCGGCGGATCATCGTGCCACTCTCTTCTGAAGAAGTAGCGAAGTTCTGGCAAAGTTTCCGCACCTATCGCGATTTGGCTCTCGTGGGCTTGATGCTCCTCGATGGTCTGCGCTCCTGCGAAGTCTTGGCGCTTCAGCTGGAAGACTTGCAACTCGCTGAGGGCCAGCTGCGTGCGCTTGGCAAAGGAAACAAGAAGCGCGTTGTGCCGCTGCCCCCGGAAATCCTCGAAGTGCTCGGACACTACTTGCGCCTGGAAAGGCCGCTGACCAACTCGCCAGCATTGTTCGTCTCCTTGAAAGGCCGGCACCGCGCCCAGGCCATGACCTCGGCCGGCCTCCGCTCTCTGTTCCGCCACCATCGGGTGTTGAGCCAAGTGCGCCAGGCCAACCCTCATCGGTTTCGTCACTATTCCGCGTCCCAGACTATTGCCGAGTAATCCTCTTCTTGCCGCGTTTTCCGGCTCGAATCGATCGTTGACGCGACATAGTTTGGCCTCTCCAATCCGCCGGGATTGGGAGAAAGGGGTCAACTATGACGTGCATTGTCGACAATGATGTAGTTCTCGCACAGACACTGGAAGGTCCGCTGTCGGCGCAAATTGAGAGGTTTGCGAGGTGGGCGCGCGAGGAGGGATACGCGTTCCCCACCCGACGACGGAAGGTTATGCTGGCGGCCTGTTTTAGCCGATGGCTCGGACAGCAAGCCGTCAGCATCCGCCGCGTGTCTTCAGCGCATGCAGCTCGATATCTGCGATCTCGAGCGCACCACGTGAAAATCCAGTCAGAAGATGCGGGCACGCTGCGACAGTTCCTTGACTTTCTGCGCCGTCAGGCCGTGGTTCCCGCCAAAAAGATCCCACCACCCCAATTGACCCCGGTCGAGCAAGCCATACACGCGTTCGAGCGCTACTTGCGCGACGAACGGATGCTGGCAGAGGTGACCATCATCTATTACGTGTCGTTCGTCCACAGGTTCCTCGCCCATCGGTTCGGCGACGGACCGGTGAGGTTGTCACGCTTGTGTGCAGGTGATGCGGTGCGATTTGTTCAGCGCCAAGCCCCGCGCTTGCATTTGAAGCGCGCCAAACTGCTCACGACGGCGCTGCGATCGTTCCTGCGCTACGCTCGCTATCTTGGAGAGGTCACGTGCGATTTGGCCGCCGCTGTTCCCACCGTCGCCAACTGGTCGATGCCGTCGATCCCCCGCGCGATTCTGGCGGATGCTGTGCGTCGGCTGTTGGCCTCCATCAATCGGCGCACCGCGATGGGCCGCCGCGACTACGCGATTCTGCTGTTGTTTGCTCGACTGGGATTGCGCGCGAGCGAAGTGGTGCGACTCGAACTGGAGGACATTGATTGGAATGCCGGATCGCTAACGGTTCAAGGAAAAGGCGACCAGCGCAGTGTCCTTCCGTTGCCTGCAGACGTCGGCTCCGCAATCGCCACGTACCTGCGGCGCGGACGGCCACGGAGCAACAGCCGGCGCGTCTTTTTACGGACCAAAGCCCCGATCCGCGGCCTTTGTGGTTCTGCGAGTATCGCATACGTGGTTCAGCGGAACCTCGCATACGCTGGCATCCAAGCGCCCACCAACGGCGCGCATCAGTTTCGCCATGCGCTCGCCACTGAGATGCTGCACCACGGCGCCTCGCTGGCGGAAATTGGCGAGGTGTTGAGGCATCGCAACCCGGAAACTACGAAGATTTATACGAAGGTCGATCTCGATTCGTTACGTGCTCTGGCCTTGCCGTGGCCGGGAGGTGTGCGATGAACACACTCCGTCAGGCTGCGCAGGAGTACCTGAACCTGCGCCGCAGCTTGGGATACAAGCTGTATAAAGCCGGCAAGCTGTTGCCAGCCTTCGTCAAATTCATGGAAGAGCACCGCGCCTCCTACCTCACAACCCAGTTGGCGCTCGATTGGGCGCAGCAACCCTCAACCGTGCAACCGGTGACATGGGCGCAACGCTTGAGTGTCGTGCGCCTTTTCGCGCGCCATCGGAGTGCGACCGACCCACGAACGCAGATCCCCCCGACGGGTTTGTTGGCCTATCACTACAAGCGACTGCAACCCTACCTGTATAGCACCAAGGAAATACGGGCCTTATTGCGTGCGGCGGTTTCACTGGCCGCCCGCGGTGGCCTACGGCCCTGGACTTACCATTGCCTGTTTGGATTACTGAGTGTCGCGGGCTTGCGCCTCGGCGAAGCGCGCAATCTCGAGCTTCAGGATGTGGATCTCAAGACGGGTGTGCTGACGATACGCAATGCGAAGTTCGGCAAAATTCGTTTGATCCCCCTCCACCCGTCGACCCGTCGCGTGCTGGCTGACTACCTCGAGCGACGGAATCGACATTGGGCCCGACGATCAGTTTCCTCTTACGTCTTCGTCTCCAACTGGGGCAACCAGCTGGATGGCGCGGAGATCCACCGAACGTTCTACGCTTTATCCCGGCAGATCGGCCTGCGAGGCCCTTCGGACAGCCACGGGCCGCGTCTGCATGACATGAGGCATCGGTTTGCGGGGATGACCCTGTTGCGCTGGTACCGCTCCGGCAAAGACGTCGAGCAAAAGTTGCCCTTCTTATCGGCCTACCTCGGGCACGTGCACGTCGGCGATACGTATTGGTACCTCAGTGCCTGGCCCGAGCTGATGCGCGAGGCGATGTCCCGCCTGGAGCGCCGCTGGGAGGGTCAGTCATGAAAACCACCGCTCTCAGCGCCGCTCCACTGTTGCAACGATTTTTCACACAGCGGCTCATGCAGCAGCGGCAGGCCAGTCCGCATACGATCAACTCGTACCGCGATACCTTCCGCTTATTGCTGAAATTTGCGCAAGAGCGATTGCACACGCCGCCAGCACTGCTGACCCTCGAGGCCATCGATGCCCCGTTGATCGTGGCGTTTCTCGATCACTTGGAGAAGCATCGAGGACTGAGCGCACGCAGTCGGAATTTGCGGTTGACCGCCATCCACTCCTTCTTTCGATATGCCGCGTTCGAACTGCCGGACCATGCCGCCCAGATCCAGCGCGTGCTGGCCATTCCCAACAAGCGCTTTACGCGGCGTCAAGTACATTTCCTCACTTGCCCGGAGGTCGAGGCCTTGCTCGACGCACCCGATCAACGCACCTGGTTCGGCCGGCGCGATCACGCCTTCCTCTTAGTGGCGGCGCAGACGGGGCTCCGTTTGTCGGAGATGACCGGATTGACGCGCAATGATGTCACGCTCAGTACAGGCGCTCACGTACGCGTGATCGGGAAGGGCCGCAAGGAACGCTGTGTCCCTTTGGCCAAGCACACAGTCGCCGTACTGAAAGCCTGGCTCCGCGAACCACCGCGCGGCGACGGGCAGGTACTATTTCCCAATGCCCGTGGCACGCGTCTCAGCCCCGACGGCGTACATTACCTGTTGGTCCGTCATGTCAAGACCGCCGCCAAGGTCTGTCCGTCATTGAAGGACAAAGGCGTGACAGTTCACTGCTTGAGGCACACCGCAGCCATGGACCTTCTGCAAGAGGGCGTGGACCGCTCTGTGATCGCCCTGTGGCTCGGCCACGAATCTGTGGACACGACCCAAATTTACTTGGAAGCGACGTTGGCGATGAAGGAGAAGGCGCTCAGCAAAACAAAACCGCTGAACGGCAAATTCAAACGGTATCGACCCGGGGACAAGCTCCTTGGTTTCCTCAACAACCTGTAGAGTCAAGAAAACTATGCCGAGTGGTTCGCGAGCCGCGTCCGCGCTTTGAGCAGTCATTTGGGCCTAAACGCGACAGGCCCTCAGTCACTCGGCAATAGTCCGGGACGCGGAATAGTGTCGAAAGCGATGGGGGTTGGCGAGCGGGATACTGGTGGTCTGGCGATGGTAGCGAAATAAGGACCGTAATCCGGCAGGGGTCATGCGTGTTCCGCGCGCGTGTCCTTTGAGTGAGACGAACAGC
>JBARRP010000337.1:0-3505 GCA_049644285.1 Candidatus Acidiferrales bacterium | reverse complement strand
CAGGTTCTGCGACTCTCGGTGCCGACTCTACGTTCGCAGGAAATATCCTCGCTAATGAGAGCATCACTCTGGGCACCAACGTAAATGACCCATGCGGAAGGCTCTTGACGCAAGTTGCTTCAGTGACCCTGGCAGGTGATGACAATATCGGGATCGGTTGCTCAGGCGTTCTGGCTGGGAGCAACGGATTGAACGGAGGCGGTACGACTACAGGCGGCGGTGGCGGCACAGGCGGCGGTCCTTCGCCTGTTCCAGAACCAGGCACACTGCTGCTCTTGAGCACTGGTATCGTTGGATTGGTCAGTAAGGCTCGGATGAGGCGGCGCACCGCAGCAGCCGAATAGATCATTAGACCGAGGCGTGAACCTTGCCCTACGGCCATCTGCCGCGGAAGTCTGTTTCGCGCCGACAACCGAGTCTCGCCACCTCTTTGGTTTTTTCGAAGTCTGCCCCATTGTTATTCCTTTGTTTCTCTTCCTTTTGTGTTCTTGGCTCTTGGGTGTTCAGCGCAAACGTGGGCTGCAAAATCTTTATCGCGCTGCCGTCGTGGGGCTAGCGCGGTCACCCACACTATTTCAGCTTGGCGTATTCGGATTTCGCAGCGATGAGGACGGGAATGTCGGGGTCGGCGTCTTTCCACAGCGTGAGGAAATCCTGATACGCGATGCGGGCTTTCGCGGTGTCGCCCTGCAACACATTGGCGCGAGCGATTTCGAGATGCGCCAGCGCACTGATGGGCTCGTTCAGGACCACCCCGCGATGGTCGAGGATTTTCTGGAACTCAGCTACCGCTTCGTTCCCCTGATGCGCTGTCAGATAGGCTTCGCCGCGCACAAAAACGGGATACATGGCGGTCCAACCGTAAGTACTGGATGTCGTCTGTCCTAGCTCATACGGCGTGGCGGATCTGAGACTCTCAAGGGCCTCAGAAGTATTTTCCCGACTGTCCGCAAGCTTTGCGCGGAGGGTTGGCAGGTAATTGAACTGCACGATGGTGTCTTCCGGGAACCTCTTGCCCAAATCGCCGGTCAGCGCTTGCGCTCGCCCGTCGTCCCCCGCATACGCCAAGGCGAGTGCAGCGCCGTATCGCACATCGCGACCTGCCGAGCGCCCCATTGCCACGGTGGCGCGCCGTCGTGCTTCGCCTGCGTTGCCGAACAGGGCTTCCCGCAGACCAGACAGGGCAAAGTAGGTTGCGGCCACTTCCTTTTCTCCTGCCCGTTCGGCGGAATCCATTGCTCGCCGGGAAAACTCTCGCGCCTCGCTAAGCCGCCCGGAATAGGCGGCGGTCTCGGCTTCCAAGCCCAGCAGTTCGTCCTCTACTCCCGGCTGGCCCGCTGACCTTGCTACCTGCTGCGCCATCCCCGCTGCATCGTTCTGCAAAAAAGCAATCTGATAGAGGGCAGGAGTGTAGAAGGCGTTATAAAGTCTGCGTTCGAGAGCTTGCCCATACGCGGCCTTCGCCTCGACGAGGCGATTCAGAGAGATGTAGCCGAACATGAGGAAGGTGTAAGAGAGGGGAAAGTCCGGTTTCAAACGGATTGCCTCTCTGGCTTCTTCAGCCGCTTTCTCATATTGCCCGGCGGTCTCAATGGGTCGATGCAACACTTGCTCAAAGTCTTTTTGTAGCAGCCTACGAGGCTGATTTCGTTCGCGGGCGGTGAATCAAACGAAACAAAGCCCTGTTTAGGTTCTGATTGAGTCCCGCCGTACAGATCGATTCTCGATGCGAAGTATTTTCAGATCAACCGATTGGATGGTGTTGCATCGACCGGTTGAGCTGGCACCCAATGACCGGGTAGATTGCCGCCGACAAGTAAACATGCGGCATCTCCGCCCGCGGATAGGCCTGTATCCAAAGCTTGCAGGATTGTTCGGCTGTTTCGATGTTCCCGGTGACCTCCTTATGGAAGATAGCCGAGATGAAATACTTCTCCCGCTCACTGGTTCGGTCGCGCAGTTCGTATGCCTTTCGGGTGTAGCCGGCAGCGATGCTGGGTTCTCCAATGGAGGTAGACGCGATGCCCCACCGTGCGTAGGCGAGCGCAAAATTCGGGTCGAGTTCGATGGCATGCTTATAAAACGGAATCGATGCGGCCTCCCCCGTTGTGCTCTGAACCTTAACACCCGAGCTGAAAGCTTTAAGGGCGTCAAGCGACGGCGTAGTGGCCTGTTCAAGAGGCGTGGCAAATTTCTGCACGGTGCTTAGCGACTCGCCCAGTTTGTTCCGAATTTCCGAAGCTGTCTTTCCCAGTGCATCGAGCACATGGTTTTTGTCGCTCGCCTGAGCTTCCGTGCTCGCCAGCGATTCGCCGCTTACGCAGTTGACCGCCTTGACGGTCAGAAGGTACTGCGTGCCAATCTGCGCAATCGAACCGTCGAGGACGGCGGCGCTGCCCGTCCGCTGACAAATCTCCCCTTGCAATCTGGGCGGTGAGTTTCACATCCGGACCCTTGTCCATCATCTGTAGGGTCTGCTGGATTTGCTGGTCAGAGATAATGCTCAGAAAGGGTGATTGTTCCAGTTGTACCGAAAGTCCCTGCCGCAGCGTACCGTCGAAGACCGCATCGCTCGTTGTGTTCGTGAAATCAGCGAGCACGATAGTGTCCTTGTCGCTCAGCGCGTGGGCCTTCCGGGAGAAAAACAACCAACCCCCTACTGCCAGTCCGATGACCAGCATGTTGCGCCGCTGACCGCCACCCATCGAAACCAAGTGGATTTCGCAGCGGGCTTCGACTCGACCTCTGCTGTCGCGGCGGCTGCACGGCCCGAATCTGAATCTCGTTTCAGCCGCTGCAAATCCGTGCGGATATCGCCGGCGCTCCGGTATCGCAACTTCCGGTCTTTCTCCAGCGCCTTGTTGATGACCTCTTCGAGCTTTGGGGAAAGGTCGGGATTCAGTCGCACCGGAAGGGCAGAACCCCGGTCACCATCTCGTAGAGCACCGCACCAAACGAAAACAAATCCGTGCGCGCATCTAGCTCTTCGCCTCGCACCTGCTCGGGTGACATGTACGTGAGGGTGCCCATCGCCGTGCCAAGTCGAGTGAGCTGTTCTAGCTCGCTGGCGGTGGGCCTCGCCGAAAGATTCACGGCACCGCCCGCCGGTGCCAGCTTCGCTAGACCGAAATCCAATATCTTGACGTGCCACCGCTCGCTGACAAAAATGTTGGCGGGCTTGATGTCGCGGTGGACGATTCCTTTCGCGTGCGCCGCATCGAGCCCGTCCGCAATTTGGATGGCCAAATCGAGAAGAGTTTCCATTTCCATCCGGCGGCCGATGATGCGATGCTGTCAGGCGAAGGACATTACATCGCGTCCTTCTGGCGCGCCGTGCGCGGGTTTGTCGAGCGATATTCGCTACCGGATATTTGAAAATGAAGCTGTGAAGAAACCCTCTGAATTTCCGCCTTGCAAAATAAAAAGTCTGCCGTAAGCTCGCGGCATGAGCCAAGAAAATCCAACCAGCAAGCAGCCTTTGATTCGCTACATAAACCGACAGCAG
>JBARRP010000336.1:0-52632 GCA_049644285.1 Candidatus Acidiferrales bacterium | reverse complement strand
AATTGCAGGTTCAGCAGCTCAAGTGGAAAGCCGCCCAGCTCGGATACAACGTCACCCCAATCCCGGCGGCGGCCTAGAGAGTGAGTTTCTGAGGAGAACTAAGCGGTGCTGTTTCGGAGAGGTTTCCGCACCCAACGGTAAAGTGTTGGCACAGCCCTTCCCTTAGGTCTGGTTCGTGTGACTGGCCGATGCAACCGCGGAAACTCGGATACGCGACATGGCAGGACCGCCTAGCGGGGCAGACGGAAGTCGATGCTGATTGCTTCTTCACTCTCGACAGACTGACCGTTGAGAATGGCCGGTATGTAGCGCCAGTCGCGAGCGGCATTCATCGCTGCCTCAACCAGCAACGGAGGACCGCTCACCAGCTCGACTTTCAGGACTCGGCCATCCTTCCCGATAAGGGCACGCATTCGGACGGTGCCTTCAATATGCTGCTCTTCCGCATCACGTGGGTACGCGGGCTCAACGCGGTAGAGCAGGTAGGAAGGCGCGAGGCGCTTTTCTTGTTGCAGTTGGGGTAGCTTGATGGCGGGCGGAGCGGGAAGTGGAGCGCTCGAGGCGAGCCCGGCAATCGAATGCAAGCCGGTGTTCGGGTCGCTCGGTGAGGTCGCCAGCACAGAGGCACCTTCGTTGTCGAGGCCATCGTTCATCAGCGCAGGGCGTGGGCTAGTGGGTCGAGACGAGGCTGCCACCGGGAATCTCGGCTTGGACGCTCCAGGTTTACGCGAGGCAGTGCTAAGTGCCAGCCGCCCCGGACTCTCCCGGGGGCTCACGGGAGCCGCGTCAACTGGAGTCGCAACCATCGGCTTGCTCGCTTCGACTTCTTCGGCCGGGGACCCCTTCGCAGTCACAACTGACGACGTAGGCGCGGCTTCTTGGTGTGGACTGGCCTTCCTAAGACTCAGAGACACAACTGCGAGCAAACCACAGAGACCCGCGAGAGCCCACCACGCGCGAAGCTGCATCCTCTCATCCTTCAGGGAAAGCCCTATTCGTCCCCTCGGCTGAGGTTGCGAGGCGCCCCACTCGAAAGAAGTCGTGGCGGCGGGCAAGGACGGGGTGAGCGGTTTTTCAAGCTGCGACACAGGAGCATCAGCGCCGGCAACGGCGGCTGATTCCTGCATTTCCGTTTTCATACCCGGGCTCGGCCTCGCTGCCTCGGGTATCTGGACCGTTGACTCGGAGACGGTCGGTACAGAGGAGGCTGGCTGGTCTACCGCCGAGGCAATGGCTCTTCCGCCCGGAAGTTCGGCTGGAATTGCCTCGAAGTCCTGGCCTTTACCTTCGACGGCCGCACTCGGCGACGCAGGCTCCGGGATCGCAGATGTGGAATTGGGATTGGGAGCAGCCGGCATTGTTGAAAGTTGCCGGCTCGCCAGAGAAAGGGCCTTTTGCCATTTTTGCCTAAGCTGCGAATCGCTAACCGCTTGAGAAATCATGACACCAAGCAACGAATCCGTGAAAGACGCTTTGGAGTGGCGGGAGGCAGCATCAGTGTCGGCAGCAGGGGTGACTGTACTCGGCGACGGTGGCTCGGGAATCAGTGGCCGGGGCTGGGAAGCAGCCGGCATGGGTGAAGATGGCCTGCCCGGCCTGAAGTCCGTAGCTCTTCCGCGCTGAAGCCCGGCCGGAGATGCTTGCAAACCTTGCATTTGCCTTTCATCGGCTAGCCTCGGCTTCGCTGGCTCCGGAGCGGGGGCTGTCGGTTCGGCAGCAGCCGGCATACTTGAGGCTGGCCGGATTGCCTCGGAAAAGATAGCTCTCCAGCGCTGAAGCTCGGCGGCAGATGCCTCCGACGAAATCCATTGTTTCAATTGAAGGCGTGCGTCGTCGGGCAGGTCAAGAAACTTTACTCCTGCCTCCTTCTTCGATTCACCGACCCACACGATTTGTCCGCTTATTTCGATCCGGTTTTTGGTTCGAGGCACTTGGAAGTACACCCGCGACAATGCGTCGCCGGTCAACGTGTTAGCCGCCTGCACCACCAAACCGCCTTCACTGACGTTGAGAACGATCCCGCCGTTGTCCCGACCCAATTTCACGTAGACCAGGGACCGGACGCGTTGGCGCACGTGGCGACGCCGGTCATTAGACTGTTCGGCGTTCGCTGTGGCAGCCGAGCTGGGATACATGGGTTGCATGGGTCGCGGACTGAAATTGTACAACAAACCCTGATCTTGGGGACGATGCTGCGTCACGATCAGGCAAAACCTAGAGTCGAGGTGGCTCGGAAAGACACTCGTCTGGGCTACGATGGTTCATCTCGCTCGAGGCTTGCGAGCTTCTATAGTCTCGCTAGCCGTCTTGTTTTTCAAGCGTATCTGCCGAGGAGCTCTCCGGGGCAGACGTGTCTGGCCCGAGACTCGCCCGGCTTTTCATCACCTCGAATGCGGATCGAAGTAGGTCGTCAAGGTCCCTTCTATTATCCCGGACCTCGTTGGACGAACTGGCACTATTCCGGACTGGCATTGTGCTGTCCGATTGTGCCCCACGCATGGCTAGTGGCATCGGTTACACCCCCAGCCTGCGTACGCAAGCAAGGGTCCAGTCAAGCCGCAAAGAGTGACGGGTGTCTATGTGCCTGACAGATGATACACATAAGCATACCGGCCCGCATTGACGCCGCGAGTCAGGGTCAAGCACAGGTCACTTATTGGAGACACCTCTCCGCCAAGTTCATATCCACAAAGGAACAGGTCGGCCGCTCCAGTCGGCCAGGTAGATGTCATTCCTGGTGTTCGAAGCTACTCCGGTACCTGAGAGGCTGGCTTTCGAAGAAACTCAAGGATTCGGCTTGGGGTTCTGCGGTGTTTTGGCGACGACTTCCTTCGGCGTCGGGACCTGCGAGGCGTCCCAACCACCGCCAAGCGCCTCGATCAATTGGACACTTGCCGTCATCTGCTGCACTCGGAGATTCGTGGCCGTCTGCTGGTTGCTCAGCAACGTGGTTTGGGCTGTGATGACGTTGAGGTAAGGATCGATTCCGAGTTTGTACCGGTCGTTGGCGAGCGCCAAGTTGCGCTCTGCCGATTTCACCGCTGTATCCTGCTGCTGGATTTCCTGCGAAAGGATTCGCAGCGACGAGAGGTTGTCTTCGACCTGCTGAAAGGCCGTCAGAACAGTTTGGCGATAGTTCGCCACGTCTTGAAGATAGGTCGCCTGAAACTGCTGGACCGTGGCCCGGCGCAATCCAGCGTCAAAAAGCGCTTCCGCTGCTGTCGGACCCACAGACCAAAAGCGGCTCGGCCACGTGAACCAATTCGCGATCGCGGTACTGGTGAATCCCGCCGCAGAATTCAATGTAACCGTCGGGAAGAACGCCGCTTTCGCTATGCCGATCTGCGCGTTCGCCTGAGCCACGAGCCGCTCTGACGCGGCGATATCCGGACGCCTCTCGAGAAGCTGGGACGGAACGCCGAAGGGAATCGCCGGAGGAGTTGTTTTCAGGGGTTCGACCGGAATTGAGAATGAGGATGCCGGTTGGCCGACCAACATCGCGATTGCATGCTCAAACTGAGCGCGCGCGATTCCAACGCCGGTGTCTTGCGCTTGGGCGGTGTGGAGCTGGGTCTCGGCTTGCGCGACGGCCTCGTCCGAATCAATACCCGTTTCGTAGAGAGCCTGCGTGAGCTTGAGCGACTCCTCGAAGGCGACCACAGTTGAATCGAGCAACTCCTTCAGCGCATCTTGCGTGCGAAGTTGAAAGTAATCGGCAGCCACTTCCGCCTGGACCGTAAGTCGCACGTTTGCAAGGTCGGCGGCGCTTGCCTGAGCTGCATAGGTGTTCGACCTCACGGTGTTGCGGACCCGGCCCCACAGGTCCGGCTGCCAAGTCGCATCAAACGGCAGGTCATAGTTTGTAATCGACTGGCCCGGCGAGGCGGTGAATTGCGTTCCTGACTTTGGCTGTCGCGAATTTGTGATGGACGGGTTTGTGGTCCCTGTCGGGAAATACTGCGCGCGAGCTTCTCGGACGAGCGCGCGGGCCACCAGGTAACTTGCGGCTGCCGCCGCAATGTTCTGGTTGGAGATGTCGACTTGCTCTTCAAGCGCATTCAACTGGGGGTCGTTGAATGCTTCCCACCATTTGCCGCGAATCGCGTCATCCTGCGGCTGCGCCGCTTTCCAGCCGTCTGTTTCCTTGAGATTCTCCGGGGTGAGCTCCTTGTAGGCCGTGGGGGTTTGCACAGTTGGCGTGTGATACTTCGGGGCAAAGTTACAGCCAGCCAGAAGGATTATCGCGACAACCGAAGCTGGCAGAGTTCTCAAGTTTCCGGCCATGAGTGTTTTCTCTTTCTTGCCTCTTAAGAATTCAATCTTCCTTCACACCTTTCTCACGGACGACTTCCGCGCGCCCGCTATCCGAGAGTTTCTTGCGGGGCCGCGCCAGCCGATCTCCGATGAACCCGTTGCCACCACAGGCTGAAGCGGTCCATATAGAGATAGACCACCGGTGTGGTGTAGAGCGTAAGCATCTGGCTGAAGATCAGTCCACCCACGATGGTGATGCCAAGGGGGCGCCTCAGCTCCGCGCCGGTTCCCGTGCCGAGGGCGAGCGGCAGGGCGCCCAGCAGGGCTGCCATGGTGGTCATTAGAATGGGGCGAAAACGCAGCAGGCAAGCCTGGAAGATGGCGTCCTTCGAACTCTTGCCTTCCTGGCGCTCGGCCGCAAGGGCGAAGTCGATCATCAGGATGGCATTCTTCTTGACGATGCCAATGAGCAAGATGATGCCTATGAGTGCGATCACACTGAGGTCCGTGCGAAAGAGCATCAGCGCCAGAACCGCGCCAACGCCGGCGGACGGCAGCGTTGAAAGGATAGTGATTGGGTGAATGTAGCTTTCATACAGAATGCCCAGGACGATGTAGACGGCCATCAGAGCCGTGATGATCAGCATGGGTTCAGTGGCCATAGAGGACTGGAAAGCCTGCAGTGTCCCGGAAAACATTCCGTGAATTGTAGCGGGCATGCCAAGGTTCTGTTCCATGCGATTGATGGCGGTGGCGGCGTCGCTGAGCGCCCTGCCAGGGGCGAGGTTGAACGATACGGTCACCGAGGGGAACTGGCTCTGATGATTTACGGAGAGAGGAGCGGTCCTCGGCTCGAAGTGTGCGATTGCGCTCAAGGGGACCTCTCCCCCTCTGGCCGGGTGCACGTAAACGTCGTTGAGCCCTTCCGGACTTTGCCAGAACTTCGGCTGGACCTCCATCACCACGTGGTACTGGTTCACTCCCGTATACATTGTCGAGACCTGTGACTGTCCAAAAGCTTCGTAAAGCGTCGTGTCAATCATCTGAGGCGTGATTCCCATTCTCGCGGCTGTTTGACGATCATACACGAGCGAGGCCTGGAGGCCGCTGTTCTGTTGATCCGTATTCACGTCGGTGAAGCCAGGGAGCTTTCGCATCTGCTGAAGGAGAGTGGGGCCCCATTTGACCAAATCCTGAACATTGTCGCTCTGAATCGTGTATTGATATTGCGCGTTGCTCTGCCTGCCGCCGATGCGCAAGTCCTGGCCGGCTTGCAAGAAAACCGAGGCGCCAGGCACGGACATCAGTTGCGGACGCAAGCGATTGACGATCTGGGTTGCGCTGACCTTACGTTCTTCGAGAGGCTTCAAACCCACGTACACGAATCCGCCGTTGGTGGCTCCGCCGCCACCCGTGAAGGCCGCCACGTTGGCTACGCCGGGATCAGTTTTGATAATGTCAACAAACCGCTTTGTCGCCGCTTGCATCGCCTGAAACGAAATGTCCTGGGAACCCTGAACGCCGCCATAAATCGTCCCGTTATCCTGCTGGGGAAAGAAGCCCTTGGGCACAATGACGAGCAAAAAGATGTTCACCGCCACCGTGAGCAGAAGGACGCCCAGCGTGAGGGCCGGATGTCGCAGCACCCATATCAAGGTGCGCTCATAAGTACGGAGCATCCAGTTGAACACTTTTTCGCTGGCCCGGTAGATTGGCCCGTGGTCTTCGGCTCGCTCATGCTTGAGGAGTCTGGAACACATCATGGGTGTTGTGGTCAGCGAAACGCCCAGCGAAACGAGGATTGCGACCGACAGGACCACCGCAAACTCGCGGAACAACCGTCCGACGATTCCGCCCATCAGCAGGATCGGAATGAATACCGCCACCAACGAAATACTGATCGACAGCACCGTAAAACCGATTTCTTGCGCGCCCTTCAATGCAGCTTCCATGGGGCGCATTCCCTGCTCGAGGTAGCGCGTAACATTTTCGATCACGACGATCGCGTCATCCACGACGAAGC
This sequence comes from Candidatus Acidiferrales bacterium, assembly GCA_049644285.1. Lineage (GTDB taxonomy): Bacteria > Acidobacteriota > Terriglobia > Acidiferrales > UBA7541 > CAVRXT01. The sequence goes on along the minus strand of JBARRP010000336.1, from coordinate 46,355 downwards.
CCGTCGAAATCGTAAGCGCCATCAACGAAAGGTTGTCGATGCTGTAGTGAGCCAGGTACATCACGCCGAACGTGCCAATCAACGACACGGGAACCGCCACGCTGGGAATGAGGGTTGCGCGTCCGCTGCGGAGGAAGACAAACACCACCAGAATGACGAGCCCGATCGAGATCGCGAGTGTGCGTTCGATCTCGCGAACCGACGCCCGGATGGTCGTCGTTCGATCGAGGGCGATGGTGAGGTTGATCGCCGCGGGGATGGAAGCCTTCAGCGAGGGAAGGGCCGCCCGGACGCGGTCAACGGTTTCGATGATATTTGCACCCGGCTGTCGAGAGATCACCAGCGAAACGGACGGTTTCCCATTCGTGAATCCGGCCGCCCGGATGTTTTCCACGGAATCTTGCACATCGGCGATATCCGACAGCTTGATGGCCGCGCCATTGTGGTAGCCGACGATCAACGGCGCGTAGTAGTCGGCCTTGAGCAACTGGTCGTTCGTAGTTATGTCCGCCGTGGTCAGGTCGCCCGCGATCTGTCCCTTGGGAACATTCGCGTTCTGCCCCCTCAACATGCTGGCAACGTCCTGGAGCCCGAGGCCGTAGCCATTTAGCTGAGTGGGATTGATCTCGACGCGCACCCCCGGCAGCGAACTGCCGCCGACGGTCACCTGGCCCACGCCTTGAATCTGGGAGAGCTGCTGCGCCATGACCGTGGACGCCGCGTCGTAGAGGCGCCCACGATCGTAGATGTCCGACGTCAGCGCGATGATCATAATCGGCGCGTCGGCTGGATTCACCTTTCGATAGGAAGGATTGGCGGGCAAGTTCGCCGGTAGATAGCTGCGAGCGGCATTGATCGCAGCTTGAACGTCTCTTGCAGCCCCGTCGATGTTCCGATTCAGGTCAAACTGCAGTGTGATGGTGGTGGTACCGAGGTAGCTGGCGGACGTCATTTCCGTCACGCCGGCGATCCGGCCGAATTGCCGCTCGAGGGGTGTGGCGACCGACGAAGCCATGATCTCGGGGCTTGCTCCCGGCAAACCCGCGCCCACAGAAATCGTCGGAAAATCGATCTGCGGAAGTGGTGATACGCGCAATGCCGTAAATGCAACGGCCCCCGCCAGCGCAATTGCCGCCGTCAGGAGAGTGGTGGCGACGGGCCGGTGAATGAACGGAGTGGAAAGGCTCATGGCTAATCCGCCGGAACGGAGGCGGCGCCCCCTTCGCTCGCGTGAGATCCAAAGAACCTCAGGGCCAGCCGGTCGAAGAAAATGTAGATGACCGGCGTGGTGTACAAGGTGAGCACCTGGCTCACGAGCAGGCCGCCAACCATGGAGATGCCGAGGGGCCGGCGCAACTCCGAACCGATTCCCGTGCCAAGAGCCAGCGGCAGACCGCCCAACAGGGCGGCCATCGTGGTCATCATGATGGGACGGAAACGCAGCAGACAAGCCTGGTAAATCGCGTCCACCGAGCTCTTGCCCTCTTTTCGCTCCGCATCGAGAGCGAAATCGATCATCATGATTCCGTTCTTTTTCACAATGCCGATCAGCAGGATGATGCCGATCAGCGCAACCACGCTCAGTTCCGCCCGGCAGATCATCAGGGCTAAGATCGCTCCCACTCCAGCCGAGGGCAATGTCGAAAGGATAGTAAGGGGGTGAATGTAGCTCTCGTAAAGAACGCCCAGCACGATATAAACAGTGACCAGCGCGGCCAGAATCAGCAGCGGTTCGTTGGTCAGCGAAGCTTGGAACGACGCTGCCGTGCCCTGGAAGGCGGCTTGAATGCTCAGCGGCATGCCGATTTCCCTTTGGACCTGTTCAATCGCCTTGGTAGCCTCCCCCAGGGACGCATTCGGGGCCAGGTTGAATGAAATGGTGACGACCGGGAATTGCCCCTGGTGGTTTACCGACAGGGGCGCGGTCTTCGACTCAAAATGAGTGAAAGCACTGAGAGGCACCGCTGCCCCGTTGAAAGCAGTGACGGCAGCGGGGTTGGCGGAACCTGTCGTCGCGTTCGCTGATGGACCAGACGGACCGGAAGCAGCATTTGTACCTGTAGCCGCGACAACCGTAGAGCCGCCACCTGCTGCCGGGGTGGCGGCTGCGGAACGAACGTAGATGTCTTGTAATTTGTCCGGATTCTTCTGAAATTCCGGCATGGTTTCGAGAACAACGTGGTACTGGTTCAACTGCGTGTAGAGAGTCGAGACCTGGCGTTGGCCGAAAGCGTCATAGAGCGTCTCATCCACCATTTGTGGGGAGATGCCCATGCGCGAGGCGGTTTCGCGATCGATGACCAGCGATGCTGCCAGCCCGCCGGTCTGCTGATCGGTGGCCACGTCCCGGAGCTCGGGCAACGCCTTCAGCTTTTCAACAAATCGCGCTGTCCAGAGGCTCAATTCATTCGGATCGGGATCTTCGAGGGTGTATTGAAACTGAGTCCGGCTGACGCGGTCTTCGACGGTCAAATCCTGTACCGGCTGCATGTACAGCGTGATTCCGTCGATCTTCTCCAGTTCAGGTTGCAACCGGCGGATCACATCCGAGGCGCTGATTTTGCGGTCTTCCAGGAGTTTGAGATTGATTTGAATGCGCCCGGTATTCAGGGTTGCGTTCGTTCCATCCACACCGATGAAGGAGGAAAGACTCTCAACCGCAGGATCCTTGAGAATGACCTGAGCGAGCGCCTGCTGTCTTTGGGACATCGCGGAAAACGAAATTGCCTGAGGGGCTTCGGAGATGCCCTGGATAATGCCCGTATCCTGCACAGGAAAGAAGCCTTTCGGTACGACGATATAAAGCCAGACGGTGAGAACAAGCGTCGAAGCCGCAACCAACAGAGTCGCCGTCTGATGTTTCAAAACCCACTGAAGCGTCCTGGCGTAGAAATCAATTACTCTCTGCCACGCGCGCTCGGAGGCCTGGTAAAAGCGCCCCTGCTGGGCCTGAGGTCTGTGGCGCAGCAAGCGGGCGCACATCATCGGCGTGAGGGTCAGCGACACGACTGCGGAGACGAGAATGGTCACCGCGAGAGTGATCGCAAACTCGCGAAACAGCCTGCCAACGATGTCGCCCATGAACAGCAAGGGGATCAATACGGCGATCAGGGAAATCGTCAGCGACACAATCGTGAAGCCAATCTGCTCCGACCCCCGCAAAGCCGCATCGAGCGGCGAATATCCTTCCTCGAGATACCGGGCAATGTTCTCGATCATGACAATGGCGTCGTCCACGACGAAGCCCGTCGAAATCGTCAGCGCCATGAGAGTCAGGTTGTTCAAGCTGTAGCCGGCCAGGTACATCACGCCGAAGGTCCCGACAATCGAGAGCGGCACGGCAACGCTCGGAATGATCGTGGCCGACAGGTTTCTCAGGAAGAGAAAGATCACCATCACGACGAGCGCGACGGTCAACATCAGCTCGAACTCGACGTCTTTCACCGAGGCGCGAATGGTGGCGGTGCGATCGGTAAGAACCGAGACTTGAATCGCGGCGGGTAAATTGGTCTGCAGCAACGGCAGGAGCTTCGTGATGCGGTCCACGACCTGGATAATGTTGGCGCCGGGCTGCCGCTGAATGTTGACGATGACCGCCGGAACATTATCCATCCACGCCGCCTGCTTCACGTTTTCGGCATCGTCAACCACCCTGGCCACATCCGAAAGGATCACCGGCGCGCCGTTGCGGTAGGCGATCACCACCGGCCGGAAATCCTTGCTCGTCAAAAGCTGGTCGTTGGCCTGAATCTGATAATCCTGCTGCGGCCCGTCGAAGTTACCCTTGGCCAGGTCGAGGCTGGTTTGTTGCAGCGCGGTGCGCACATCCTCGAGGTTGATGCCATAGTGTGAAAGCGCGGTGGGATTTACCTGAATACGAACAGCGGGCTTTTGGCCGCCACTGATGCTCACCAATCCGACGCCCGGCAACTGCGAAATCTTCTGGGCCAGCCGCGTGTCCGCCATATCTTCGACCTGCGACAGCAGAATGGACTTCGATGTCAGCGCCAGCGTCAAAATGGGCGCGTCGGCCGGGTTCGTCTTGCTATAAATCGGCGGAACCGGAAGATCGGGCGGCAAATAGGTTTGGGCGGCGTTGATCGCCGCTTGTACCTCCTGTTCCGCTACATCGATATTGAGGTCGAGCGAGAACTGCAAGACGATGACGGAGCTCCCGTCCGAGCTCGTCGAGGTCATCTGGTTCAGGCCCGGCACCTGTCCAAACTGCCTCTCGAGCGGCGCGGTGACGGCGGACGCCATCACGTCCGGACTTGCGCCGGGATAAAAAGTGACGACCTGAATAGTGGGATAGTCAACCTCGGGGAGCGCCGAAACGGGAAGTTGCGTGTAGGCGACGAAGCCGGCCAGCAGAATGGCTGCCATCAACAGCGATGTAGCGACCGGCCGAAGAATAAAGGGGCGAGACGGACTCACTGACTATTTCCCCCAGTTGCACGGTTCGCACCGCCTGCCCCGTTCCTGCCGCTCGCACCGTTGGAATCGTTGCGTACCGTTACCTTTACTCCGTCTTGCAGCTTGTCGAATCCGTTCACAGCGACGACCTCGCCAGGCTGCACACCGTCCACCGCCGTCACACTGCCATCCGTGGTGCCTACCGTAACAGTGCGGATTGCGGCGGTCTGGTCAGACTTCACCACATATACAAACGCACCCTGGGCATTTCGTTGAACTGCCGGCGTGGGAACGAGAGTTGCGTCGTGTTGCGTGTCGACCAGGAGACTCACGTTCACAAACTGGTTGGGGAAAAGAGAGTTGTCCTTATTTGGAAAGATGGCCTTCAGCTTGATGGTGCCGGTGGTCGCGTCGATCTGATTGTCCAGGGTCAGGAGAGAGCCGGTCGCAATCTTCTGCTGTTGGGTGCGGTCGAACGCATCAACGGCCATGCGCTGACCCTGTCGCAGCTTCTGCTGGATCTGCGGCAGGTAGTCTTCGGCAACGCTGAAAATCACCGTGATCGGCTCGAGCTGAGTAACGACGACCAGGGGCGTTGTGCCGTTGGCCTGGACAATATTGCCGGGATCCACCGGGCGAAGGCCGACGCGTCCGGCGATGGGGGATGTAATATGACAGTAAATAAGATTGAGCTTCGCGTTTTCAAGCTGCCCCTCGTCGTTTTTTACCGTTCCTTGATCCTGTTGGACCACCTGTTCCTGGTCGTCGAGTTGTTGTTTGGCGATGGCATTCCTGCTAAAAGCCGCTTGATAGCGATCCCGATCGATCCGGGCTTCGTTCAGCAAAGCCTGATCGTGTGCCAATTGTCCTTCGATTTGGGTAATTTGCGCGTGATAGGGCCTGGGGTCGATATCCAGCAGGGGGTCACCTTTGCGGACGGTCTGCCCTTCGCGGTAATACACGTTCATGATCTGGCCCTGGACACGGCTCGTCACCGACACGGTGTAGACCGGGGTGACGGAACCGAGAGCGCTGATATAAACGCCAATGTCGCCTTTGCGAGCGGTGGTGGCGATCACGGGCACCGCGCGCGGCGCCGGCGCCGCCGTAACCTTCACGGACTGCTGCGCCGCCCGTCGTTCATATAAATATGCGCCACCCGCGACAAGGCCGAGAACCAGCACCCAGACCCACCATCGGATTCTTCCTCGCGGGCTTTGCGGTGGAATTGGTTTGAGAGCTTTCTCGGAATCGGCTCTGTTCGAAATCATCGTGGTGTTCGCATTCATCGCAACTCGCTCAGCAGCGCGCCTTGGGGGCTGCCTCCGCTCAGGCGTTGAGTATCTAAGTGTAGCGAAAACAGATCTGGAGTAGACATCGGCACTCTCTCATGTTTCGTGAAGCTTCGACTCTGTTTGGACGCGCAGGCCTTGGGTGCGGTTTCTCCCCTATGGAGAGGTGTGCTAGCTGCCTTCTGCTTATCCGGTTGTTTCAGCAGAACTCGCAGCGATACTGTAAAGGGGTGTCGCGGCCGCTGTTTCCGAAAACCTTGCCCGAATTCCAGATCAAGTTCGCCACCGAAGAGGCTTGTCAACAGTACTTGGCCGCCTGCCGCTGGCCGGAGGAGTTCGTGTGTCCGCGCTGTGGGAACCGACGCGCCTATGAATTGGTGAAGCTCAGACGCTGGCAATGTACCAGCTGTCGCCACCAGGTTTCACTGACGGCCGGGACGATCCTGCATAACACAAAGACGCCGCTGACGGTTTGGTTCTGGGCAGCCTACCTGATGACTACGGATAAGCGCGGCATCTCAGCGCTACTGTTGCAGCACCAGCTTGGCCTGCGGCGTTACGAAACAGCATGGATGATGCTACACAAATTCCGGCGGGCGATGATTAACCTGGCGCGTGAGCCGCTGCGGGTCGAAGTAGAACTCGATGAGACGTGGGTGGGAGGGACTCAGGCCGGCTTGCGAGGAAGCCGGCAACTGAAAGGCCGGAAGGCGGCACTGGTCTTGGTGGCCGTGGAGAAACGTGGCCGCGCCACTGGGCGCGCTCGAATGGCGGTCATTGCGGATTTCAAAAGCGCGACGCTGGTCGCCTTCCTGAAACAAAACGTGGAGTCAGGTTCAACGGTGTATACCGATGGCCTCAAAAGCTTCACCGGGTTGGAAGAAGCTGGTTACCGGCACGTGCCTCGCAGCCAACCCCTACGAATCGAGTTGCGGAAAGGCGCGAAGTCGGTGGTGCCTTTAGCGGACCGGGCGATTGGCAACCTGCAGCAATGGCTGATCGGAACCTATCACGGCGTGAGCCGCGATCAACTGCAGGTTTATCTCGATGAATTCGTCTTTCGCCACAATCGGCGCAGGCAACCTATGGCCGCGTTCCAGACCCTGCTCGGCCTTGGAACTGGGCGCAGCCCCACATCTTATAAGCAGATCCGCGGTGCCGCTGATCTCTCAGAGTCCCCCGGAGAGAGCTGACCCGAAGCTACTATTGCGATTTGCTGAAACAACCGGATAAGCAGAAGCTGCCTAGTTCCCCCGGGAAATACGGATCAGGGTTGGTCGTAAGCTGAATTGGGCGGCTTGGGATTGTCGTAGTCGCGGCCATACTTATTCTTGTGTGGTGGGCGTTGTTCACCGGTCTCCCGCAGCCGCACCGTTCCAAGCGACTGGGCACTTTCCGAAATCGTGACCTCCCGAGTGAGGCTCTGCAATTCCTCAGGCGACGAGCGCTCGTCCCACACTCGAAACTCGTAACGCCCCGCTGGAACGTCCGCAATCCGCACCCCTCCCCTGCGGCCCGTGACAGCAAAATATGGGGTCTTTAGGACCAGAACGACGGCGCTCATCTCCGGGTGGATATTGCAGAAGAGGTAGGAGATTCCCGGCCGATCGAAAATCACGGTGCGCTTGCTTCCGGCCTCATAAAGACCTAAGTCAAAGCGCTTCCCTTCGAAGAAGGAGAAGACATTGTGGAAGAATGGGTCGTAATTCGGAAACTCCACCGCAGAGCCCACCTCCACTGCCAAGACATGCGGGTCAAAAGCCTTGTGTCTCTGTGCAAGCCGCACCGGCGGACGGGCGGTGGCAGTCATTCGATGGAGCGAGGCAGAACCGGAAATGGGTGTCAACCAAACAACGATGTTGGAGGCGTCGAAAGACTTCTTGTCGGCAACACGGTTCCCCGCTTCAATCTGTCCCGTGACGGCGACCTCTTGTGCGCAAACGATGGGCACGCCAAGGAACACCAATAGAAGGCACGGACCTCCGAACTGCACCAATCGCTTCATCTGGCAACCCTCGTCCTGCTTAGAACAAAACTCCGATGCTCATGTTAATGTGATTCGCCGTCACTGAATCGTTGTTAAGGGAGAAGGTCCGCAAGTGACGGTACTCCAACGAAAGCAAGAGGTCCGAGCGTGGCCGATAGATGAAGTTGGCCATTGCGCTCTGATTCCGGACAATCAAGTTATAAAAATAACTTGGGCTATCCGGGAAACGGCGGATGTCGGCGGCCAGCGGATTCTCTTGGCCGAATGCGCCATTGAATTCCAGCTTCGCCGTGGGCTTGAATTTCAATTGCGACCAACCCCCCATCGAACGCAAACCCTGCACCGTGGTCGCCGGGTCTGCCAGCGAGCCTTCAAACAGAACGCTCCGACCGATGCCTCCTCCCAAGCCTCCCAAAGCTCGCCCGGTGTAGAACTCGCCCGTCAGGCCAAACCAGCGGCCAAGCGGGAAGGTCCAGTCCGACATACCAGCCCAGGCATCGACGCTACGTCCCAGCCCCCAGTTCTGACGACTGTAGTAGCCTCCCAGTCCAATGCTAATTGTTTGCTCGAACGCACGGTGACTCCATGCGACCCGGGCTCCGTATCCAGGTTGCCCCGACTGTTCGCCGGCCTGGCGGGACCGCAAGAATTGAGTCTCTGGTAAAGTCTGCAACAATTGAGAATCTGGCGGTTCCCCCGTGAGTGGATCTAGGATTCCGCCCTGCACGGTGATCGTCGAGTCAGTGGAAAGGTCCAAGCGGCGCTCAATTCGGACCTGAGGAGTCCAGCTCCAGAGGTTCCCCGCATAGGACAGTGCCGGGACCGCGAGAGAGGCAATTGAAGTCGGCGAGAGCGGCGAGAAAAACAACGCATCTTGCCCGGCGACCAAAGAAGTACGCGGCCAGTCCAGCCGGACCGTGCCGGTTCGCAGCCGCACAAATCCGAAGGTCACGCCGTTCGGGGCATCGGCAAATCCCCCCGCAAAATCGAGCTGTATGTTCGCGCTGGCCTTGGCGCCGCCGACCTCCGGGCCAAACACCTCCAACCCTACTTCAGACTGCCGCAGTGTAAAGCCAAAATCACCGCTGGAAATAAGTGGCGCGCGGGAAACGGCGAGGTCGGGAAAATCCTCGTTGTCCACCGCCCCCCTGTTGGCAAAGGCATTCAGCAGCACAATGCCCGAAAGTCGTACGCGATACTTCGAGGCGCTTTCTACCTTGGTCTGGTACTGCTCATCGATCTTGCTGCCCAGCAGACGCTGGTCCTCCTCAAGTTTGGCCAGACGCTCCTCGTCAGTTTGAACCTGTGCAGACTCACCACCGGCGTCATTCGAGGTCTTCTGCGAACCGCCGGCGGGACTTCCAGGCCCGGAGCCCGATTCCTGCGATGGAGGCTGGGCCGACGCAAGTTGCTCCCGTGTGGCTTCAAGCTCGCGGCGCATTTCGAGGATCTCAGCGCGGGAGCCGGCCGCCTCCGCGCGCATCTCCTTCAACACTGACTTGAGTTCGCGAACCTCCGCCTGCAAATCGCGCAGCGACTCGGTAATAGAGTCGGCCTGCTGCCGGGCAGGTTCCCGCGGCAGGTCCTGCGACCTTGCCATTCCTGCGGTCAACAACACTGCCGGTGCCAGGAGCCAAGGCTTCGCAATGGAATGAAACAAGCTCCTTGCATGCATCGAGCGCCTCCTTGTAGAAAGCTTCAGCGTCGTAGGTTTTTGAAAAGGGTGGGCTTGAGCTTCCTTTGCTGAATTCTCGTTCCTGATACTCCCGGACATGCAGAAGACCGCTCCGACAACGGCATCTTGGACCAATGCCGCTGGCCGGCTCGAATCTACATAGAACTTCACCGCGAGAGGATTCCGTCTGGCGAAGAAACCAGAGGAAGCGATAACCGGAAGACGGTGCCTTCCTCCGAGGTAGTCTCCACGCATACAGCGCCACCGTGCTCTTGAGAGATTTTCTGAACCACCGTAAGTCCGAGGCCGATTCCATTCTCTTTACCGTAGCTCACAAAGGGTTCGAACAGTCGGTGACGAATCGGCTCCGGGATGCCCGGGCCGTTGTCCGCAACGCGGATTTCCAGTCCCTCGCGGGACTCACGTATGTTGACTTCGACTCTGCCGGAGTCCGGCCGCACTGCTTGACATGCGTTCAAGAGCAGGTTATGGAAAACGCGTTCGAGCTTCTTCGAATCAAACCAGCCTTCACCCCGGCCCTCGCAGGTTACAGCAATGAGCACCTGGTGAAATTGCGGCCGTGCACGCACAGTGCGGACCGCGCGGTCGATCGTTTGTTCGATCCTGCCGTAGATTAGGCGCAGGGACTCCCGAGCTGTCGAGAATTCTAGCAATGAATCAACCAAATCGGTCATTTGGTTGACGGCCACGCGGATTTCCTGGTAGAGCTCCTCTCTTTCCTCGGCGTTCAACTTGCTCCCGGAGAGGAATTCGGCGTTGGCTACGATTGCCGTCAGCGGATGGCGGAGATCGTGAGAGATGGAACTGGCCGTGAGACCAATGGTAGCCAGCCGCCCAGCATCAAGGAGTTGTTGCTGAGTGTTCTTGAGGTTGCTCCGCGTCCTTTCAAACGCCGCGGTCACCTCGGCAACCTCATCGCTCCCGCGCGCTTCGAGAGGATAAGTAAAATCGCCGCTGTCCAGGGCGCGCACTCCGGCCACCAGTCTGGCCAGCGGCTTCGTGAAGGTCGACGAGATCAAGAAGACAAGCGCGCTACCCACCAGCACCGCGACCAGCCCCAGCACAAATAGTATGCGATTCAGATTGTCCAAGAAGATGGTGGCTTGGTCGAACGACTTCATCACGCTGAGGAATACCCCCGTTGCCGCTCCTGGAGCCAACTCCACTGACGTAGTCAAAAAGCGTTCGTCGCCGAGCTGCACTTCTTCGGGTTCAAGCGTCTGTGGGCCCCGAGGATGCGCCATCCGCCGCACCAGCTCGGCTTCTTGGCCGGGTGGAAGTGTGCTGACCACTAGAGAATTGCCATAACAGAATGCAACTTGGCTGGAAGCAATTCGGCTGACTTCCTTCGCCGCGCGATCGTCAATCTGATGTCCCAGCACAAGGGTGCCTAACGGACTGTTCTCGGTTGGAGGGCCAAAATAGATGGGTTGGATAAACACTTCGTAGAGATTGCCGTTTCCGAACCACCAATGAGGAGATTCCTCCTGATCGACCGAACGCCGGAGCAATTCCTGAGCGACGCTGCGGGTGAAACCTAAGGTGGTCGTATGGAAGGCGACGACCCTTGCCGAGCGGTTTCCCAACACCAAAAGATCGCTGCCAGCCCGCCGCCAAAGATCATTTGAGGCGTCTTGAATGGTTGGGGCGTCTTGCGTGGTCATCAGCGCCTTGAGGCTGGGAAGGTTGGCGAGTAATTCCGCCGAGTGTGTGAGGGTGGCTTCGCGCTGCTTCTGAAAACTCTGAAAGGTGATGACTGAGTTGCGCAGGTCTCCGAAAATCTCTTTGCGAACCTGGAGCCGCACCGTGTGCCGCACCATAAGAAGAGTGGCACACGTCAGGGCCGAGGAGATCGTCAGCAGGGAGAGGAGAAATTTGGTCCGTAACCGAACGCTCCCCATCGTTCACACCTTTCGAGTTCAGTCTGTTCTTTTGGCAAACCGCGAGCCGCTACCGCACTAGGGGACAAACTTGTAGCCTGCGCCATGAACGGTTTTAAAATGAACCGGGTACGCTGGATCGGTTTCGAGTTTTTGTCGGAGCTTTAGCACATGGTTGTCAACGGTTCGCGTCGAAGGATAGTTTTGGTACCCCCACACCTCGTTCAACAGCTCTTCCCGTGAAACGACCCGCTCCGGGTTTTGGGCAAAGTACTTCAAGACCTTGAATTCCTGTGCGGTTAAAGCAACGGGGCGGCCCGAGCGAGTCAGCTCCATCTTGGCGAAGTCGATACGCACGTCGCTGAACGCAAAGACATTTCCAGAGTTATTTGCGGCGCTGGGCCGGTTTGATCGGCGTAGGGCGGTGCGCACGCGGGCCAGCAGCTCCCTGGGACTGAAAGGCTTTGTCACGTAGTCGTCGGCGCCGAACTCCAGCAGAAGGACTTTGTCGGTAATGTCTGTCTTTGCGCTTAGAACGATGACGGGCAGATGGGGAGCTTCCTTCTTTAGCTCCCGGCACACGTCAGGCCCGGGCATTCCTGGCAGCCTCAGGTCGAGCACGACCAGGGAAGGATGTGAAGCTCGAAATGCCTCTACTCCCGCATTGCCATCGCCGGCGATTTGGACGCTGTAGTCCTCGGGTTCAAAGAGGCGCTTGAGTGCCTTTTGAACAGCGGCGTCGTCTTCTATGACCAGGATCTTGTCCATGGATCGTCCTCCCCCCTGACTGCCATGAGACGACGGCTATCTCTGAGGCGCTAATCTAAAGGAGCCGGCTTTCCACCCTTCGCCTGCCCGGGCGGCCAGCCGGCACGCTGGTTTTAAGGTTAGCCACGGAATCTGGGGTAACACAGTGTCCAGATTCGGCTTAATGGAACGAGACCTGCCCATTTCTGCTTATCCAACGAATGGAGGGCGCTCACACACCCACCGTCTCCGGCAGACACCCTCAATCATGCTTTCGAACCTACCCCGGCTCGATACCAACCTGAGATGTAACTACTTCACGCCGGGATGCACTATTCTTTAGAGGACCGCTTGAGAACCTCTACCATCGCCCCTTTCCAAAGAATCATCCTCGAGACAAGCCGCAACGTCACCCATTCCGCTCGGAGCAGTCATCGATCATTCTTCCTCTTGCTTTTGACAACCTTTTTACGATGTTCCGACGAAGCGCTGACACTTCCCCTCTCGCCTTCCGTTACCTTATCGCTGCGGAGGAGGCCAAAGATTCAAAAGAACCACTTCACCTCTGCACGGAAAGGGAGCTCAAGGCATTTTAGAAAAAGGAGAAGAGGGATGAAGCAATTAGGCATTGGGTTTAGGCATTATGCGGCTCGACGCAGGTTCTTGAAGAACGGACTCCTGGCGGCAGGCGCAGCGACGATGGGCGCCGGGCTGCTCGGAAAGGCGTTTCCGGCCTTCGGCCAAGAAGAAAAGTCCGGCCATCTTCCGCCCGGAGACGCCGCAATTCTCAGGTTCCTGGCTGCGGCGGAAATCATCGAGACCGATCTGTGGGAACAATACGCCGAACTCGGAGGAACCCAGGACAGTGAAATCCCAGGGCTCCCCACTGGGGGGAATCCGCTCTACACCGCTGCTCTTCAACTCCTTGATGGCGACATGCCGCAATACATCCACGACAATACCGACGATGAGATCACGCACCAGCGATTCATCAACGCGTACCTGCATTCGAAAGGAGCGGACACAGTCGACCTCAGTCAGTTTGCCACCATCCCGGGGAGCACCGCGAAAGGGTCCAGGGGGAAAAAACGGCTCACGAACCTCACGGAACTGAACGTGGACACAAGTTTCTGGACGCGGTACCGCAGCGACAAGAACAACCCCGATCTCGATCCCAACTTCGTTTTTCCCCAAGCCGTCGACATCAAGAATCGAACGGCAATTCCCAGAGACGATGGTGACACCCACAACAGTTTCATTGACAACGCCGGCGTGCTGCACGCTACCGACCACCTCAAAGCGATCGCCTTCACGGCGGGATTTCACTTCGCGTTTATCGAGCAAGGTGGTAGCAGCCTCTACCCATCGCTGGCGCAGAGGGTGACCAGTCTGGAAGTCTTGCGAATCCTGCTCAGCATCGGCCCAACCGAGACCATGCACTTTCAGACCTGGCAGGACAAAGCCGGCAATGCAAATGCCGGCAATCCTCCGCTGACCGACGTGGATCGAACAGGGGCATCGGTAACGTTTACCGACCTGACCGCAAACCCTTCGGAGCTGTTGCACAACAATCTGATCATGCCTGAGCCAACGTTTTTCCTGAGCCGAAAGTTCCCGCTCTGTTCGATTATTCGGCCTACCGAGACAACGGGAGCTGCAATGGGGGCTGTCAAGGCCCTAACTGCTGACGGGCTTTTCACAGGCCAAAAGGACCACAGGTTCGTTGACCTCCTGAACGATCTTGCGGAGGACGCGGACGAGGCCGAACGCCAGGCTTAGGCGATACGAACGATAACCACGTTCCCTCGCCGCTAAGTCGAAAGCAGTGCCTCGGTGAAGCGGTGGGTGAGTTTACCGTGCAGAGTTTGCTGTACAAATGAATAATCCCGCGCGCGTTCGCTGCTTGGAACGGGACTGCCGCCTCGTTCAGGCAACGGGCGGCGCGGGATTATTTATCTGGAAATCTGCGCCGCGGGTTTCCTCGGTTCCGCGAGCCCGTTCTGCAAGATCTGGCCGAGTACGCGGATGAAACCTAACGCGAGTCTTAAGAGAACTACCGAGTGCAACTTTGGGGATCGTCAAAACATCTCATAGCCGCTCATAACTTTTATTTCCAGAAGCCGCCGGGCGCCGACCCGATCAGCGCCCGGCGGTAGTTTTTTGTGTGAAGACTGCGCCTTTCTCGGCGACCGCAAGGCAGCGAACCGTTGTCGTGAGGCCCTTTCGCTCGAAGTGGCCGGCGATGGCTTTGCCGATTTTGTCGAAATCATCCGTTGCGAGAGCGACGACGCTGGGCCCGGCGCCGCTCAAGGCCAGGCCGAGCAGACCATCCGTTCGGGGCATCCGCAGGATATCAGCAAGGCCCGGGATCAGGCTTTGGCGATGGGGCTGATGCAGCCGATCCTGCAGGGCGTCCCAAATGAGATCGTAGCGCCGCTCCTCGAGCGCCGCGATTAGCAGGGCGGAGCGCTGCAAGTTGTGAACGGCGTCGGCCCGATCGACGGTTTTCGGCAGTGCAGCTCGCGCTTTCGCCGTTTCCAACGTGAAATTCGGAGTCACTGCGACCACGCGGATATCGTTCGGCCAACGCCTTCGGATGGCCGCGACGCTGCCGTCTTCGCGAACACATGTAGCAACCAGTCCACCCAGCAGGGCCGCCGCCACGTTGTCGGCGTGCCCTTCGAGCTCTGCCGCGAAACGAAGCGCCGCTTCTTCGGAGACCGGACGGTCACCGACGGCGAAGGCGAGCGCAACTCCTGCAACAATGGCCGCCGCGCTGCTTCCCAACCCACTCGCCAGCGGGATTGCGTTGTGGACCGCGAGGCGCACACATGGCAGCCGCAAGCCCTCGCGATCCGCCGTGTGGCTCATGGCGCGGAAAACCAGGTTTTCTTCAGGCGTGCGCGGGAGAAGCGAACTTCCCGGTTCACCACGGCTTCGGACATGCGGATGAGATCCCGGCTCGGACTGCACGGTCGCGCGCACGGTCAGGTAAAGTTCTAGAGCGAGGCCAAAGCAGTCGAAGCCGGCGCCCAGATTCGCTGTCGAGGCGGGAACGCGGACTTCGACAGAACGCCGGCGCCCAGGCTTTACAGCCGAACGTTCGCTTCGCGCAGGGGATCGCGTCTTCATAGACAATTAGGCGCTGGAAATGACGCGCACAGCCAAGAGTGGCTGTGCCACAATTTCAATCACTCGCGCTGGCGCCTGCGCTTGAGAGTGTCAAGGATCGCGCTCTTCGTGGCCGCAACGCTCTCCGGGGGATTCCGGAAGGCGCCACGAATCGGCTGCGCGCCAGATTCTGCATCTGCGCTGGAGCTGAGCGAAAGTGTTCCGCGATGATAGTGGCTCACGTAGTCGGGATCCTTCAACAAATGGCCGGTAAGCACCGCGACCACCGATTCTTCGCGCTGGATATGGCCGCTCACCACCAGCTTGCGGATTCCCGCTACCGTGGTCGCCGACGCCGGCTCGCAGCCAATGCCGTCGCGGCCGATCATGGCTTTGGCGTCGGCGATTTCCTGCTCACTCACGGCAATGATCTGTCCGTGCGATCGCAAGACGGCGCGCAATCCCTTCTTCCAGGAGACCGGCGCCCCAATCCTGATGGCGGTCGCGAGCGTTCGCGGATGCTCCACCGGAATCAGTTTTTCCGGAAGGAGGGACCCGTCAGTAAAGAGATGCTTGTCCAGGCTCTCGAATAAACGCGCCAGCGGCGCCGCGCCCTCCGCTTGAATCACGTTGATTTTCGGCAAGCGATCGGCCAGGCCCAGCCGCGCCAACTCTTCAAAGCCTTTGCCCAACGCCGAGCTGTTTCCCATATTTCCACCGGGGACGACGATCTGATCCGGGACGCGCCACGCGCACTGCTGCATCAGCTCGAAGGCCACCGTCTTCTGGCCTTCGATGCGAAACGGATTGATCGAGTTCGCGATGTAGATGGAGGCGTCATCGCCGAGTTCCTGGACCAGGCGCATGGCCGCATCGAAATTTCCCTCAATTTCGAGAACGGCGGCGCCGTAATCCATGGCCTGCGCCAACTTTGCGGCGCTGATCTGGCCGCGCGGCACCAGGATGACGCACTGCAATCGCGCTCGAGCCGCGTAGGCCGCAAGACTTGCGGCCGTGTTTCCGGTGCTTGCGCAGACTACCGTGCGCGCGCCAAGGAGCACGGCGTGCGTGACCGCAGTCGTCATTCCCGTATCTTTAAACGAGCCGGTGGGATTGCATCCCTGATGTTTGAGACGCAGAGCGGCAAGGCCGCAGTATTCCGCGCAGCGCGGAGCATCGTAGAGCGGCGTGTTGCCTTCGAAGAGAGTAACGACCGGCGCGGCGTCATCGAACGGCAGCAACTCTCGAAAACGCCAAACGCCGCTGCGGTCCCGCGCATCCATCGAAGCGCTGCGTGTTTCCCATTGTTTGCGCAGCGCGCGGGCGTCACCCACCGTTTCCAGGCGCAACTCGATTTCGAGCGGGCCGCCGCACCGCGGGCAAACGTAGATTCGCTCGCCGATGCCGTAAAGGGAGTCGCAGCCGGGAACGATGCACCGCTGCAGGGCGCGCTCCGTTTCCGTTTGTGCCGGACGGCCGTTCATGCGGACGATCCGAAACCTCGCTTCTCCTGCCGCGAACCTGGCGCATCGAGCGCGAATTCGCGGTGCACTGCCACCAATGCCGCCGCCATCGCTTCGCGCTCGACCACAAAAGAAATATTGCACTCCGAGGAACCCTGCGCAATCGCGATGATATTCACCTTCTCGCGTCCCAGCGCATTGAATGTGCGTCCGGCAATGCCGGGCATGCCGCGCATGTTTTCTCCCACCACAGCCACGATCGCGATATCCGGCTTGAGGGTGACGTGTTCCACTACCTCATGCGCCAGGTCGTGCGCAAACTGCTGGCGCAATCCATCGACCGTACGCTTGGCGTCCACCGACGAAACAATAAAACAGATGTCGTTCTGCGACGAAGACTGCGAAATCAGCAGGACGTTGGCGCGTAACTCCGCCGTCGTCGAAAACGTGCGGCCGACCACGTCGGGCACGCCGAAAATGCCCGGACCACCCACCGTGATGAGCGACGCATCGCTGATCGCCGTGAGCGCCTTCACGCCGCCGCCGTTGCCCCGGCCCAGCGGGGTGATTTTTGTGCCGGTGCGCTCGGGCGCAAAGCTGTTTCGGATCCACACCGGAATCCCCGCCTGCATCACCGCGCGCAGTGTTTTCGGATGCAGCACCTTGGCGCCGAAGTAGGCGAGCTCAGCCGCTTCGCGATAGGAAATTTCCGGAATGGTACGCGCGTCCGGGACGAGCTTCGGGTCGGCCGTCAAGACTCCATCCACATCGGTCCAGATGATGATCTCATCGGCGCCGAGCGCCGCGCCCAAAATCGTGGCCGAATAATCCGAGCCGCCGCGGCCCAGCGTCGTCAGCACGCCCTCCGGCGTCGCCCCGATGTATCCGGTCACGACCGGAACGATTTCCTGGGTCAATAGCGGCCGCAAGCGTGCTTCGGACCGCTGGCGGGTCAGGTCTCGATCCGGCTCGGCCGCCCCGTGGTAGGGGTCCGTGACGATCAATTCGGTGGCGTCAACGGCTTCGCTGTGCATGCCCACCTCGACCAGCGCTTCGGCGAAGAGGGGCGCGGAGAGCCGCTCACCGAGGCTGGAGATCGCGTCGAGAGCGCGTGGCGTCAGTTCGCGGAGCAGCATCGTGCCTTCGCACAAGCGCTTGCCTTCCGCCAGGACTTCGGCCATGCGGCGCGTCAGCCATCCGCGCGCTCCGTCCCCGTGAATCAACGCCCGGAGCGCTGCCTCATGCTGTTCGTGGAGCGCCTCCAGCGCCGCGGCAACCTGGCCCCGGTCGCCCGACTCCGCGCTGGTCGCGGCTGCAATCAAACGATTCGTCACGCCGCCCATGGCCGAGACAACCACGACCACATCGCTTTCGCGCCCCGCATCCGCGACGATCCGAGCCGCGCGCTCGATGCAAGAGGCGTCGCCTACCGACGTCCCGCCGAATTTCATCACTCGCAGGGGTTTCTTCATTTCATTGCGGTCCGCGCCCGGAGAGGATCGAAATGGCCCTTGGCAGCAAGGAGCTCAGCATTCAGGATCGCCGCGCCGGCCGCGCCCCGGATCGTGTTGTGACTGAGCGCCACGAACCGGAAATCGAGCACGCGGTCGGGCATGATCCGCCCTACAGTGACGCTCATCCCCCCGCCGGCATTGCGATCGAGCCGCGGCTGAGGCCGGTCCGGCTCTTCACGCACGATCAATGGACGCTCCGGGGCGGTATGGAGTTGCAGCTCCTGGGGCAGCGACGTGAACGATGCGAACGCGTCGCGAACATCTTCCACCCGGCCAGGGTGCGCGAGCTTCACGCGCACGGCGGCCATGTGTCCGTCGGAAACATTCACGCGATGGCACTGCGCGCTGACAGGAAACGCGGCATCTTCGATCGCATCGCCGTTCATTCGTCCGAGAATCTTCCGCGTTTCGCGTTCAATCTTCTCTTCTTCATTCTCGATGAATGGCAGCACGTTGTCGGTGGCGTCGAGCGAGGCCACGCCCGGATAGCCGGCTCCCGAGAGCGCCTGCATCGTGGTCGCGACCACCGCCGCGATGCCGAATCGAGCATGGAGCGGCGCCAATGCCAGCGCCAGCATCACCGTCGAGCAGTTCGGGTTCGTGACAATGAACCCGCCCGGGGCAAATCCCCGGCTGGATCGCTGCACGCTCAGGAGGCGCAAATGCTCGTGATTCACTTCCGGGATCAATAGCGGCACGTCCTTTTGCATTCGGCACGCGGAGGAATTGCTGATGACGGGATAACCGGCGCGGGCAAAGCCCTCCTCGACAGCCTGCGCCATCCCCGCTGGAAGGCTCGAAAAAATCAGATCGCAATCGAGTGGCGGTTGCGGCGCCTGAACACGCAATGCCCTCACGACGGCCGTCATCTCTCCCGGCAGTCTCCACGCGCAGGCCTCGGCGTACGTCTTGCCCTCCGAGCGATCCGAAGCCGCCAGCGCACTCACTTCAAATTGAGGATGGTTCTGCAGCATTTGGATGAACCGCTGCCCCACGGTTCCTGTCGCCCCGAGGATTCCGACACGGAGCTTTCCCGACATAAAGATCTCCTTCATGCCTTACCCTGACTCCAAGTTCCGTCCGGAAGACGTGCTGGGACCCAGGAGTTCGAATCAGAAAACTATACACGATTGACGGGAATTGTGAGAGAAGGACGAGATCTATTTTCTCGGAGAGAAAATGCCGAGCGGTGTTTGGCGCACTCCGTGATTCACACCTTGCCGTGAAAACGGGAACCGTTCGCGCTTTCTCTAGACCTCGCTCGCTACGTCAAATGCTACTGGGTTGCCATTTCTTGTCTTAGAGTTTGCAGTTAGGTTGGGGGCGGTTGTCCTGACTCCGTGCTTTGCGCGCGCGCCAAACCAGGAGAGCGCATGCAGCAAGAAGGACGGAAGTCACTCCGCCCAAGACTAGCGATTGCGAAGGTGACCGGGTCTGCTTCAAGCGTGAATCGATGCTGGCCAAAGAAGGCAAAGCGCCGCGACCCGGAGCCGATACGATTCGATTAGGGACGGCCGGAGACCGTGACAGCGCCTGCGATTTAGCTTGATCTCCGAGGGGCGGAAGCGCTCCGGTCCCAGAGACCTCAAATCCTGGGCCTTCCCCCTCTGCGAGTTGGTTGGCTGCCTGGACTTGATAGCGGCTGTTGCCGGTTGCAAGGATCTCGAAGGCCGGTGAGTGCGACGAGAATCTAATGGTCGGCGGAATCATGACCGCCAACTGTTGCAGCGGGTACGCATGCCTTGTTGGAAACGCGGCATGGCCGTCGTATGGCACGTCGTAGTTGAAGGCAAACTTGGTTGCTCCGGGCCGCAAGGGGAAATTCACCGCGTAGTGCCCTGGCTCGCCCGGCACGGGCGCCGCCGAGATCAGCACGCCAATCTTCTCCGGACCTGCGGCCAGGACAGAATCGATCTTGGCAGCTGCCGGCAAATACGCTTCGAATGTCCGCTCACCCACCTGTGTCAGGGGCGGGCTCGATTCGTTTTTGATCTCGACCATGTCGGATACGTGAAGCAGGTTTCCGTTGGTTCCGGTGCGGAGGATTTCGATACTGCCGGTCACGCCCTGCACCCGGCGCGCCGCGTCGAACACTTGGATCGAGAGAGTCTCACCGGCGGAAGCCTCCTGATCATAGCTGACGCCCTGGTGAAACACGCGCACCAGGTACGGTTTTTCGGGATATTGCACATTGAGGGTAAACGCCCCCTGTGCATCAGTCTTCGCGCGGGCCTCCTCCTGCATACCCCTATCCAGCCGCACAAGGATCACCTCATCCCCGGCTGCGGGTTCGCCGCGACTCTGATTGCGGACCGAGCCGGTGATGTTGTTCGCGCCCAGTCCCACGGTTGAACAACACGCAAGCAGGGCCAGGACTGAGAGCAGCCTCCGCACACAGAATCCCTTGCCGCACAGACGAAGGTTCGTCATTCGCTCGCCGCATTCGTTGATCGGCGTGGCGTCGGGCGTGGCGCACGTCCGAACATGATGCCGGTTTCCACCTCCACCGGCTTTCCATCGCGCAGGTGTGGTCTGAACCGCCACTGAAATAGGGCGTCCGTAATGGCTGCTGCCTGATCGGGAAAGGCGCTCAGAAAATGAATGTGCTTTACCTTTCCTTCCTTGTCGATGATGATCCGGACCGGAACAGGATTGAATCTGCGCTCGGTAAAGACCGGATCAACTCTCTCCATTACGTTCTCGCCGCTTGCGTAGTCCTTGATGCAAGTGGGCACATCGCCGCCGCCGGTCCCCGACGTGGGACTGGCCTCAGCGGGCAACTTGATCTGGTTCATCTCTTGGATAAGGCTTTCCGCTAACTTCGTGTCGCGGCTGGTGAAGACGAATTGGACCATGTGGCAGCG
Source organism: Candidatus Acidiferrales bacterium (assembly GCA_049644285.1). Classification (GTDB taxonomy): domain Bacteria; phylum Acidobacteriota; class Terriglobia; order Acidiferrales; family UBA7541; genus CAVRXT01. The sequence continues at coordinate 25,388 of JBARRP010000336.1, read as the reverse complement.
GATTTGGGTTGCCAGCACATGCCAATGTAGCTCGGCGATGGGCGAACCGTAGTCAAAACGCACGAAGGAATGGTTGGCGATCCTGACCTCCGTCGGCGGTTGTTCCACTTTGTAGTCCGCATTCAAATTGTCCTTGGTGTGATTGGTCAGCTCCAGCGCGTTCTTGGCCGGCGTGAGCGTGAAAAACATATCCTGGGCGGCGATCAAGATACTGCCTCGACTTGTCCCCTTGAATGTGTCCGCAGGCCGGATATGCGCGAGTACGTAGTAGCCACTGTCCGAAGGAGGCGGGCCGCTGTACTTCTCGGCCCACTCCGGGGATAGAGTGTAGGTGAGGCCAAAATACTGATTGCTATAGACATTGTTGGCCACTCTCCCGCCCTCTGGCAGAGGAGTCGCCGAATCGCTGGCACTCGACCACGCTCCCTTAACAAGGATGACCTCTGTCGGCAGCTTTCTTGCCTGCGGATTGGTGGAAAAGTCGCCCCCGCTCTGAGGAGCGTCTTGGGCGCGGGCTAGCAGCGATACGGCTAAACCAAGAAGTAAGAGAGAATGCGAGGACCTAGTATGCATATTCAAGAGCGCCTGTGTCTCAAGTCGGAAAAAGCCGGGCGAGACACTAAACTGTCTCGCCCGGAAAGGTTGTGGTAAGGAACTACAGCGAGCGCAGGAAGTTCAGGATGTCCTGCTTCTGGCTGGGTGAAAGGGCATCAAAGTTCTCCTCCACCTGCGTCGCTTCCGAACCACTGCTCGCGTGAGCCTCGATTGCCCTCAATAAATTAGTGGTACGGCCATCGTGCAGGAAAAAGATCCGCTGCCCCAGGCCCCATAGCGGAGCGGTGCGGAACTGATCGCCGCCGGCGCTGCCCTGGGAAACATTGTCCGCCAAGCGTACGCCCATGTGATGAATCTCTATATCAGAGAACGCGTTCACCGGTGCACTTCCTAGGGACGAGGTGAAATTCGAAGCCTGGGTGGAGTTGATCGTCGGGGTGTGGCAAGTTGCGCAGCCAACGGCGCTAAACAGACCCTGTCCACTGCCAATCGAGTCGGGGCCGCCAGGCGTGGTCGTGGAGGGCGTCGGCGGGGCCAGCAACCTCATGAACATGGCGAACGCTACCACATCACTAGGTATGGACGCGTTCACCACGTACGGGTCGGAGCTGCTCACCGTAGGCGCGTAATTGGTCGTGTCCTCCGGATAGCCGTTTCCACTAAGGTTCAGGCAACTGGGTGGCAGCCCGGACCTCATTTCCTCTTCCGGCAGTGGACGGTCTTGTTGGAATATCTCGTTGGAGATGCCCATCTCCACGTTGTAGGCCTCTCCAGCGAATATTTCGAGCGACTTGTTCTGCGCCTTCCAGCCGAAGCGGCTGATGGTGCCGTCGTTGCCATTGTGGTTGAAGGAGCCGCTGATGCCCAAGTTGTTGCCCGCCTGGGCAGCCTGATTGGTGAGCAGGGTCGAGTCGTCCAGGTTTTCGATTAGGCCCGCGCCAAAAACCGGCGTGGGGATGCGGAAGATGATGTTGTTACTCGCCTGCGCCTGCGCGAAGTTTGGCTGTTGCAGGCTGCAACTCCCCGCATCACTGCGGCCGGAGACGGTGAACAGGTCTTCTACGCCGCCATTGGGAGATAACTGCGGGTCAGTTCCTACACGTCCTTCCCGTCCTTCACGGCGCGCGCTGGTGTTAGGGCTGCCAAACTGATCGAAGAAGAACGGGAACCGAGCTTCCCGCGTCGGTCCGTTGACGGTGATGAACGACGGGATGGTGTTCGTGGTTCCGTTGACGATACTGTTCGTAATCACCTGGAATTGGGGATTGGTGGCGGGCCCAGTCCCGCCCACCGTCGGTTGCGCATGGCATCCCGAGCACTGGTTAAAGTTAAAGCGGGGCCCCAGACCGTTGTTACCGGTGGGGCTGTTGGAGACAGACTCCATATCCTGGAAGCGAGTGAGTCCGTTCTGAAAGAATGCCAGCGAACCCGCGGGACTGTTTGCGGCGACGGAAGGCAACGGAAGCGGACTCATCGGAGTGGCCGCGGGTTGTCCGTTAATTGCTCCCTGCCGAACACCTGGGTCGGTCTGGGCAAATGTCAATCCCGGAAAGGATAACGCCGCCAGAAATGCGAGAATCGAGGCGAGTTTCATTGTTTTCATTCCTGATCTCCTTCGCTCAAGCTTTTCGAGGGCTGCCGTCGCTCTCGGCGTCAGGGCTACACATAGCCTCGGGTGGAGGCCAACATCGCGCGATCCGTGACGGGATGAGTTGGAAGGGGTCCCTGGTTGGTGCGGACCGCGATGCCGTATTTCGGCGCAGCGAAACCCTACGACTTCGCAGTCGCAGAAGGTACTGGCCCGAGGGTCAAATTTGGGGCTATGGCCGAGTACTGTCCTAAATACGAGGTTAGGACAGTACCTAATCGGTTAACATAAGAATCCAAGAATCGTGGGATTATTGAGAGATGACGGACAAACCCGCCAGCGTGATCGCCACCACCAACAAAAGCATCCCGAGGCTCACCACGCTCAGGATTCTTCCGTGCCCAAGAAGAGAATCGCGAGTCTCCGCATCCAGACAAAGAGGGATTACCACCAAAGCGATCAGTCCCCACGCCAACCCGGGACCCAGGCCCGGATGACTCTGCAGTACCGCGTGGACGTGTGGCGTCGGCCCTGCTGGTCGCCACGGAAGAGGCGCCGCCGCAAATCCCGCCAGCAGCAGCAGAAGCAGCAGCAGCCTCGCCGACCACTCCCGTTTCTGGACTCGGTAGCCGCGACGTATCAAAAAGCTCCAAACAAGGACACCCACCGCCGCACCTACCCATCCGTAGGAGGACATCACATCATTGAACCGTAGCCAGTAATGGAATGGCCAGGATTGTTGGCCGCCGGTGAGCCGCGGAATCAGGGACAGCGCTGACAGGCAGTTGGAAACGATTGCGATCGCCAGTATGACGAGACCGACCAGTTGCAGCCAGTACCGTGTGGGAACCACCCGGCAGCGTCCGCAAAAGGACTCCTTCGGCAAGAATTGCTGTCCGCAACGCTCGCAGAACAAATCCGCATCTCCTCCGTGAAATTGATCCGCTGTCGACCAGACTACTTCGGACAGGTGGCCGAAAACTACTGTCCTTTGGTGCAGTTGTGAGGATTCAATGACTCCTGGCGCTTCTCGAATGCGGTTGCCTGAGGGAATTCGTGTTCCAAGCGTTGATGCTGTGGCCCGGCTAGGAAAGTCCCATGAGGTATTTGCGCGGCACAAAAGCTGTTTCTCCTGTGTACTGGCCTTCGAGAATACGCACCAGGCATCCAGAGAGAGGCTGCCGAACCTCCAGAACTCTCACGCTTGTACCGCAAGCAACCAACAACAGCTTCTCGGACGCTACCAGGAGGGATATTCCCAGGTCGTCGTGCGCAGCCTCCAGACTCTCCTTTTGTGTCATGATGCCTTCATTGGCGGGGACCAGCACAAAGCCGGAACCATTGTCGTCGCCGAGTGTCGCGACTTGCCCGATCCAGCTTGAGTGCGGTGCCGCCGCTCGCCATGACGCTGTTTCCATTTTTTCCACGGCCCCAACGAAGCGGTATCCACGGCGCGCGAGTGTCTCGACGAACCGCGGCTTTTTGGCTGAGTCACCGAGTGCCTCCCGCAGCGTCTTGATGGCGCTGTTTACGCAATGCTCGAAATCCACAAAGGTATCGGCGGACCAAAGCTTTTGCTGCAATTCTTGTCGCGTGATCAGCTCGCCGGGCCGCTCCAAAAGGATCGCCAAGATTTGAAACGGCCGTCCTGCGAGCTTGATCCTCCGCCCCTGCTTGCGCAACTCACCCGCGCGTAGGTCCGCTTCATAGGCTCCAAAGCGCACACAGTTTGCCGATTGGGGCATTTCCGGCATGAGCAAGCGACTCGACCGGAAGTGTACCCGGGACGACACTTCAGTTCAAGCCGGTGCGGACAGCTCTGAATCCGCCTAAATCCATTGAATTCAATGAGTCGGCGTTTTACCCAGCTTTCACCAACAAAGTACCTCGTGTGCATTGAATCGTTTTCTGAATAAGGCAACACTGCGCGCTGTCGAGAGAGCAAAGTGGCGATGGCGAAACCAGGTCGGCGCGGAGACAAGCGGGAGGATGCGATGAATTTACTCAAAACAGCTCTGGGCTGGCTGCTCTTTCAAGCGCTGCAAGTGGTTGCGTGGACTGACCGGAGGAGACTCGCTGGTTTGCGCTTGTCCAGCTAGGGCGCGCGCAGAACGGCTCCAAGAAAAAGAGGCTAGGCAAACCGATTCGAAAAGAAAAAAAGGAGATCATCAATGAAAGCGACGGGGACTCTGAAGGCATCGATGGTTCTGGTTGGACTGGCGTTCACCTCATTCTTTGCGATCCCTTGCCGAGCCCAATCGGAAGTGGCGCCTGATTACTTTGAGCCGGGCCCTGCCAAATACACTCCGCAACAGCAGGCAATACTAGCGCGCCACAATGAACGAGGCGCGGCGGACTTTCAGGGTAGCTTCTCACTGCACCACAAGGTTCAGTGTGCGGGAGATAATCTGACACCGGGCGACTATTCCTTGTCCGTGAGTTCGGCAGGCCGTCATAAGCTGGTCACCCTGAGGGGGAGGGCAAGGTCGTGAAGATTCACTCCCGAGTCCTCTCCCAGCATCCCGTCACCGGCCAGAGTGCGTTGCTGGTCCGCCTGGCCGGCGACCTGCCCAGGCTGGAAGGCATCTACTTGAAAGAGCTCAAGCTGGTTCTCTTCCTTGACCCAGATGGACTGCAGTACCTTTCCGGCAATCCGAACCGCATCGAACGCGTCCCCATTTCCTGACGGAGCAGACAGCGCCCGTCAGCCCAGCCCTCCCCGGCCAAGAGATCCGCTTGGCCGGGCGGCCCGGCGAGGCGTTCCCGTTTGCGGTCCGACGCGTTTCTTTTCCGGCCATCTTTGCGTGGCGCGCCTAAGTCTAACCGCTCTTCCTCGCCGATGGCTGGTGCGAAACACGAGCCGCAGACAACCCACCTGCGATAGCGGCGCATCCGTTCATGCATCCGGAGGTAACCATGGGGATTTGCCTCCTGGGCGGGCTGCTTCTGGCTGCGCTACCGGCCACGCCACTCCAGCTTTCGTTTGCCTCTTATCCTCGCACTGCCGGTTCTTTATTCGTCCAACGCATCGTCCCGCAAGCGCCGCTCCCGCAGCTCGATGGCATCATCGAAACGATCCAATTTGTAGGGCTGCGGCGTGTTTCTCCCGAAACCCTGCGAGCGCACGTAACTTCCCGAGTCGGTGAGCTGCTGGATCAAGCGCGAATTGAACGCGACGTGCGCGTGCTCGTCGCGCTCGGCTGGTTTGATTCTGTCGCCGTCGAACTCGTCCCGCTGGACTCTGACGATCTCGGCGAATCCTCTCCCCTTCGCTTGGTGTTTACGGTCAAGGAACGGCCCTATCTTTCGCACGTGGAATTCCACGGCTCGCATCTCCTCTCCCAGGAACGCATCAAGCAAGTTTTGAAGGAAAAGAAAATCAGCATGAAGCTTTCTGCGCCCGCGGATCGCTTCGCGCTTTGGAAAGCGGCGCGGGCCATCCAGAACGAACTGGAAGACCTGGGGCACCCGCACGCGGATGTCCGCGTACTCTTGGAAAACGTTGGTCCCGCAACCGTTCGAGCGCGCTTTGAAATCGAAGACGGCCCGCACATCCCGGTGGACCGCGTAGAGTTCACGGGCAATCGTGCCTTCTCGGAAGATAAGCTGCGTCATGAAATGAGGCGCGTGGCTCCCGGCGCGCATTTCGCTGAGCTGCGGCACAAGAATATCTGTACGAAAGAGCGCCTGGATGACGACCGCGGCCGCCTCGCCGATTACTACCGGAATCACGGCTATCCCGAAGTCCGCGTGGGCGAACCCGCGGTAGAAATTCGTCGGGACGTCAAGCAACGTTGGTTCCCCTGGCCGCGCCCTCGAACCGTCCCTCGATTTCACATCTCCGTGCCCGTGAGTGAAGGAGCCTTTTATCGACTGAGCGCCGTCGACATTCAAAGTGATCGATCGACCGCGGGGCCGAGCAATCGCGTCGATGCGCTTCTTGCCACCCCCGGCTTGCAGCCCGGCGCGCCTTACTCCCAGCAAGAGCTCGAAGCCTTGCGAGAGGCCGCGGCTCAACTGCCCTCACCCGGGCCTTCGAAGAACCGCTCAGTCGCTTCGGACGTCACCATGAGCCAGGAATTCGATCCCGCTGAACGCACTGCGCTGATCACTCTTCGGATTCACCCACAAAATCCCTACGTCCTCCGCCGGCTCGAATTCACGGGCGAACGGCGGTTCAGCGACCGCTATTACCGCCGGCACATCCCGCTACAGGAAGGTGAACCGTTCGATCCAAAGAAGCTTGAATTGGGCTTGGAACACTTGAGCCGCACCGGCTATGTGCGTCCCGTGAAGAAAGAGGACATCCATGCCCAGTTCGACGAAGCGCACCACACCGTCGACGTGGCAATTCGAATCTCTGAAATCGGCCAGCAAAAGATTTCCCTCAGCGGCGGACGGAGCAACCTCGGCAACAGCATCGGCCTCGCCTACAACGTCTTCAACTTGCTCGGAGGCGAAGAGCTGATCTCGTCGCAAATCGAGGGCACTCCGGACAGCTTGCGCGTCGCCTTGACTATCACCGAGGAAGGTGTATTCGGCACCCGCGCGTCGCTCGCTTTCAGCGTATTCCAAAACTTCTTGCGACCGAATCTTCCTCTCATCTTGGGCCACCGCCATTTGTTCAAGTCGCGCAGTTCGGGGCTGGCAACCGATTGGATCTATCCGGTAGGCCAGACGGAAACGTTGACCACCACCTACACACTCTCTCATCAGTCGACGCAATATTCGCTGGCATTGCCGCCAGATCTTACCGGCGTGCTGCCCAATCGAATCGGATCGAGCACATCAGGCCATTCGCTCGGCCTCAAATGGGACGCGGTTGCGGGCCCCCAGCATTGGGACACGGGAGCATCCGTTTCCGGCGGCTGGCTCGGCGGCAATGAAAACCTCGCTCGTTCCTCATTCGAATACGATCGTCAACAGCCCGACCCGCTCACGAACGGACGCAATTGCTGGGCGTTCCGCGGTTACGCGGCAGGCGTCTCGAGCTTTCGCGGCGATCTTCTCTTCCAGGAACGCTACTTTATCGGCAGCGGGCTTTTGCGCGGCTTCCGAGATGGTGAACTCGCTCCCTACGCGGTGGTGGAATCAACCGGTGCCTCGGGGAAAGACAGTTTCCGCACCGTGCCCGCCGGCTCGAACCTGCAAGCTGCGGTCAACGCGGAGTATCGAGTTCCGGTGGCACCGCGCACTCGCGCGGTGGGATTCTTCGATACTGGCTCTGGGTGGCTGCTCCCGAACTGGTTAGGTCCCGAGCGGCCTGTGCTCCTGAACGGGACAAACGGCCTCTTGCGCGCTTCCACCGGCGTCGAATTGCGGTGGCAAACTCCACTTGTGCAACAGCCGCTGCGCGTCGATTTCGCAGTCAATCCGCTGCGCTTAGCGAAATCGTTCCTGCTGCCCGATGGCTCGCATTTTCGCGCATCCGATCGCCGAGCGGCCATGAGTTGGGCGCTCGGCTCTCTCTTCTGAAAATTCCAGCAGGCCCGTGCAGTCGTGGGACGGACTTCAGCCTGTCCCGGTTTGCACACTCTCGACGGAGTGCGCCATTCGTGCTTACGGCAGCGAACTGGGTCCAACGCCCGCCTGTCGCGCCTCATCCTGGACGGCACCGATTTGGCTCTCGAGCACGCTCACCCGCGCCTCAAGCCGTTGCATGAAATCGGCCGTCGGGCTTCCCCCATACTCAGGGGCAAATGGGAGAAGGGTTAGGCCTCGGGCGTCGGCTTCAGTCTTCATCCCCGCGACCACTCCCTGAACTATTGCCAGTTCTCTGCCGGCCCGCTGCAATTGCTCCGTCAAAACGTCCTGCTCCTGCTCCGGAGTCATGGGGATACTGTTCCGCAGGTCCTGCGCCAACTCGGGCGTCACCCGAAGGAATCCGGGCGGAAAACCGTTGCGCCGCGCAGTATCGTCGAGTTCGTCGATTTGCTGCGCGACTTCCCGGCGACGCAGGTCGAGCTGTTGAATGGCATTGTCCGTGGTAATCCCTTCACAAGGCGCGCTCAGAACCAATCCCACCGGAAGGCCTGTCCCCGCCGCACGGAACTCGCGGAGCTGTTGCACCCGGCTGTCAATCGTTCCGAGTTCGGCGGCGAGCGACACGATTTGTTTCACATACCATCGGGGATCTTGCTCGTGGGTCATCGTTTCGAGTTCCACGCTCTCCGTGTCGGGGCTTGCGCCGAGTCGTTGATTGGCAACGGACGAAGCTGCATTCGCCTGCGTCTCCGGCAAAGCGCCAGGGTGGGACGCGGCGCTCCCACCGTACCGGCTCGCCAAAGCGTCGACATCGTCGTTCGTATAAATCCTCTTCTCCTGAATCGGGCGCGGCGCCGGCGAAGCCGTATCGTTTCCATCGCCGCCCGCGAAGGTCGAACTCGCGCTGGCGCAAACAAAACCGCTCATGAGTAGGATCGCAAGACAGTTTCTTGTCATATGCCCTCCCGCTGTGCCATGTATTCTAACTCTTTGATGCGTGTAAGTCGCGGCCCGGAACGACCCGGGATCGACGGATCACTTATCACTTGTCAGTGGGTTCGTCCTCACTTTATGCTCTGCCGGTCTTTGCTTCGGACCCGTTCGTGGAGGGCGAAATGATTCCATCCCCACGCGGCGCACGGGGCCTCACGAAGGATGGTGACGCCTATGTGAACGACGAATATGGAAAGTCATCCGCCACGGTGCGAGTGAGGGTGGAGGGCGGTCTCGGCAAGGTGAATCTTGAATTGGGCGGCGGTCAAACCTTATAACGATGCACGGCATGATGAGACACACAACATGAGAGACAAATTAATCTCATTCCCACGCATTCTGCTGATCGCGCTGACGGCCTGGGCGGGCGTCGCGCTCTTTGCGACCCTTTGGGCCCAGCAATTCCGCACAAGCCTTTTCCAAGAAATGCGCTGGCGCATGATCGGGCCCCTTCGCGGGGGACGGACCCGGGCGCTTGCCGGCGTCCCCAGCCAGCCGAATGTCTTCTACATCGGCGCCGTGAATGGTGGAGTGTGGAAGACCAATGACTACGGCGGCACGTGGGAGCCGATCTTCGACCGCGAGCCCACCGGCTCGATTGGCGCGATTGCGGTAGCGCCCTCAGACCCGAATATCATTTACGTTGCAAGTGGCGAAGGATTGCACCGCCCCGATCTCTCGGTAGGCGATGGCATCTACAACTCCACCGACGCTGGGAAAACTTGGACACACCTCGGCCTCCGCGAGGGACAGCAGATTCCCAGCATCGCCGTTGATCCGCGCGATCCGAACCGCTTGTTTGTCGCCGTCCTCGGTCACCCTTATGGTCCTAACATCGAGCGCGGTATCTTCCTCTCGATAAACGGCGGCCAGACGTTCTGGAAAGTGCTTTACAAAGATGAAAACACCGGCGGTTCCGACGTCGAGATCGATCCCGAAAATCCCGACGTCGTTTACGCCTCGCTGTGGGAAGCCCGCGAAGCTCCCTGGGAAAATGGCAAATGGGGCGGCACTGGCGGAGGTCTTTTCAAATCGACCGACGGAGGCGCCAACTGGCTTCCGCTCACAAAAGGTCTGCCGGATGGCATCGTGCAGATCTACGTCGCAATCGCCCCGAGCGATTCCAATCGCCTCTATGCAACGCTGGCAACCGGGAAAGAGTTGGGCATCTATCGCTCGGATGACGCGGGGGAAAACTGGTATCGCGCGACACCCGATTCTCGCCCCGCCCAGCGCATCGGCGGCGGCGATCTCCCTGTGCCGAAGGTGGATCCTAAGAATCCCAATATCGTCTATAGCGCGAGCATCGTCACTTGGAAATCCATCGACGGGGGCAAGACCTGGACCGGGATTCGCGGCGCGCCGGGCGGCGACGACTACCAGAACATCTGGATCAACCCCAACAATCCCGACATCATTCTGATCGTCAGCGATCAGGGCGCCGTCATTACCGTGAACGGAGGTGAGTCCTGGAGCTCGTGGTACAACCAGCCGACCGCGCAGATGTATCACGTCGGCACCGACAATGGCTTCCCCTATCGCGTTTGCGGCGGGCAACAGGAAAGCGGTTCGGCCTGCGTCTCGAGCCGCGGGAACTGGGGCGAAACGACCGTGCGCGATTGGCTTACGGTCGGCGCGGAGGAGTACGGCTACGTTACGCCCGACCCGCTCAATCCCGATATCGTCTACGGCGGCAAACTGTCGCGCTTCGACTATCGCACCGGGCTGGCTGCGGAGATTCTGCCGAGGCCGCTCCGCGGTGGAAATTTCCGCGTGATTCGAACCGAGCCCGTGATTTTTTCCCCGATCGACCCGCACCTCCTATACTTCGCGGCTAGCACGTTGTGGGAAACGCGCGACGCCGGCCAGAGCTGGAAAGAAATCAGCCCCGACCTGACTCGGAAGACTTGGAAACCACCGGCAAGCGTCTGGAACTATCGCGACACCCCGGAAGCGCAATCGAAACAGCGCGGCGTGATTTACGCACTCGCACCCTCTCCCCTCGACATCAAACGCCTCTGGGCCGGCACCGATGACGGATTGATCTGGGTGACCTCCGACGGCGGGCTCAAGTGGAACGATGTCACGCCTCCACAACTCACGCCGTGGGCCAAGGTCTCCATTCTCGACGCCAGCCACTTCGATCCGCGCTCGGCTTACGCCGCGATCAATACTCTGCGCCTCGACGACATGCGCCCGCACATTTACCGCACGCACGACGATGGAAAAACCTGGACCGAGATCGTGAACGGAATCCCCGACGGAGCTCCCGTCGACGTCGTTCGCGAAGACCCAAAGCGCAAGGGTCTGCTCTTTGCAGGCACCGAGCGCGAGGTGTACGTCTCGTTCGACGACGGCAGTCACTGGCAGTCGCTGCGGCTGAATATGCCGGCCACTTCGATCCGCGATCTCCAAATTAAAGGTGACGATCTCATCGCTGCCACTCACGGCCGCGGCTTTTGGATTCTTGACGACATCACACCCTTGCGCGAGCTTACTTCGGGAGTCGCTATCGCCGAGGTGTATTTGTTTCGCCCGCAGATCGCAACGCGCGTGCGCTGGAATGTCAACACCGACACGCCCCTCCCGCCCGATGTCCCAGCGGGAGAAAACCCTCCGGACGGCGCCGTCATTGATTACTATTTGTCCCCCTCGGCGTCGGGCAAGGTGACACTCGACATTCTCGACGGCGCCGGCAAGCTTGTCCGCCATTACTCCAGCAGCGATCCCCTGCCCCCCGATCCCCGGACGGATCCGAAGCTCGCCATTCCGGCCTACTGGGTGCGCCCTCCGCAGATTCTCTCGGCCGCGCCCGGGATGCACCGCTTCCTCTGGGATCTGCACGATTCACCGGTCGCTGGATTGCCGCCGAACTATCCGATTGCGGCCGTCTATCGCAACACCGCGCCGCAGCCGACTTCACCCTGGGTGCTGCCCGGGCAATACACGCTCAAGCTCACGGTTGCCGGGCAGAGCTACATGCAACCGCTGACCGTCAAGATGGACCCGCGAGTTAAGACTTCGCTTGCGGGCCTGACGGAGCAATTCACCCTCTCGAAGCAGCTTTATGACGGCGTTCTCACCGTTTCTGCCGCCATCGAACAGCTCAAACGCATTCGCGCGCAACTCCAGGATTTGAAACAGCGCGCCGGAAGGGTCGCGGTGGCGCAATCCATCACAGCCATAGACAAGAAGGCTGATGAGCTAGCGGGCGCGGAGGTGAACCCGTTTGAGTTCTCTTTCAGAGGAAGCCCTGGGCCGGACACGTTGAACAGCGTGCGGGGCTCGCTTCTTGCGCTGATGAACATGGTGCAGGCTGCTGATGTCGCGCCGACGACGCAGCTCGTCGCGGCAGCGTCCGATCGTCGGAAGGCCGCGGCTCAGATCATGAATCGTTGGGCGGCGCTGAAGGCTCAGGAACTTACGGCTCTGAACCCCCAGCTCAAGAGCTCGAATCTGCCTGTGATAAACACTGAGCCGTCGTCTTCACCCGCACGGCCTTAGTTTATGTCCAGGCTTCGCGTCCACAGCTTTGCGATCTCCCTCGATGGCTACGGTGCCGGCCCCAATCAGGATCTCGACAACCCACTTGGCGTCGGCGGCGCGGCGCTGCACGAATGGGTCTTCCGCACACGCACCTTTCGACAGATGTTTGGCAAGGATGGCGGCGCTACGGGTATTGATGATGACTTTGTCGCACGCGGCTTCGACAATATCGGAGCGTGGATCATTGGTCGAAACATGTTCGGACCGCTCCGAGGACCTTGGCCAGACAACGTTTGGAAGGGATGGTGGGGCGACAATCCGCCGTACCACACTCCTGTTTTCGTGCTCACCAACCACCCACGCGCATCGATCGACATGAGCGGAGGCACCACCTTCCACTTTGTCACCGATGGCATTCACGCCGCACTTGAACGAGCTGTTGACGCTGCGAATGGTCAGGATGTCCGGCTTGGCGGCGGGGTTGCTACAATCCGGCAATACCTTCGCGCCGGACTTATCGATGAGATGCACTTAGCCATGTCGCCGATCCTCCTCGGTTCAGGAGAATGCCTTCTGGAAGGTATTGACGCACCGAAGCTCGGCTATCAATGCACCGAACACGTTCCCACTCCCGGCACAACGCACTTCGTCATCACAAAACGCGCGTAGCTAATGCGCATTAATAGCTTGAACTTGGCCTTACGGATAGGTTCCGGCTGCAAAAGAAGTGAGAAAGGTTCTACTTGGATGAGGCTGCCGCCAGCGCCGACAGTCGTCTGAGTTCTTCGTAGGTGAAGAATTTCTGCTCGCCACTTCCCTGCGGCCGGCCAACGCCTGCGAAGCGCGAGAACCACTGCAGATCGGGCAGCGAGAGTCCTAATAGAGCAGCAGCTCGGCGCTCATCGATTCGGCTTGCAGCTTGATCTTCCAACTTGTGCCTTCCATGCATCTCCCAGTGAGCTTGCATTGTTGGCAGCAAGTCGCATGCCACCTGCGCCCTGGAATAACCCCTGTAGAATCAGACTCTAACCGCCTCCCGCCCTTGCTTCCACCTCTTCCATGCAATCCCTTTCTGCTAACTTGCAACCGATTTCCTCTCTTTTTGGCCTGCGGGCGCAGCAGGCTCCTTCCCGTTGCTGCGAGTGTCACGCGCCCCTCACTCGATTCGGAAGGTGCGCGACTTCTGTTACCCTGAGAGTGTCTCGAGCGCGTATCGTGGGCCGTAGGGGCATCCGCCTAGGCGGACCGTGCCGGTTCTCCGGTTCGAGCGATCGCGCGCAACCCACATAGAGGATCGTCCGACTTGACCTTGTCCACACTCTCACCGAAGAGCGCAAAGCGCGCCTTCAATTTCAATTCTGGCCCCGGGGCCTTACCCCTCGCCGTGCTGGAACGTGTCCGCGAAGAGCTTCTCGATTATCGCGGCACCGGAATGTCGGTGATGGAAATGAGTCACCGCTCTCCCGAATACGAAGAGATTCAGTCCCGCGCGGAGCAAGCTTTACGCCGTCATTTGTCCATTCAGGAAGACTACGCTGTCATCTTTCTGCAGGGTGGAGGCAGCCTCCAATTCACGATGGTGCCGATGAATCTTTGCCTGCCGCAGAAGCCCGTGGACATGCTTCACACCGGAATGTGGACCAGCAAAGCCATCGGAGAACTGAAGAAGGGTTTTCCTTACCGGCTGGCTGCCAGCACGGAAGCGGAGAAATTCGCCCGGCTCCCGCGGACCGATGAAATCGCTCTTGACCCGAATGCCTCTTATGTCTACATGGCCGCCAACAACACGATTGAGGGCACCCAATGGCATTCGTTTCCGGCAACCGGCGATGTGCCGCTGGTCGCGGACATGTCTTCAGACATTCTTTCGCACCCCGTGGATGTGCGCCGCTTCGGGCTCATTTTTGCCGGCGCGCAGAAAAACCTCGGACCCGCGGGCGCGACCCTGGTCATCGTCCGGCGCGACTTGGCCGAGCGCGCCGATAAGAACTTGCCGGCGCTATTGCAATACCGCACGCACATCAAGGAGCGCTCGCTCTATCACACGCCTCCGACCTTTGCGGTCTACGTGATCGGCCTCGTCCTCGAATGGCTCGCAGCGGAAGGCGGGGTCTCCGCAATCCACCAGCGCAACGCAGCCAAGGCCAAACTGCTCTACGAGGCGATTGACTCGAGCGGCTACTACTCCTGCCCCGTTGAGAAATCATCGCGGTCGCTTATGAACGTCGTCTTCCGTGTGGCAGGAGGAAACGAACCGATCGAGCAGCAATTTCTGAAGGAAGCATCTGCAGCCGGACTTCTGGGCCTTGCCGGCCACCGCTCGGTAGGCGGGATGCGCGCGTCGCTCTACAATGCCGTCGCCATTGAAGCCGTACAGGCGCTCGTCAGTTTCATGCGCGAATTCCACCGCTCCCACACGTAACAAAAGGTCCTTGCGGCGGCGGCCTTCATGCCGGCCTCTTACCTCCAGTGGTCCTCCGCGTTACCACTGTGAAACTCAAACGTCGCGCCTGCCGAACCATCCTCTCAGGTTTTGTAGCCCGCCTCTTCAGAGGCGGGGGGTTCCGAAGAACAGTCGCAGCCCCTGAACCGCGAGACTCGCTTCAATCCTGGGTTTTCCTAAAATGGTTGCGACTAGCTGAGACTACCCCCAGCCAACGCCCGCACAATCGCCCCCACAAATGATTTCGCGTCTCCAAACAGCATCAACGTCTTGTCGAGGTAGTAGAGCGGGTTATCAATTCCCGCGAAGCCTGGACTCATGCTGCGCTTGATCACCATCACCGTCCGCGCCTTGTCCACGTCCAGAATCGGCATCCCGTAGATCGGACTGCTCCCATCGCTCCGCGCCGCCGGGTTGGTTACGTCATTCGCCCCAATCACCAGCGCCACATCCGTCTGCGGAAATTCGGGGTTGATCTCGTCCATGTCCAACAGTTTGTCGTAGGGAATATCTGCCTCGGCCAACAATACATTCATGTGCCCCGGCATCCGGCCCGCGACCGGGTGAATGCCGAACTTCACGTCCACCCCGCGCTTGGTCAGCGCATCGTACAATTCGCGCACCTTGTGCTGCGCTTGCGCCACCGCCATGCCGTACCCCGGCACGATGACCACCTTGTTTGCCGCGGCAAGAATCGCCGCAGCCTCTTCCGCCGTGGCGCTTCGCACCGTGCGCGCCTGTTGTGCCGCCGCGGCGGCCGCCTGCTCCTGTCCAAACGCCCCAAACAGCACATTCGAAAACGACCGGTTCATGGCCTTCGACATGTTCACGGAAAGAATGAAACCGGAAGCCCCGTCGAGCGCGCCCGCAATGATCAATAGCTTGCTGTCCAAGACAAATCCCATCGCCGCAGCGGAAAGCCCCGCGTAGGAGTTCAGCAAAGAAATCACCGTCGGCATGTCCGCTCCGCCGATCGGGATGATCATCAACACTCCAAACAAGAGCGGAATCGCAAGGATGACCACAAAAAGCTGCGAATGTTCCGGATGCCCCACTAAGAACGCCGCGACCCCCACCGCGACGGCCAGCAGCGCGAGATTGACAACGTTTTGCCCCTTATACGTGATGGGCCGCTGCGGCAACACCTCCTGCAGCTTTCCCGCGGCCATCAGGCTCCCCGTAAACGTCAGCGACCCCAGGATCACCTCCATCGAAAGCACCGCCATCATGAACCGCGGAACCGCAGGCGCGCGCAGGTAATACTCGGAGGTCCCCACCAGCGTCACGCAAAGCGCGCCAAACGCGTGGCTCAGCGCGGTTCGCTGCGGCACCGCGGTCATCTGCACCCGGCCGAGCGGCACTCCGATGATCGAACCCAGCACTAGGCCGGTCGCGATCCACTTGTAGTCCACAATGCCGCGGTGCAGCAGCGTTCCGCCGACAGCCAGCAGCATTCCCACCTCGCCCGCCCACACGCCCCGCCGGGCGCTGCTCGGCGAATTCATCCACTTCAGCGAAAGGATGAAAAGGGCGGTGGCAATCAGGTAGGTAAGCTCGATGAGGTGTTCGGTGGCCGCCGGCGAAATCATGGTTTCTGGGCGCGGCTCGTCTTGAACATCTTCAGCATCCGGTCGGTAATCAGGAATCCGCCCACGATATTGCTCGTCGCCGCGATGATCGCAAGCGTGCCCAGCACCGTCGAAAGTGTGCTCCGGTGTTCCCCCGTTATGATGATGGCGCCGACCACCGCAATCGCGTCCAGCGCATTCGTCAGTGACATCAGCGGCGTGTGCAGTAGCGGCGTGATCCGCCGGATCACCTCGAAACCGATAAACCCCGCCAGCATGAACACGTACAAGCTCGTAATCAGGTCCGCGTTCATTCTTATCCGCCCTCCCTCGACCCGCCCTAGGCGCCTCTACGTCACAGCCTCTAACGCCGGCAGCGAGAAGAATTCTCGCACTCGGCTGTTCACCACTTCACCTCGGTACGTCAACAACGTGCTGCGCACAATCTCATCCCCCGGGTTGGCCCGCAGCTTTCCTTCCGGCGTCAGGTGCAGCAAGAACGCGCTGACATTCCGCGCGTACATTTGACTTGCATGGTACGGCACCGTGCTGGATAGATTGATCCAGCCGATAATCGTCACCCCATGTTCGACGATTTTCTCCCCGGTCTTCGTCAGCTCGCAGTTCCCTCCCCGCTCAGCCGCCAAATCCACAATCACCGACCCCGGAGCCATTCCCGCCACCATTTCCCGCGTCACCAACACCGGCGACTTCTGCCCCGGGATAACCGCCGCCGTGATCACCACATCGCTCCCGGCCACCACCCGCCCCAGCAATTCGCGCTGCCGCTGATAGAACGTCTCATCCTGCGCCCGTGCGTAGCCGCTCGCGTCCTCCGCGTCCTTCGCCTCGAGTGGCAACTCGACAAAGCGTCCTCCGAGGCTCTGCACCTGCTCCTTCGCCGCCGGTCGCAGATCATACGCCGACGTCACCGCCCCCAGCCTCCGCGCAGTCGCGATCGCCTGCAGCCCCGCCACGCCCGCCCCAATCACCAGCACGCGCGCCGGAGTGATGGTTCCCGCCGCCGTCGTCAGCATAGGAAAAATCCGCGGCACCGTATCCGCAGCGATCAGCACAGCCTTGTACCCGCAGATCGTCCCCATCGACGACAGCACATCCATGCTCTGTGCTCGCGTCGTCCTCGGCACCAATTCCACCGAGAAGGAAGTGACCCCCGTCGCGGCGATCTCCTGGATGGTATCGATACTCCCCAGCGGCCGCAAAAACCCGATCAGCACTTGATCGCGCCGCATCAGCGAAAGATCAGCCTTCCCCGTCCGGTCATTCGACCCATAACACAGCACCTGCACAACAATATCAGCCGCGCGGAAAACTTCAGCCCGTGTCGGCAGAATCTTCGCGCCTTTCTCGACATACTGCGCGTCAGGATACCCAGCCTCCGTCCCTGCTCCTGCCTCCACCACCACCTCCAGCCCCGCCTTCGCCAGGCCGGGAATCACCGACGGCACCAGCGCCACCCGCCGTTCCCCCGGAAAGCTCTCCCGCGGCACACCAGCAATCATCAAACCTCCCTCCCTTCCCGCCAAGCCGAGCCTTTAAAGTTAAGATCGTCCCAACGCCGATATGGTTCCTTCCACAACCTCTTCGGCCTTGCCGGGTCGCCGTCCAGTCAGTCCAACCTCACAAATTGCGGAAAACCCAACATTGTCATCCCGAGCGAAGCGACGGATCTCAACTTCGGCCGGCATTGTAGCGCCCTTCACTTCGTGTAGAAACGTATTTCCCCTTTGACCCTCGCTTCGCAGGCCGAAAGGGCACGAGAGCGTTGAAAAAACCGCGGAGAAAGAGACGACGCCTCCATAGAAAGCGCATCGGTGTACAATCCTAGTTGCTTCGCAAGTCAAGGTGGGAGTCTCGGTGAATCGCACATCATGAACAAACATCACAGTTTTCGATTCTTTCTGTGGCTGGGATTTGTTCTAGCGCTCGCGGGAGTTCTCTTTGCGCAAAGCACACCCGATAAAACTCTGGTCGTGAATGGGAAGACTGCCGAAGCGGCAGTCCGGCAGATCGATGGCCGCTCCTACGTTGATGTTGAAACTCTGGCCCAGGTTACTAACGCCGTCCTCACCGTCGAGCCCCATCGGACCGTACTGACGATACCTGCCTCGAACTCCGGCGCTACACCCAGTGCCGCTCCCGTTCAATCACCACAAGGGCTCTCTCGGAACTTTGCAACCGCCGCGATCGCCGATTTGGCGGAAATGAGAGAGTGGCGGGGAGCTATCGCGGCGATGATCACTCACGGATTGGCTGTCAGCGACGCGTGGGCTCAGGATTATTATGAGCGGGTGCAGACAGGTCTCCGGCTGGCGGGAATAGCTGCGTCCACCGAGGCCGACCAGAACGCTCTCCAACTGCTCCGAAATGAAGCCGACAAACTGGCGAGTTGGGCGAACGGTGTATTCGCGGCGCGCCAGGCCCTCAATGGCGCGACGACCGTGGACCCAAATGCCCTGCAGAACGACCCGGCGCTTCCGAAAATCCGTAGTTGCGGCCAGTTTCTGAATGTCATGCTCGTCAGCGGCGCTTTTGCCGACGACTCCAGTTGCCATTAGCACGGAAAAGAAAACTGAAAACGGCCCTTTCAACCTTTCGGCCTGCTCTGACCTTGACGACCTAACAGAGGCTTTCATCTTTCGCGACGCGAACGCTGCCGATCAGTTCGCTTAGACGCTTTGCCGGCCTTTGGTATTGCCGGTTAGTCACCACAAATCTCCTTCCGCTCTCGCAGTCGGTCAGCTCCACAAGTTGGTCAGCCGAAAGGTCAGGTTTTAGTATGGCCTTCTTGCGCCTCCGCGCACCCTGTAAAGGTCAACCCTTATTTCAGCTTGGCGTATTCGGATTTGGCAGCGATGAGGATGGGGATGTCGGAGTCGGCGTCTTTCCACAGCGCGAGGAAATCCTGGTAAGCGGTGCGGGACTTGGCGGCTTCGCCTTGCACGGCGTAGGCGCGGGCCAGGCCCAGGCGTGCGGGAGCAGCAATGGGTTCGTTGACCACAACTCCGCGATGATTGAGGATTTTTTGGAATTCGGCGGCCGCTTCAGTGCCCCGATTCGAGGCCAAATAAGCTTCGGCGCGCACAAAGACCGGATACAGAACGGGCGAGAAAGCACTGCCGCCACCCCCGCCCAATTCGTGCGGGGCAGCGGCCTGAAGGAGGTCGATAGTCTTTGCCGGGTCGTGGCGGAGCAGCGCAAGCTGCGCGCGAATAGTTGGAAGGTAATTGAATTGCACGATCGTATCTTCGGGAAAGCGCTTAGCGAAATCATCCACTCGCTCCTGGGCCGCAGCCACATCCCCCACAAACGCCAATGCCAGCGCCGCTCCATATTGTACGTCCCGGCCGATCGAGAGGCGGAGCGCAGCCGTGGCCCGCCGTCGAGCCTCCGCGGCATTGCCGAGGAGAGCCTCGCGGAGCGCGGCGTCGGCTTCATAGTCTGCCGCTGTCTCTTTTTCCTGCGCCTGCTCGGCGGAGGCCGCCGCCCGGTCGGAGAAGTTGCGCGCTTTGCCAAGGTGCCCGAAATAGGCCGCCGTGTTCGCTTCCTCCGCCAGTAGAATGTCTTCCACTCCCGACTTGCCCGCCGACCAGGCTACTTGCTGTGCCATCCCCGCCGCATTGCTTTGTAAGAAGGCGAGTTGGTACAGACCAAGGCGCAGGTAGGAAGAATCGAGCTTTTTCGCCTGCGCTTCCTCGGCAATCGCCCGCGCTTCTTCCAGATGGTCCAAGACGATGAAGCCCGAGACGAGATTGGAATAGTTCAAACCACTCGGGTCAAGTCGGAAAGCGTCCTGGGAGTCCGCCTGTGCTTTGTCGTATCGACCGAGAAAATCATCTATGCCACTTAGGTTCGTGGGAGGAATTTGATCCCGAGGATAGCTCTGCGCCCAGAGTTCATACACCTGACGCGCCTTTTCCAGGTTGCCGGTGACAAACTGATGATAGTGGGAGTCGACGTAAAACCGCTCCCGCTCGCTCACTCGATCCCGCAGCTCATAAGCTTTTTTCGTGCTTTCTGCACCGAGGCCAGCCTCTCCCAGATCCGAGTAGCACGTTCCGAGCGCGGCATAGGCCATCGCGAAGTTCGGATCCAGGTGGATGGCACGCTGGAGTAAAGGGACAGCAGCCGCGAACTCGTCTGCCCCAATCGTCTTCATTCCGAGACTGTATGCCTGGAGGGCTTCGAGTGAAGGGGTGGTGGCTTGCTGAACGGGCGTGTCGAACTTTTGCACGGTGCTGAGAGACTCGCCCAATTTGGTTCGAATTTCCGAAGCTGCCTTGCCCAAAGCATCCAAGACATGGTTCTTGTCACCGGCCTGGGCTTCGGCGCTGGCCAGCGATTGCCCGTTCGCGCAATTCACGGCTTTTAGGATGACGTTGTACTGCGTCCCGATCTGCGCGATCGACCCGTTAAGAACTGCGGCGCTGCTGGAGCGCTGGCAGATTTCCCGGGCGATGTCCGGCGTCAGGCGCGCGTCGGGCGACTGACCCATCAGTTTGAGCGTTTGCTGGATTTGGTCCTCGGAAACCTGGCTCAGGAACGGAGATTGTTCGAGCTGAACCGTAAGTCCTTGCCGAAGCGTTCCGTCGAAAACCGCATCGCCGGTTGTATTCGTGAAATCCGCGACGACGATCGAATCCTTTTCGGTGAGCTTTGCGGATTGTCGCGAGCGCCAGTAAAGAACCGCTGCCAGCAAGGCAGCCACTACAATAGCCGCGGGCACCAGGATTCTCCAAGGGAGACTGCGGGGTTGCGCTGTGATGGCGGGTTCGACGGAAGATTGCTCCGCTATGCGCCTGCCGCTCGAAGGCTTTGAAGCTACCGGAGAACTGATAGGCCCTGATCCTTCGTCTGTGGCTGCGCCGACTAACGCCGCACGCCCTGTATCGGTGTCCCGCTTCAGCCGCTGCAGTTCGGCACGCATGTCGGCGGCGTGCTGATAACGCAGATTTCGGTCTTTCTCCAGCGCCCGGCTGATGACTTCTTCGAGCTTCGGAGGAATGTCGGGGTTGAGACGAATGGCTGCTAATGGAGTGCGGTTCAGAATCGCTTCCGTGATGACGGCGGAGCTTTCCCCACGGAAAGGCAACGTCCCTGTGGCCATTTCATAGAGGACGGCGCCGAAGGAGAACAAGTCTGTGCGTGCATCCAACTCCCTGGCGCGCAGTTGTTCAGGGGACATGTAGGCGACCGTCCCCACCGCCGTGCCTGGGCTCGTCAGGTGCTCTTCACTTACGCCTACGGTCGCGGTCGTGGCGCGGGTAGCATCTGCTTCCGGTTTCGGCGCCAACTTGGCCAACCCGAAATCCAGAATTTTGGCGTGGCCGCGCTTCGTGATGAAAATATTCGCCGGTTTAATGTCGCGATGAACGATGCCCTTCGCATGTGCCGCATCGAGCGCGTCCCCAATCTGAATTCCCAGTTCCAACATTTCGTCAATCGGCACGGGCTTGCCGGAAATGCGGTGCTTCAGCGTCTGCCCGTCCAGAAACTGCATCACGATGAACGCTTGGCCGTCTTCTTCGCCGATGTCGTGAATCGTGCAGATGTTTGGGTGATCAAGAGCGGAGGCAGCCTGTGCTTCGCGCCGGAAGCGTTCAAGCGCTTGGCGGTCGCGCGCCACTTCTTCGGGAAGGAATTTGAGGGCGACGAAACGATGGAGCCGAGTGTCCTCGGCCTTATAGACCACTCCCATGCCGCCTCCGCCGAGCTTCTCGAGAATCCGGTAGTGCGAGATTGTCTGGCCAATCATGGGAGGGCACCCTTGCGAGCGTCATATTAGGACTGCTGCGGCAGGCTAGTCAACGAAAGGAATCGCGTCGACGTTCCGAAATCCTGGGCGGCAGGGGCACAGTAGATCGTTGATTTCTTAGGACGGATTTTTTAGCTCTGAACGGTGGACGAAGTAATCGCTTCGACGCTCCCCAGTGGGCAACGGACTCATTTTTTCAAATCAGCTGGCCAATTGACGACCAGCGTGATCGCTGCGGTGGATTGCTCCCGAGCATAATCAAGAATAATGAATCGTTGACCGTCAGCTGTGACGTCGTAAGATCCACGCTGCCCGTAAGGTCGAATCTCAAAAAGCGCATGGACCTTGCCGACTTCAAAGCTGGACCCTCCTTCTCTGACCTCAGCAACCATTAACTTATTGTCGGGCGAGAGATAAAAAATCTCTTTGCCATCGCGCCTCCATCTTGGAAGATACCCACCTTCGGTCGAGACCTGCCACTTCCCACCCGGACCGGGGAAGGGTCTTACATAGACTTCCATCCTGCCCGATTCAAGCGAGCAATACGCGACCCACTTGCCATCCGGTGAGAAACGGGCAAGAACTTCAGCGAATTGGGATTGCAGAAAAGGGAATGGTTTGCGGTCGCCACCGAGCGGGAGCATCCATATGGATGGAACATGCAGCTGCGTTTCGTACGCGAGAACCCTGCCATCTGGGGACCAATCGTCGGGATATTGGGGCGTTTCCATCCCCTCAAGAAGGGCCTCTTCAGTGCCGGACCCGTCCGAGGCCTTCTGGTAAATGCCATACTTCCCACTGCGCATGGAGGTGTAAGCGATCCGGTGCTCGTCAGGAGACCATACACCAGAAATGTTCCCCTGGGCCGAAGCCGAGCCGAACGTCAGCCGCGTCTTCACAGCGCGCGCGATGTCGTAAGTCCAAATGTCGTAGCCAGCAGACTCAAGAGTAAAAGCGAGCTTTTTCCCGTCCGGTGAGATCTGAGGTTCGCTATACGCGTCTTTACCCGGTACTGCCCCGACCTGCTTACCGCTGCGGTCAAACCAGAGGAGCTGGCGGTCCCCGTCTCTCGTACCCTCGGCATAGGTGAGAACCCCGTTTTCGGAGGCGGAGAAGATACCTCGGAGACGTCCGTCGTCCTCTTGCACCTGGTCGGCAATGGGAAATGCGTCGCCCATGAACTCCAGGTGCTTAGGATCGAAGGGTTGGGCCACCAGAGTGTTCTGCCGCAGGAATAGGATGTGCCCCAAGGCGAAGATCGCATTGGCGTGGGTATGAAGGAGAAGCTTGCTTTCCTTGGAATCGAGCGATCCCACTAGAATCGCGTTCGTGGGGCTCTCCCTTGGTGAAAAAGGAGTCCCTGCCAGATAGAGGAAGTGACGCCCATCCGGCAGGAAATAGGGCCACCTGTGCGAGTACTCATTTTTCGACGAGTCCAGGTATGTCACCGGAGTCGCGACGCCTCCCGCTGCCGAGACACGTTGGAGGGACGAGCTCGCGATTGGAGCAAAAACAATGGTTCCGTCCTGATTCCAAGTGCCACCACGCCCAAGACCGGCATCGCAAAGAGTCAACGGCGGGCCACCTGAGGCTTCGATTTTCTTCAGTTTGCCCCCGGCAAAGAATCCGATAAATCGGCTGTCGGGCGACCAGAATGGGAACCCGGCACCTTCCGTGCCCGCGAGGGGCTGGGCCTGCAACGAATCGATCGAACGAATCCACAAACCCAATTTTCCGTCCGTGGTGGAAGCCACGTACACCAAACGACGACCGTCGGGCGAGAGCGCGAATCCCGACAATCCGCCAATGAAGCTGAAACTCGAATTCGCCATCGGTTTGATGTAGGAGCGAGTGAGGCGGGTCTCCACCGGAGCGCGTCTCGCGTACAGAAATCCCAGAACCGCCGCGACCGTGGCAGTCAGGGCCAATGCCACCAACAACAACCGCTCGCGGTTTTTCCTGCGTTCCACTAACGGTGCGGGAACACCCGCCTGCGAGCCGCCTTCGGCAATCCACTTCAATTCTTGGTGAAGGTCGCGCGCCGTTTGCCATCGGTCGTCGGGTTCCTTTGCGAAGCATCTCTTGACTACGCGATCGAACGTGGGCGGCGTCATCGGCTGAAGCGAGGACATAGGTGGAGGATCGGAGGACATAATTGCGGAGATCACGCTCGCCTGGCTCTTGCCCTCGAAAGCCCTCCTGCCAGTAGCCATTTCATAGACGACCACACCAAAGGCAAAAATGTCCGTCCGGGCATCGACCTCCTTGCTTTCCAACTGCTC
This sequence comes from Candidatus Acidiferrales bacterium, assembly GCA_049644285.1. Classification (GTDB taxonomy): domain Bacteria; phylum Acidobacteriota; class Terriglobia; order Acidiferrales; family UBA7541; genus CAVRXT01. The sequence goes on along the minus strand of JBARRP010000336.1, from coordinate 1,213 downwards.
CGGGGCCATGTATTGCAATGTCCCAACGATTGTCCCCTGAGCCGTCAACGGGTCGTTCGCCGTGGGAAGTTCCGAAAGCTGCACATTGGCGGGAGCAACCGCCTGCTTTAGCTTCGCCAGCCCGAAGTCCAGCAGCTTCGTCCCCGTCTTGGTGAGCATGATGTTGCCGGGCTTCAGATCGCGATGCGTCACGCCCTTGCGGTGGGCTTTGTCGAGGGCGTCGCCAATCTCGATGGCACACTGCAACACTTGATCTAACGGCAATGGACCCTTCGCCAGCCGCGCGGCCAGCGTCTCGCCTTCCACGTACTCCATTACCAGATAATCGACGCCGTCCTGATGGCCAACGTCGTAGAGAGTGCAGATATGTGGATGGTTCAGGCTGGCAATCGTCCGTGCTTCGCGCTCAAACCGCTCGCGCAGTTCGGGTCGGTCAGCAAGATGAGCGGGCAGAACCTTGACCGCGACTATTCTGTTGAGCCGCGTGTCCCGGGCCCGATAGACTTCTCCCATCCCGCCCGCACCGATTTTCTCGACAATGCTGTAAGGGCCGAGCGTCTGGCCAATCATCGGAAGGATACCGCCTCTGTGCGGCCATCTTAGGTCGCACTGGCAGGCAAGTCAACGTGCGGAGAGATTGCGGAGAAATGACTAGACGAGCTACTTACCGCTCACCGGCAGCATTCCGAGGATGAATGCACTGCGTTTCTAGTTGCCCAATTTCAGGCCCCGGTTTTTTCGACCGAAGCAGCAGGGAGCTTGGCCTTCTTTGGGCCAGGGCGCATTGACTCGAACAGTTCCCGCCTACCTTCTGCCTGCGTGTACAGCGGCATGGGCGCGGGATGCTGCGCCCCTGCAAGGCGCATCACTGCCGGCTTGTAAATGAAGGGGTCAATCGAGCCGTTCGATTCGTTTGTTACTCTTCATCGGCATCAAGTTCGGCAGCTACGGGAGTCAAATTCCCGAAGAGCCCGTCGTTTTCGTTGTTGATGCCCGCGGTGAAGAAGAGGGTAGTCGATGGGCCGGCTCCTCCGTTGTTGCCGAACGTGAGAGACCAGATGCCGTCAATGAATATCCGCGAGTTGTTGTTCGCATTCTTCATGAATTCTTTGAATTCACCTGTGAAGCCGTCGAAAGCGGCGATCCAACCACTGCGGAAATTGCCGACGAGGATATGGTTGCTGAACTCGCCGAAATCGCGAGGCGTCCAGAC
>JBARRP010000335.1:0-2091 GCA_049644285.1 Candidatus Acidiferrales bacterium | reverse complement strand
CCGTCCCAAGCTTCGGACGCTCGCTGTCTCCGTTCCCGTTACTCGCGGCCGCTTCAGCCTCGATCCTTTCCTCCTCGATTTGCCTTTGTCGCCATGTGGGGATCTCGCCTTGATTCTCAGTCGCCCTGCACATCTCACCTATCGTCATCGTGCTCACGAATCCCTGCGAATCGGCTAGCCGATCCTCCGGCCACGCACGACGTTCACAGAACTTCGCGGCCTGCGTATCGCCAGCGATTGCTTTGTCGACTTGTGCCCAAGCGATGAGCTCCCAGTTCGCTTTTACGATGAGATCACCGGCGGGCTTGTTTGCCCTCGCGAGGTAATCGGCCCGCCGCAACACGTCAGGATCTCTCTTCCAGCGGTGGACCGTCATTCGCGAAACTTTGAAGTGCTCCGCGAGAGCAGTGAGGGTGAATTCCCTCTCCGATCTCGCGGTCGCGAGATGTTGCGCGAGCGCTTCATGGCCCGGGTAGTCTAACGGCTCCTGCCCGTTGTAGCTTCTTCTGTACTTCCGCGGGCCGTCCGGGGCGCCGTACCGAGTCTTTTGCCCATTCGACTCAACGATCGATTGCTGATCTGGCTTTTGTTTCATCAGTGTTTCCCACAACGGGTGGCGCTCGAGCCTCAAGACCGCTTCGTACAACGATGCCAGTTCACTGGGATCCTGCCCCGCCATAGCGCGGAGGAGCAAAGGAAGGCCAGCCGACCGCGCGAGCCTCGATAACGATTCCTCCAGCCGCGCAGCACGTTTTTCCAGGTCATGGTCCGTGAGAGGGTTTGGGTTATCTTCTTGGTTGGTCTTTTCCTGGTCACTCATCTTCGTCTCCTGTAATCTGGGATGTCTGATACATGCGCACACCCCATCTTGGGAAGCCCAAAGTTAACTTGGCAAAGGACAAAAAGGGTGGGGGGGTTTTGGTCCAAAGGGTAAGGTGGGGTTGCTAAGGCTCCAAACGGACTATCTGCTCAGCGTTCTTCTTGGTGATGCTGCCCCTCACGATCTGTATAGCAAGTTTCTTGGTTATGTCAACCTTTTGTTGGTTTATCGCACCTGCATGGCTTTCTAGAAATTTACGCACTGCTTCCCTACCGGCCAAGGCGTAGTCAGTCCCAGAAGCATTGCTATGGTCAGAATACAGTCCTGGATATAAGAACCGCACCATCCCTGCTTCTGAGCAACCGAGAAAAGATAATGCCGCGGCCATCATAATCCGCCAGTTGGTATCTCTGGTTATTCCCCGCGGTCGTCCGCCCTTCTTAGTACTGCGAAATTCAGTTGACTGCCTGAGTTTTGAAACAATTTCCTGCGCCGCATCCTTTCTGTCTTCTTCTCCAAGTGAGTGGAAATCGGACCAAAAGCGTTTCAAAAACTTGGCCGTCCTAGGCGACCTTAAACGCGCACTAGCCGTAAATGAATTGACTGGGGTACCTTTCAGGCGAGAACTGGCTCTTTCCAAGATTTCATCATTGCTCTTAGCGTGGAAAATCTTCTTTAGAATCTTCTTTGCGGTTAGTGAACCTGTCTCAACTCGTGCCGTCGCTTCTTTTTCCCGGATGACGCCTCGTGTCAGTGATTGTTTGGTGCCATCCACGTCCCACCCCATCTGCTGGCTCTTGCGTGCCTTGGGGAAGCTTCCCAGAATCTCCCTTAGATGAAAAAAGGACGGGTCACCCTAGCGCCCGCCCCGATTGTTTTGGACCGCCGATTTCCCTGTTCTTGCACACCATTTAGATGCGCTGCGTGCATTCGGAGGTGTCCTTATTTCTGGCGGGAGAGTGGGCGCTGGAGTGAGGGGGGAGGAACCGAGTCAGGTATTTGTGGGGACCCCGCTCAATCAGCCCGCGATTCGTGCGCAGGCGCACGTGTCTTCTGGACCGGACAGGCACAGGGATTGCCCGAACGCGTCAATTTTGCAGCTCGCGAAATGCCAAGCCCTTTCTGTTCATTATGTTCACTTAGTTCGTTTTGTAATTTTTCGTTTTTGCCGCGCCGGTGAAGTAACTCATCTACGGGACCTTCAATTTTGCTCGGGGTTGAGCAAGGAAGCGCTGGAGAAACTTATTGCCCTGTTTCTTGTAACTTTCAGA
>JBARRP010000334.1:0-2319 GCA_049644285.1 Candidatus Acidiferrales bacterium | reverse complement strand
GTTCCGAGCCACTGCCGAGACCTTGTCCACCATTGCTGCCGATCCCCAACATCTGGGCGCCACGATCGGCTTTTTCGCTGTACTTCACAGTTGGGGACAGAATCTGCTTTTCCATCCTCATCTGCATTGTGTCGTTCCTGGCGGCGGGATTTCACCCAATGGCGCCCGGTGGATCTCCTGCCGTCCTAACTTTTTCTTACCGGTAAAGGTGCTCTCTCGGTTGTTCCGCCGATTGTTCTTGCAGTATCTGCAGGAGGCCTTCGACGCCGGCAAGTTGCAGTTCTTCTCTTCGCTTCAGGCACTCCAAGACCCGCAGGCGTTCACCCGTCATCTCGATTTGGTGCGAGACCTGGAATGGGTCGTCTACGCCAAGCCACCTTTCGCCGGGCCACAGCAAGTGGTGGACTATGTCGGCCGCTACACGCACCGGGTCGCCATTTCCAATCATCGGATCGTCGACATCGAAGTTGGCCGAGTGAAATTCAAGTGGAGAGACTACCGTGACAATAATCAGCAGAAAACCATGACCCTCTCGGCGGACGAGTTCATCCGGCGATTTTTGCTCCACGTTCTACCGAGTGGGTTTCACCGCATTCGCTACTACGGGTTCCTCGGCAATCGACACCGCAAGGAAAAGTTGGAGCGTTGCCGCCAACTTCTCGGCATGACTCCGAGTCCGTCCGAGCCCGCGACACAAGAGGACTACCGCGATCGCTACGAGAGGCTCACGGGCCACTCTCTGCGGGAATGCCCGGTTTGCCATCGCGGCCGCATGATCAGCGTCAAACGATTGCCCGAGGCTCCGTTTTCCCCGGCCGTCAAAGACACGTCATGATCGATCGTCTGCAAATCCAACTCGTTCTCTCCAAAAGCTCGGTGCTGTCGAGTTCAAGCAGTGGTGTTGTCCCACAACATTCAAAATCCCTTGCGCTCAGCCAAGCACCCCGCATCTTGCCCTGCCTTCGTCCGCCGAACACTCCACGGTACACCGAACCATGTTCGTTTCTATTATTACCGACGGCCCTTCCTCTTGACGTTGACTCCCTCTCACCAATCAAAACCCATAGGACACACGCCTTGCAGCGGCTTAGTCCAAAACATTTTTAGCTCACCGGCACGCCTCTGATCACGTTTCTCCTCCGCTTACTCCTACTCTCGCCGCACCGCCGAGCTAAAAATGCTCTGCATTGAAGGTGGCCGCTGGTGGTTGCGGCGGATGCGGGCTAATGGCTGGACCCGGTCTAACGGCTATGGGAATTGAATCCTTTTTCGTTTGCAGCCTATTGATTTTAGATGGCTTAGGAAAATCAGAGGAAAGCGAAAATCGCAGTTAAAAGCTCTACCTTGCAGCATGAAGTGAGCAGCATAGCACGCGAAGCGTCCGCCGCGCCAGCGGCTACGTTCTCAAGTCCGGTTGTGGGAAGTTGGAAGTTCCATTGGGAGCTTGCCGATTGCAGGCGGATGACGGCGTACCTTTCCAAAGCGGAAAGGGATGCGGCACCTGAAAATCGTCTCGGCGGTTAACTTGCTGGTCACCGGTCGCCCCGAAAGTTGCTATACAAACTAACCTGCCAACACACACTAAGATGTAGATATTGAGAAAGGAACGGACGCATTGATCAGCGTGACAGATGGAAGTTCCCAATTTGGCAGAAAATTCATTCCATACCTTCGGTTCATTGTCGCATGGGCGCTTCTTGCGAATTTGCCGTTTTGGCTTGCCCCCTATTTTATTGACGCTCGTAAACGAGGGTACTTCGATGTCGAGTACATACTGATCGGACTGGCTTCACTACGCATACCTAAGCCTTATATATTCCTCTTGTTCTGCACAAGCTGTTTTCTCGACATACTTTACACATCATCTCAACTATTTTACTTTTCCACGAATGACATTCCCGAAGCGGCAATGTATATAACGCACCTGCCCCTGGGCCGTGTGCTGGGCGTTTTTCTGTTGCTATCCGCCATAACTATTGTATGGAATGTTTTAGTTTTAAGCGTATCGCCAAAGGCGGTAGATGGCGGAGTCGTCAGAATCAGCGCGGCGATGCTGGTCTTTCTGTTTCTTTTGGTGGGGGTCGACACTCTTGATGGCAACAACACACTTTCTTCCCGCGATTCACAATCCAATACAAAGCTATCGACCGCCCCGTACTTCAGTTTTGCAAAAATGTTGCCCAATCTAGGAAGAGTTAACCTGAATCCTGCGTCATGATGACCAAAAGAAGGCCAGAAATCTTTGCCGAAAGCCTCGATGATGGCTATATTAGCCTTTGTTGTGTAACTTCATTAAAAATGCGGTTCTGCAACAATGCG
>JBARRP010000333.1:0-6238 GCA_049644285.1 Candidatus Acidiferrales bacterium | reverse complement strand
CTTCGACTCGCTCGGCCTTCCACGACTGCTCGGTCCTTGATAGCTTAACCCGCCGAACCGCCGTATGCGGAGCCGCATGTACGGTGGTGTGACAGGGAAAACGGGCAACCGTTTACCTATGTCGATTGTTCATCTGGACAACAACCGCGTTGAACCGGGGGGAACTGAGTGCAACCTCGTGTAGCTCGCGTCCCGTCCCGGCGCGGTTTTCCGCCCGGATTGGCGTGAGGGCTTTGCCTTAAGAATTGCGGTTTCGTGATACCGGCGGACTAATCCTTCGGGGCGTAATAACCGCGGCGAGTAAGGGCCTTCGTATCCGGTTTGGTCGTTTCGACCTTGATCTTGCGGAAGCTTGCATCGTGTGCGGTGTTCGTCGGGTAGTAACCGATGACGTACTGTAAGCGCAGCTCTTCGGAAATTTGATCGAACGCTTTCTCGAGATTCCTCTCGCTACGGACTTCGATCACACGCCCGCCCGTTTCATCGGCCATTTTCTTGGCGACGCCCGAGCCCCCGTAGCTGCCGAAGAGGCCGCCGTAGTTCGGATCGACGACCAGAATGACGTGGATGACGGTGTCTGCGCGCTGGGCGGCTTCGATCGCATCCTGTACTTTCAGCTTGCTCCCGTTGTCCTCCGCATCGGTCATCACCACAACGGCTTTGCGGCCCGCCTGGTCGCGGAGCTGATCGTGACAGGCCAAATACACTGCGTCATAGAACACGGTTCCTATGTTGCCTGTCGGAATCGTCGTCGGCGTCCCGCCCCCGCCCGACGCCGCATTGATCACCGTCTTACGAATGGCGCGCTCGAGGATCGACGTGTCTTCTGTGAAATCCGCCAGCAAGTCCGCGTCCAGGTCGAAGCTCATCACCATCGCCTCATCCCTCTTCCGAAGCACCTCGTGGACGAAGCGCGAAGCCGCATCTTGCTCCCCGCCCAGCATGTTTTGTTCGCTCCCGCTCGTGTCGATCAGCAGGCCGAGCGTGATCGGCATGTTGACTTCTTTCGAAAAGAAGGCAACTTTCTGCTCCCGGCCGTCTTCGTAGACCTTGAAGTCGTCTTTGGTGAGGTTCGGGACAATGGCGTGGCTTTTATCCCGCACCGTCACAAATAGGTTGACGAGCGATACCTGAACCTTGATCGGGTTCTGCGCCTCGGGGACTTTCTGCTGCTCCTGTTGGGTTCCTTGCCAAGCGCGGTGCTCGCCTTCGGCCGGTGGGGCAGGCAGCGCAATGAAACTCGCTGATAGTATGATTGCCGTCAATCCCGCCCGCACATTTCCTCGCCGCATTGCCTGATCCCCCCGATCGCGCTTTCCGATACTTCGATGCACTTTTCGCATTCCGCGATGTGTCGCCCGGCGAGGGCATCTAAATCATCAGCATCGCCCGAAAGCCGTCCGAGGACTAAGGTATCATGCATAGAACTTCAGCGCCGATCATCGCAGGTTGGTTTGCACGCAGACACTTGGCGTGGTCGGAAACCCCATCTCGGACCGAGGAGGAGAAACCGCCACAGTCACCGAGAATGATTGAGAAGCACAAGCGAGGCCTCGCAGTCCTAAAGCGAAAGGTCGCGCCTGGCGCGACCAGTATCCGCGATAATCTGCGGCGCGAATTTTTCCTTGACTTCATTCGCGCGCGACCGTATAGAGGGAAGAGGCGAATGCGGCGCGCCGAAGCCGAACGCAGCCCGTTCGCGGGGAGATAGCTCGACAGAAGTTCATGCGCGAAGTTCCGGTGTCCTGATTGCGTACTTCAGGGCATTCGAATCTGAGAAAGCGGGGCGATCGAGTCGGTCGCCCCGCTTTTTATTTTAAGCCTGCCTGAGTGACGGACTTCGCCGCGCTCGCGCTTGCTGCGGTCGAAATCGAAATCAATTGCTCATGGGAAGGGCAGATCGGCTTGAAATCGCAAGAGCGGCAACCGAAGCCCGGCTTCGCGGGGAATTCTCCGGCGCGGATCAGATTCGCCACTTCGGCGACGTCCTGTTTGGCCTTTGCAAGCTCCTTTGCATCCCGCGTCGTGGCCACCGCTTCATTGGTCGTCAGGTTGTAAAAAACGAGTCGCGTCGGGGAAAGCTCGAGCACTTCGCGCGCCGCCAGCGCATACAGGCTCAACTGTAAACTCTTCTTCGCATCTCTTGGCTGCCGCGGATTCCCCGTCTTGTAGTCCACGATCTCAACTTCGTCGCCGCTGAGGCGGTTGACTTGATCCATGCGCCCGGTGATCACCACGTCATTTTCGAGCGGCAACTCGAACTTTTTCTCCTGGTACAGAACCTCGGCCGGCGATTCACTGTAACTCTTGCAAAAGGCCTGCAACTGTTCGAGACCCGCCCGGCGATATTCCTCCTCGTGATAGTCGTCGAGGTACCCCGCGCTGGTCCATTCGCGATCGTAGACTGTGCGTACCTCTTCGAAGGGGATCTCGCGTCGCCGGCGACTCTCTTGTACAAAATCCCGGATCGTTGTGTGCATCACGTTCCCAAACGTCATCTCCGCGCGAGGTCCGCCGCGAATTCCCCAGACCTGTCGGAAAAGATATTTCATTGGGCAAGACTGGTAGGTATCCACTGCGGAAGCGCTCAACTGTAGCGGTTCTGGCTGCGGCGGATGATACGCCTTCGCCCATAGCGCGATCCGGGAATACGCGCGCGAGTCGGCCGGTCCAGGACCGAAGAGTTGCGGCCGCGCCGCATCTGCCGGCGGCGAGCCCGCTGCTTGCTGCTCGGGCGGTAGGGCAACCGCGGGCGACATCTGAACGGCATCCTTCGCCTTGATCTGCGCCTCCATCAGGATGTCTTCGAGGAACAGTGAAGGTTTCTTGCGCTTGTTGATAGTCGCTGTCAGCGTCAATTGCCGCCTCGCGCGCGTCAACGCCACGTAGAAGAGCCGGCGCTCCTCCTGAATCCGAAAATCGCCCTTCGGTCTTTCTTCCTTCATTAGCTCGCTGGGAAACTCGAAGACTGGCGCTTGCGGCCTGGCCGGAAAATCGCCGCTCGATAACGCAATGATGTATACGTACGGGAACTCGAGACCCTTCGCAGTGTGCACGGTCATCAACTGCACCCCGTCGTCAGTCGGCTCTTCTTCGAGAGTGATGTCCCCGCCTGCTTCGCCGAAGTACTCGAGATGCTGGATGAAGTCCCGCAGGCTCTTGCCTTCGCTCTTCTCTTCCCATTCCTGAACGAATCGTACGAAGCGCGCGAGATAGAGCCGGTCGGCGTCCGAGGGCAGCGGCGCGATTCCGAGGCCTTCAATCAGGTCGTCCAAAACTTGTGTGGCTTTCAGTTTCGTTGCGCGCTGGCGCAGGCCGTCAAGAAACTCAACGAGCTCGGCATAGCGAGGTCCGTTCTTATCGAACGCCTCGCTCGCAGCGGATTCGATTGCGTCGGAGATCGACGGGCCCTTTCTCTTGCGAGTGCGTTCGGCTAGCCGGTGCAGATCGCGGGGAGCAAGCTGCCAGTAAGGCGCCGCAGCGATGCGCGCGCAGGAAACGTTATCGCTTGGCAGCGCGGTCACCCGCAGGTAGGCGATCAGATCGCGCAGCAGCGTGCTCGAGAGAATCGAAAATTTCCGGATCACGAACGGGATCCGCCGCTGCCGGAACACCTCAACGAGCCGATCCCGATGGTTGTGCTTGCGATAAAGAACGGCGAAGCTTCGCCACGGACGTCCCGGACCACGCTGCCGCTCGATTTCCGAAGCGATCCAGTGCGCTTCTTCTTCCGGGCGGCGGAATTCCACGATGCGAATTTTCTCGCCCTCGGAATTCTCCGTAACCAGCTTCTTCGCCGGCAACAACGGCGATCTCTCGTTTTGCTCGATCACCTTCCCGGCAATCCGCAGGATTCGCTCGGTCGAGCGGTAGTTCTGCGTCAGCGATACGAAGCTGCGCTTGGCCGGCGCGCCATCACCCGTTTCGGCTTCGCAGAACCGCTTCAGGAAAATCGTGAAACTGCCGAACGACGCGCCGCGGAAACGATAAATCGCTTGGTCATCGTCGCCCACGGCCACGATGTTGCGATGGTCGCGCGCCAGCAGCCACAGCAGTTCGAGCTGCGCGATGTTTGTATCCTGAAATTCGTCCACCAGAATATGGCGGTAGCGCGCCCGCAGCTGCCCGGCCAGCGCCAAATCGGCTTGCAGCCGTTGGACCGCCTGAAGAAGCTGCCCGCCAAAGGTCACCAGGTTCTTTTCCCGCAGCAATTGCTCGCTCACGCGATAGACGCGCGCCAGTTCTTCCTGTCGCGCCTGTTCTTCCTCTTCTGCGCGGACCCCCTCGGGATCAAGCGACGCCCGGCGCGCCCGATGGCGCGCGCGCAGGCCCTCGACGTAGCGTTGATAATCGCCGGGCGTCACCAGCTCATCCTGGCAGCGCGAAAAGAAATCTTTGAAATCCGTCAGAAACTGTCCAGGCGCGGCTAGACGCCGGAACCTTTCCAGGCGCAGCGTCGCGATGTTTTTCCGGAGGAGAATCCAGTAGTCGATTTCATCAAGCACCTGGAGATTTGGATTGCCCTGGCGCAGGATTTGTTCCAGACAGAACCCGTGGAATGTTCCGAGCCAAACGCCGCCGGCGCGATCCCCCATGTACTTCAGCAGGCGATATTTCATCTCTGCCGCCGCTTTGTCGGTGAACGTCAGCCCCAGAATATTCTCGCCCGCCAGATCGGGATCTGATTCGAGCAGCCAGCGGATGCGCTCGATGATGACTCGGGTTTTCCCCGTGCCGGCGCCGGCGACAACAAGCAGCGGTCCTTCACCGTACTCGACCGCCGCGCGTTGCTCCGCGTTCAGCTCGACTTCCCATGTGCGCGAGATTCCTGTCGTCATTCTTGACTGTGCCATCCTAGCGGAATTTCCTTGGCATCACAGGTTGTGCGCTCGTCATTTTCCCATGCCCTGAAACCCTGCTGGTGGGTGCGCGGCCTCATCGGGGAATTGACGGGATCGGAGATGGTTGATTCGACAAGGTTTGAGACTCGGACCCCCACCCCCCTATGTTTTTTGCAAGGATATCATTCCATGGGAGTTGCGGTGAGGGGTCTGCAAAGGATGTGATTCCAAAGGTGTTAGGGTTCGGCAGCGGCGAGTCGGCACGGGTGCTGGCGCTTGGCTGGTTGAGCTGCGGCATGCTTCTAGAGGTTAGAGACTGGATGTTAGAGGCTAGAAGGGCCGACTTGGGACCGCAATAAGTGCGGTTGGCTTGTTGAGCTGCTTTATGCAACATCTTCACAGCTGACGGTAGCACGAGGCTGACAGATTACAAGGGGACCGTGGTGTAAAAATTTTGCGCGTGGAGGTGAGGCGTGGAAGTCAGAGAAGGCGCAGAGGATAATTTGGGCAAGCGAGCAGGAATATGCATGATGCCAATCGACCGAGTTTGACCGGCAAAAAGGGCCGGCACGCGGCGGGAATGATATACTGGCTGAAGACGGAGACCAGCCATGACTCCCGATGATGACGCCGTTGTCAGGGATCCCGAGACTCTAGGAGGCACCCCTGTGTTCCGCGGGACGCGCGTGCCTGTGCAAACGATGTTCGATTACCTGGAAGGCGGAGAAACGCTCGAGGAGTTTCTCGCAGGATTCCCTACCGTTTCGCGCGATCTAGCGCTCAAGGTCTTGGACGAAGCGAAGCAACTCTTACTCGCTCGATGCTGAATGCGGATTCTGATTGACGAATGCATCGATGAGCGACTGCGGAATTTCTTGCCGGGTCATGACTGTCAAACAGCGCGCTACGCCGGATTGACAGGATTGAAGAACAGCGAGCTTCTTGCGGCGGCGGAAGCAGCAAAGTTCGACGCCTTGCTGACTGTCGATCAGGGTTTTGAATACGAGCAAAACCTAGGTGGGCGGGAGATCGCGATTATTATTTTCCGCGCGAAATCCAATCGGCTGAAAGACCTCTTGCCACATGTAGCGGTTTGCCTCGCTCACCTCGAGTCCATCGGGCCTGGTCAAATCATCAGGATTGACGATTAGGCGGTCGTAACGGTTCGAAGGATCGAGCGGGCCGGGACACCCACAATCAAGGCGGTGCGTAGTGACGATTGACCCGATGGAATAAAAACCCCACTCTTCGAGAAGCCAACCCGAAGAGCTGATTGGATAAGAACGAAGGCTCCGTTCGAAGCCGGGTATTCTACGGTTGGAGGACCAAGAACCCGGAAAGGAAGGAGCCTTCGATGGTTCTTATTGGATGTGATTTTCACCCCAGTTGGCAACAGG
>JBARRP010000332.1:0-2988 GCA_049644285.1 Candidatus Acidiferrales bacterium | reverse complement strand
CCAGACTCCCTGCTCTTCCCAATCCCGCAGTCGCCGCCAGCACGTTGCCGGTGAAGGAAATTCCTCGGGCAAATCCTGCCAGCGAGCTCCGCTGCGCAGAATCCACAAAATGCCTTCCAGCACTTTGAGGTCGTCGGACGGAGGCCGCCCGCCCCGTGGGCGTTGGGGTCGTTTCGGCAGCAAGGGACGGATTTTCTCTCATTGGGCGTCGGTATCGCGCCATCGACCCTCCTCTGGCGCTGCTGCCCGAATTTATCTCGCGTTTTTGGCAAACTAACCATCACCTATTCAGTGTCTTGTACCCAGTTTTGAAACAGGTTCTAGCGACTCGGAATTCAAACTGAGGTTTCGCGTCCCAAGGCCAATGTTTAGCAAAAGCAATTATGGATTTCTCCTGCGGCCCAGTTCAGACTCATTGTATCGCGCAGGAGTCTTAAAGAAGTTCTTAGTTACTCAGTGAGTTACTAAATGGCTGTGCGACTCGTGAGAGTATGTCTGGCGGAGTAAATCTCCTAGGACTTTTCGCGATAACGGAGGAAGCTGTGAGGGAGACGCTACGAAAAATCACTATAACGTTGGGTTCTACCCTATTCACCCTCCTCTTCGTCAGCCTGAGTTTTGCTCAGCAGGCGACTGTCATTCACAAAGTCAATCTTCGCCCGGACCCGTCCTCAACCAACCCGCCCGTCCGCCTACTCAATCCGCCGGAAAGTGTGACGTTAGTTGAGCCAAACAAGACAAATGGCTATTACCACGTCCGCACGCAGCATGGCGAGGAAGGATGGGTATGGGGACGAAACTTGAGCGTTGTGTCAGGGGGTGCACCCGCTCGATCGGCCGGAGCCCCGGCGGTTGGGACGACGACAAGTACCTCCGCCATTTCGCCAGACTGGGACAAGCCCGATCCGGTGACAGGTGATTTCCAAGCCGCAGATGGCGCATGCGGACCCGCCGGGAATGATGTGGACACTCCTACGAACTTGCGCAAGAACAGGACTGACGTGCCCAATAGCTACCACGAACTACCCTTCGATGCGATTGCCACACTGCCATATCCAAGCCCTGCTCCGACAAAGCGCGTCAACTGGTCGAGCCAACAGCTAGGTGAAATTAAACCGTACGAAGGCGTAGCGGTATCGGTAGTCGGGTACATAGCGGCCGTCAAAGTAGAGGGAAAAGAATCCACGAATTGTGGCTGGACCAAGTCCTCTGAGGTCGATTGGCACATTCCATTGGTTGGACAAGCTGGACAAGGAGAGCCTGATGCAGTTGTTGTCGAGACAACTCCCCGCATCCGTGTTTCGCATCCGAACTGGACAGTAGCAGCCCTCGCGCCGTACAAAGGCAGCCAAACTCCGGTCCGGATTAGCGGATGGCTGATGTTTGACCCGGAGCACCCGAATCATCTGGGGAAGTACCGCACCACGCTGTGGGAGATCCACCCCGTAACCAAGATTGAGGTCTCGATGAATGGCCAGTGGGTGGACTTGGACCAGTGAATCGCAGGATCGGAAGCTCGACCCGACGACGAGACTGAAAGAAAGAAGCAAGCGATGCCGCGGAAGTAGTAATCTGTAAATGCACGACGGCGTACGTATTCATACGCATTGACGCCCGTAACCAGCAGCGGTACGTTTCAAGGCCTAGCCTGATTTGCGGGGAATAGGGGCGGGGAGCGATGCGTCTGATTCTGCTGGGCGCGGTTTGTCCGAACAACCTGTGTGTCGCATTTCTCGTGCCGCTCTTGCACCGGACACAGCTCGATTTCCGCACCATGTCCCGGGAGCTGGAATGCCCCTTTTGCCACACCGTCTTTCGCACTCCCGATAACGAACTGACTCCACGCGAGGTCAGCGCCGACTGGATCAAACGCGCGATGCAAGCCCGAGACGCTCGCATAACGAAATCGGGGCTGGTTCAGAAGGCATTGGGTGGCGAGCTCTCGTCGAGCGATGAGGCGGCGCCGGGTTGAGTTACCGAGGATTTCCCTCGCCGTCATCATCCCATTGCCGAGCGCTGGCGAGACTGGTCTCTGGGCCTAGGACACTGCACCTTTTGGAGCCGCCTTCCTCGAAACAAGAATTTGACTTAACGCTCTTTTCTCAAGAGTTGTATAGGTGCGCCGGATACACACCGAACGTGGGCCCTGCCCGTTTCTGTCAGAAATTCTATTGGGAAAGGAGCACACAGATGCGGATGATGATGCAGATAGCGATTCCCGTTGAGGCCGGAAATGAGGCGGCACCCACAGGAACCTTCGGGCGCTCTTTGCAAAAGATTCTGGAATCGTCGAAGCCCGAAGCCGCGTATTTCACGACGGGTGCGAGCGGCGAACGGGGTGGATTCTTGTCTTCGACATGAAGGAGACCTCGCAGATACCAGCGATCGCCGAGCCGTTCTTCTTGGCCCACAACGCCCGGGTGACATTCTTCCCGGTTATGGATGCCGAAGATTTGGCGAACGCGATTCTCGGCATCGAGAAGGCGGTCAAGGAGCACAGCAAGGCTGCGTCCGCCTGATTCTTTCGCGCATCAACTGACGACCACAAGCTTGACAGTTGCTGGAGCTCCGACGATACTTGCGCCGCTCGGTCGAGCGATATGAACTGACGACGCAATGAAGAAGCCAGTAGCAAGGAAAACCTCGCGAAAAAGACCGGGGATCCGCGCTCGACGAAGCGCACGGCTGCCAAGCAAGCAAGGCCGCCAGGGACCAAGGCTTCCGCGCCCCTCGATACTGACGGAAAACTTACTTTCAACCACGCCATGATCTACGTTAAAGACGTGGAGCCCGGACTCCGCTTCTACCGCGATCTGCTTGGATTCAAGCTCATCGAAGACTTCCGCTATGAAGGCACACCGGTGTATGCGCGCTTGCGAGCGCCGGGTGGCGATGGAACCATCGCCCTGCATCAGGCGGGTCCGGGCGCTTCCGTCTCGAGCGATGGCGTCCGCCTGTACTTCGAAGTCCGCGATCTCGACGATTTCT
>JBARRP010000331.1:0-1557 GCA_049644285.1 Candidatus Acidiferrales bacterium | reverse complement strand
GTCAGTTAGGCAATGAGAAAAGCCGCCGTACATTGCAGCGTCTCGACAAACGCCTCCTCGCTGTCGCTTCACAACTGCAGAGGGTCCATGCAGACGAAAAATGAGGAAAGATTGGCCAGTTAATAGGCGTTGATTTGCACACACGACAACAGACGATCGCGATGCTCGATCCGGAGACAGGGGAGTTGGTGGAGAAGACCTTGAAGCACGAAGGAGAGGCGGTGCGGGAATTCTATTCCGCACTACCACCCCCGGTCCTCGTAGGGATCGAAGCTACCGGATCCATGTACTGGTTTTTAGAACTGCTGGAAGAACTGGGGATTGAACGCCAAGTAGGTCATCCGGCAGAGATCCGCGCGGCTGAACCTCGAAAACAGAAGCATGATCGGCGGGATGCGGCATTGCTACTGAAGCTCCAAGTCGAAAACCGCTTTCCATCGATTTGGATGCCTTCAGCCGAACTGCGAGATCTGCGTGCATTGCTACGGCACCGTCATCAGTGGGTACGCATAAGGACACGGGTACAGAACACGCTGCAAGCCATCGCTCTGAGTCACGGCTTACGGCGTGGCCAGTCCCTGTGGAGCCAAGCAGGCCAACAGGCGATCGCGTCGTTACCGCTGGCACCGCATGCAGCTCATCGACGGACCGAGTTGCAAACCTTGTACTGCAGGTTAGACAAGCAGATAGACGAGCTCGGTGAGCGGGTGATGGACCATGCGCTGCAGCGTGCTGGAGCCAAGCGATTGATGACCCATCCGGGAGTCGGGCCCGTCACGGCGTTGGCGACGGACGTGTTTTTAGGCGACCCGGCGCGGTTCGACGATGGCAAAGCGGTGGTGCGCTATGTGGGCATGATCCCGAGCGAATATTCCAGCGGGGGGCGGCAGCGGCTTGGTGGGTTGAGCAAGCAAGGTAATCCGCTACTCCGTTTTCTCTGGTGTGAGGCGGGCATACACGCAGTCCGCCGAGACCCAGAGTTGAAACGTTCTTACCGGCACAAGCTGCCGCAGAAGGGGCTAGGTAAAACGCGAGTCGCCGTCGCTCGTAAACTCGGAATCCGCTTGTGGATCATGCTGCGCGATCAAATCGATTATCAAGAGTTCTGTCGCCGCGGCCAGATGCGGCAGAAAAGCGGTGGTGCCCGTGCGGGAATGCCAGAGAGCGTTCATAGTCCAGCAAGATCGTGACTGCCGGAGTGATTAGGCTACCCCGCCTCCCTGAAGAAGAGGGAGTTCGCATAGACACATCATGGTCCACAGTGATCGAAGAGATGGTTGGTGGGCAACACCGAAATGATGAAGTGACCACGGGCTGAGCGAGTAGGGTGGACACGGATCAAAGGCCGACGACGGGAAATCATCCGTCCAGTAAAACAGCGCGTCCGCGCAAACGCAGCGGGTGTTGCCCAACGAGAAAGAACCAAGACCCTTTCCGGGGGAGGAAACGCGAGTGGAGAGAAGAAAGCGATATTCCCGGAAGTTTCAGCGCATGGCTGTAGAGCGCATGAGGACCTGCGAGAGCGTCGGAGAGTTGGCCAAGGAACTCGGGGTGACC
>JBARRP010000330.1:0-7510 GCA_049644285.1 Candidatus Acidiferrales bacterium | reverse complement strand
ACCAGACAGCGAATGGAAGAATGCTCCTTGCCGAAGGCGCGCCCGATCTCATGCAACGACTGTCCCGCCTTCCAACGGCGCCACATGTCGCCCTTCTGCGCCTCAGAAAGCCCAAACCGTTTCCCTTGGATCATAAACACCACCTTTGAAAACAACGTTATACCAGATGGTGTTGCATCGACCGCTTGAGCCCGCACGGGTTACCGGACATGTGCTCTGGCCAGCGATTTCACTTGTACGATAACCGCGTTTATCCGGCACATCAACGTGGATGTGGCAAGCCAGGTACAATCATTCATTTCAGGAATCTGAAAGAGTCCAGGACCAGCGTAAGCTCACTTCGCACGCGCTGCTCGTCGTCGTGCGTGAACTCTTTTACGGTGCCCGGGTCAAAATTCGCGAACGACGTGATTGCAACGTTGATGCTCAATTCGTAGCATCTGCCGTGGTGAAAGGCACGGTAGAGGTCAGTGCTCATGTGGTGCCCCAATCCGGCGTCAATACTGATCCCGTGCAGGAAACTGACCCCATTTATGATCCTTGTCGGATCTTCGGTAGCGATGTCGAACTCCGGAACGTTCGCTGCCCGCATCGGGGATGTTAGACACGCCCTTTGTGTGGTTGCACCATTAATTTCACGCACCTGAAACGACGCGGCTTCGAAATTCGATCCTTGGTAGTTGCTGCGGTGGGATACGACGCAAACCGCACCATCGCTGCACACGGGAATGTAGCTCGATCCCGCTTCATCCATGTTTTTACTTATATTAAGTGTGTATGAACTGCGATAGGTAAATCGGAAGGCGCCGTCGGGACTTGCAAACGTTTGCCGTCCAGGTCCTGGCGACTTGCGTGAGTTCCGCTGTTGAGCCGAGCAAACAGCCACGAACAGCACCCATATCACAACAAACCCGGCCAAGACCGTGCTCGTCGCCGCAACCGACCGGCGCTCTGCTCTTCCCAAAGTCCTACGCAATCTCGGGATTTTGCGTCATCCCAGCCTCAGCCCTAACCGTCCGCAGATCACGAACCAAACCCAAGCGATTGATTTCAGGAAGGATCAGCATTGTAGAACCGTGGTTTGAAGAACACATTGTGTCGGTAGTGCAACACGAGAGTTCGGTTTCGTCGCTATTGGGATCTACCGGCACAAATTCCACTTGGACGTATAGTCGGATTACCGGACATTTGAAAATCACATGCCTCGCGCCTGGGAAACGCCAACAAGCCGTGCGAGAGTCGGCCAGTGCCTCGGATACCGCGGTGCGCATCCAGCGAAGATCCTTGACTAAGGTGCAGAATTTCGAGAAGTGAAATGACAGCACAGTCAGGGTCGTTGTGCGAATTTACCCCGAGCATTCACAGCTGCGAATGGGCACCGAGGCGCTGCCATCCTAGATTCCATTAAACCCAATAAACAGAGATAGGGGTAGGGCTAAAGATGGGGGTAGAGCTAAGGATAGAGGATGAAGAAAAATTATAAACGCGGCGTTTTTCGGTTGCAGGGATGTGTGCATTGCGTCTGGCTTCAATCCCACATTTCGCTTCAATCCCACGTTTAGCTTCCCTCCCGCATTGGGCCACTACCGTCGGACCCCACGGTGCTGGCCACTGCGGACTCGAGTATGTCGGTATCTGCAAACGCAGCGTTGGCCCCAGCGGTCGCCACATGGGCCTGGACGCATAGCACAGAGCGATCGGAACCCCCTATCGCGGTTTAGCGGGAACCGAATCGTCTTGATGCCAACCCGGAACATGGGAAATAACCGAATTTCCTCGCGCCTGGGACCAATCACCGCATAAGCCCAGAAGCGTTGGCCAAGACTGCCGCCCGTGGCGCCTAGCGGTATGTAAGCGAGCCGTCGAATCTGCTGGGAACCTGTAATTCGGCGATATCCAGCTCTCGGCAGGCGTGAACGATCAGTCTGAGTCCCGACCTGGGGCGAATTCACAGTGTCTGAGTGTGAACGGACCTGGGACGAATTCACATGGAAATTCAGAAGAAACCAGAAGAACCTGGAGACGAGAGGATCTGGAGAGGCGGGAGACAGCAGAAAACGCCTGGCCGCGCTGAGGGAGAAGAACGAAGCGTGGTGGGAACAGGAAGTGGCGTTTTTTGATGTGCGGCGCTCACGGGCATGGGTCATGACCCGACGCCTGACCCACACGGCACACCACCGCGGACAACAGATTGCCATGCTCCGCATGCTGGGACATGACTTGCACCGCAATTATGGCCCTACCGCTGATACGGGCGGCTTGATGCAAAATCACGCGCCAACCATTTATGCCTATCCCAACTTGGAAGCCTTGTTCAAGGGAGAAGCGGCCGGAGGAGCAAAGGCCCCGCTGCCAGGGTCCGGCGGCAAGCCGGTGACGGAGCGGCCTGCAGCGACATAGCTGGCGCCTAAATCAACTTCAGCCACACGCCGTGGCGATCCCATCGTTTGTCGCACAGTGTTGCGGCACGATAGTAATGTCCCCTTTTCTCCAAAATAGAAATGTCCCCTAATACGACCTCCGAAAGGAGGTCAGATTGGGGCGGACAGAGATGAGCAGCGAGGAGTTGAGAAGGGTGGAAGTGCTGGCGCGTGTGCGGAGCAAGCAGCTGCGGATCGTCGATGCAAGCAAGCTCTTGCATGTGTGCTACCGGCAAGCGAAGCGGTTGTGGAGACGATATCGCGACGAGGGAGCGGCAGGTCTGAAGCATCGCCACGCAGGTCGGCCCTCGAACCATACTCATGACTCGAAATTTCGCAACCAGGTACTGCAGTTGGTGCGGGAGAAGTATAGCGGGCCGGTAGGCGAGCGCTTTGGTCCGACTTTGGCGGCCGAGCACCTGGATTGCGAAGACGGACTCCAGGTGAATGCCGAAACGCTACGACAGTGGATGCTGGCGGCGGGCCTGTGGAGCCGGGCGCGCAAGAGGCGGCAGCACCGTCGCCGGCGCGAGCGCAAGGAGCACTTTGGAGAACTGGTGCAGATGGACGGGAGCTTTCATCTCTGGTTGGAGGGACGCGGACCAGAGGGTTGCTTGATCGACATGGCCGATGACGCCACGAACAAAACGTTGGCGCGCATGGGTGAGGAAGAAACAATCTGGGCCGTGGCGGATACGTTGCGCGAGTGGATCGAGCGCTATGGGGTGCCGCTGGCGTTGTATGTGGACTGGAAAAATCTGTACAAGCGGCCAGCGACAGCGAAGGAACAGCTGCACGGAGAAGAGCCGATCACGCAATTTGGACGCATGTGCGCGAAGTTAGGGATCGAGATTATTGTTGCGAATTCGCCCCAAGCGAAGGGCCGAATCGAAAGGATCCATGGGACCCATCAAGATCGGCTGGTGAAGAAACTGCGGCGAAAGGAAATCACCAGTCACCAGCAAGTGAACGTGTTTCTGGAGAATGAGTATTTGCCGGAACACAATCGGAGGTTTGCCCGGCCGCCAGCCCGGCCGGAGGACTATCACCGGCGAGCGCCGCGTGTGGCCGAATTGGACAGGATTTTCCGATTGGAAAGCCCGCGCACGATCTACAACGATTGGGTCGTGCGGTATGACAACCGGTTTTTCCAACTCCCGCGGCAGAGCCGGAATTACGCACCGGCTCATAGCCAGGTATTGGTGTGCGAGGGGCGACACGGGAAGATCACGATCGAATATCGGGGACGCGAGTTGGAGTGGAGGGAGATTCCGGCGCCAGCGAAACCGTGTGTGCTCGCCGTCAAACCCGCAAGCCAAGTGGTCAAGAAGCTGAGGGTGTCAACGAAGCGGAAGCGGGTACCAGCGGCGGACCACCCATGGCGAAAGGCTGCTCGTCGAGCGGCGGAGCAGAAAGCGGCGCGAGAAGCAGTGAGCAGCCATGACGCACGGTGAAGTGCGAAAAAGGGGGATGCTATGGGTCGACCGAGTTGGGAATCGTCGCTCCTGGACGTTCTTGACGCAAGATTTTCCCCCGGGAAAGCGTCGTCATCAGAAAATGCGCTAGCGAGCGGCCCTCCGGCCGTTGAGCTTGCCCTACGCTGCGCCCTAAGCGCTCCGCCCTACGGGCTCCGCAGGGCTTCGCTTCGGGCAAGCTCAACGAACAGCGAACAACCACACAGGAACAACAAAACCCAAAAAGGGGACATTTCTATCTTGGTAAGAAGGGGGACATTTCTATTTTGGTTTGACACATCGTTTGTCGCACAGTTGACAGATGCAGGCGATTGATAGAGCATCGCGGCACCGTCGGGCAACCACAGCCGGGGCAGTTTCGAGCAACCTCGACGCAGCGAATCTTCAGGTTCGAGTGTGATCGTGTTTGGAGCCGTCGGTATCATCGATGTCCGAACCATGAAAGCCTGGTTTTTTGATCGGCTCTTGGCCAAATACGGCGAGGAAGGGCGGCTATGAGGCGTGACTTAACCGAGCGCGTCGAAAACGCATTCATCAACTCCAACGCGGCCAAGCGAGCCGCTGCTCCGCTCGATGCATGGTTGAACAGCTGCTTTCAGACTACCGCGCTGCGCCCCCTTAAGCTCTTTCTGAATGGTACATGGCTCGGACACCCGCTCCATCCCCTCCTGACCGACGTGCCCATCGGCGCTTGGACGGTGACCATCTTGCTCGACCTAATTGCACTGATCTTCGATGTGCCAGGCCTGGGGCTCGCTGCTGGCATCGCAACGGGGCTTGGAGTGCTGGCCGCGCTGGCAACGATCGCCGCGGGGCTGATGGACTGGATGGACGTCGATCCGCCCGAGAAGGCTGTAGGTTTGATCCACGGGATACTGAACACATCCGCGACATTTCTGTTTGCGTTCTCCTTTCTGATGCGCTGGGAAAGTCACTGGCGACCGATGCTGAGCTCGTTCCTCGTAGCACTGGCGGGATACGTTGTGGTGTCCGGAGGCGCCTATCTGGGCGGCGCGATGGTTTATCACATGGGAGTGATGATCAATCGCAATGCCTACCGGAAGGGCCCAGATGATTTTCTTCCTGTTCTCGGCGTTGCTGATCTGCTGGAAGGGCAGCCCCACCGGGTCGAGGTCAGTGGGCAGCCCATCCTGCTTCTGCGATCTGGCGAGAGAATCTACGCGATTGGTGCGGTTTGCTCGCACTATGGTGCACCTCTCGAAGAGGGCAAGATACAGGGCAATACGATCCAGTGTCCCTGGCACTTTTCCCGTTTTGCTCTTGCCGACGGCAGCGTCTGCGAAGGGCCCGCCTGCGCAGCGGTGCCTTCTTACGAGGTCCGCGTTATCAAAGATCAAGTGGAGATCAAGCTGTGGCGGTAAAACCTCATTCAACCTGATATAGAGCAACCGGTCGTCTGCGTCAGAAACGGAACTGGTTTTCGCGTGGTTTAGGATTCCTGCACCGTACGGAGATCTTCAGGTTTCGATTTTTTCTGAACTCGCGGAATTGTGGGACGCGGATGTCGAAAACTTTCAAGGTTGGTGATCACCTGGAATTCAGAGGCAGGTACGGTGAGTGGTGTCATCATTCGGAAAGTGACCTCTGATATCTCCTACAAAGGATATGTGCACCATGCTTCCAAAAACCAACCTCAGTATTTGATCAAAAGCGACAAGACCGACCACATCGCAATTCACAAAGGAGTGGCATTGCACATGATCAAGAGTCGGAGAGACGGGAAGACGCGCAACGCAAGAGGAAAGAAGATGGCAGGGCGAGGCACTCGGGAGTAATCCACATGCCGCTTACCGGACATGTGGGTACTAGAATCTCCGCTCCCAGTGAGAACCAGTTCAGGATGAGTCGGTTTCTAGCGATCTGGTAGAATTCGCGGAATGAAGAGACGAACATTGCTGATGGCGGCGCCGTTGGCGGTGCTGGTGCCCTGCGAGATAGCAGAAGCGATGAAATCGACGCTCGCTTCAGTTGCGCATGAGAGTTTGGCAAGGGGGGAGAGAGAGCAAGGTGGCGCGATGGGAGGATCAACTATGGTGTATGAACTGCGGATTTATCACGTGGTCCCCGGAAAGATAGAGAACCTGGTAGCCCGCTTCCGGGACCACACGATGAAGCTTTTTGCGGACCATGGAATCAAGAGTGTTGCGTATTGGACTGCGCTGGACGAACCGGTGAAAAGCAGCACCTTCTTTTACATCCTGGAGCATCCGAGCCGGGAAGCGGCGGCAGCGAACTGGAAGGCCTTCCAGGACGATCCGGACTGGAAGAGCGTGAAGGCGAAATCGGAAGAGAATGGGAAATTGGTGGAGAAGATTGACTCGACGTTTTTGACGCTGACGGATTTTTCGCCGCGGTTGGGGTAACTAGCACGCGTCCAGTCCGGGCAAAACCGGGATCATCTTACTGAAAAGTTTAGGAAGGACAGCTTATGGAAATTGGAACCATTGGAGCAGGAGATTTCGCACAAGCATTCGCAAAACGGGCATTGAAGGCCAGCCACAAGGTAAAGCTTAGCAATAGCCGAGGTCCCGAGAGCCTGCGAGAAATTGTCAATCGACTTGGTCCTGGAGCAATGGCTGCCGCCAAGGAAGAGGCTGCAGCTTGCGAAATGGTACTTCTTGCTGTGCCCTGGGACAACGTGCCCGAGACACTTGCAAGTCTTCCCAAATGGGAAAATCAGATTCTGATCGATGGGACCAATCCTTTTCACGGTAAGGCCGGAAATTTCACGCCAGCAAATGTTGGAAACCTATCCACTAGCCAGCTTGTTGCGGGGCTAGCCCCTGGAGCACGAGTAGTTAAAGCACTGAACAACATGATCGTTCCTAACCTGGAGGCAGATCCGGTCGTCAACGGGGCGAGACGTGTTGCATTTATTTCCGCAGACGATGACGGCGCGAAGAACCGAGTCGAAAGCTTGCTCGAAGGTTTTGGCTATGCAGTCGTTGATCTTGGAAACCTTCGCGACGGAGGGCTGATCCAGCAAGCAGGTGGTCCTCTCGCAGGCCGAGATTTCTTGGAGCGAGGAGAATTTCATAAATGAAGGCCATTCATCTCAGTGCCTACGGTAATCCAGCTCAAAGCTTAAGGATGGTCGAAGTTTCGGAACCAAACGCCCCGTCTGCGAGCGAAGCTCTGGTGCGCATGGAGTATGCGCCGATCGACTACAGCGACCTCCTTTTAGCGAACGGAGTGTACTTTCTGAAACCGAGGCTTCCTTCTGTCATTGGGGTGAAGGTGCGGGAATTGTGGAGGCGATCGGGCCGGGCGTTACCAGTGTCAAGGTAGGCGATCGTGTTACGATGAACATTCGCCTGGTCTGAAAAAGTCCTTGCTCCAGCCCGAGGTCTTTTCGTCGTTCCTCCTTCAGTCGATGCCAAGACCGCCTCGATGCTAAATATCAACCCTACGACCGCAGTCCTTCTGTTAGACGAATTTGTAAAGCTAAAGCCACAAGACTGGATTGTGTTAACCTGAATCCTGCGCGAGAAACAGGTCAGAGGCCACACCAGACCGCTCTGCGCGCAGGTCGGAGGCTTGTGAGCGCATTGTTGCAGAACCGCATTTTTAATGAGGTTCCACAACAAAGGGCAG
>JBARRP010000329.1:0-23438 GCA_049644285.1 Candidatus Acidiferrales bacterium | reverse complement strand
TTTCGTCAGGCTCGTTCCTCCCTTCAACAGAAAGCGCCCGGCGTGGTCTCTGGACAGGAAGCACAGCGCCCTGGTCAGGTAGTAGTCTTTCTCAATAATGGGCGCAGGTATGCCGAGCGCGCTGGCAGTCGCACGGATGAGGTCAGTGAAATCGGGGAGATCAGCGGCATACGCCGTCATCTGATGTTCCACTCGCGAGCAGTTGCAAGCTTATCCGAAAGCCCCAGAGAAAAGTGCGTCATGGGGTTCAATGATCCCTTCAACTCTTCCAGTATGTTCGGGTCTGCGACGATGCTACTTCCGATTGCGCCAAGCACAGCTCGCACACGGGGAGGCTCTCTTCGAGCAAAACGGGCGACACGTTCAAAGGAAATCCGGTTGGATCGAAAGAGATCGCTCAGTCGTGCGATTACATTCTCCGGGGTCGTATCGGGAATCCAGCGCAGATCTCTCAACGCGTCGAGCACTGCGCGCTCATCGGCGCTGGCACTGCGAACGGCCGCGGCAGGTCGCAGACTCAGCCTTGTACTCGGCCCGGCGGAAGCTAAGCGGACCTTTCGACTTACTGCAAAAGTTGTTGTGGGCGAGACTTGTGTCGTGAGACCCAGGCGATTGTATGCGGCATGCCCTGTTGGCCTCCAAGCGATCCCTCGGCGTGTCAGGACGGCCGCAGCAACGCTCGGCGGATCTGGGTTGGTCGTTCCAAATCGCGTAACGCGGGGGACATAATAGACACCCTTTCGGACGCGTCTAATGCGACCTTTTTTCGTCAGGCGACTCAACGCTGCCGCCACCGCAAGGCTTGGCAGATCGTCAAAATCCTTGTAAGTCCAGAGACAATCCTCGCCGCTTCTCTTGATTCGGCTTAGAACTATACTGGCCACAGACATGTGCAACTCCACAGGGCCTAGTGTAGTCCAAGATCGCATATGCGTCAAGTTTTATGCAACATAAACCTGACATTATTTCATGTAATACGCTCTATATGCATATCTTAGCCACTACTTGCTACCACTTGTGTCCCACCTACCGGCAGCGGCTCCCGGATCTCTAAACCTGCCACTTCAGGCAAAGGACGCCCCGATGAAACTAGCTGACATTCCGCCCGGCAGTGAACTTGCGTATCGCCGTGCCGCAAAGCAAATCGTTGAACAGGTTGAATTCGAGCTCGAAACGTGCCAACAACTCTTCGGCACCGAACCGGACAAGGTCTTGGACCTTCTCGCGAACACCCCCGACTGGACGGTTTTCCTCGAAGACGAGGATCAGTAAATTTCGAACCAGTTTAGTTTGCCCCCCAACCAGCTACTCCCACCTGACTCAGATCGAAACCCAACGCCGAGGAGAATAGTGATGACTTGTGTCGTCTGCGGTCAACTCATCGAAGAAGGCCGCAAGCAAGGCTAACCACCGCGGTTGGCCAACTACTGCTTGAAATGCCGAGCGGAGCGCCGGCGCCGTGCCACAGTGAAGTACACGTGGCGACCGGAGTATGACGCTTATCTTAGAGCCCACTGCTTCGGCGGTCTCAACCGTCGGTTTCAAGTGCTCAACTGCACGGTTCGCCTGACCGGATTGCCCCGCCGGTACATCAAGCGCCAAGCAGCACGCTTGGGCCTAACAATGCACATGGATCGGCGGCCTTGGACGCCAGCGGAGATGGGTCGCCTGGTAGAAACTCGTCGGTCGCGTTACAACCGCAACCATCGCAAAGCGGCTTGGCCGCCCCGAGAGTTCAGTTGTGAACAAGCTGAAGCGTATGGGCACGTCGCGACGCGTGCGAAACGGTTTCACAATGCGCAAGCTTGAACTGTGGTTGGGCGAGGATCTCAACAAGATTGTCGGGTGGATCAAGAACGGCTGGTTGCGGGATCGTCTCCAGGGCACACGCCGCCGAGAATGGCAATGATATCCTGGATTGGAACACACGCGGATTACGACAAGATTGATGTGAAGACGGTGAGATATGGACATCAAACCGATTAGAGACGAAGCAGATTATGAGCGAGCACTGCGTCGTGTCGAAGAGTTGTGGGATTCCCCGGAGGGCTCTGTAGAAAACGATGAGTTGGATATTCTGACGCCACTCATTGAGGGCTATGAACGCGAGCATTATCCCATTGATCTGCCAGATCCCATCGAGGCGATCAAGTTTCGCTTGGAACAGAAGGGCAAAGATTCTAGGGCATTGATTGGAGTCATTGGGCAGCGGACGCGCGTGTGTAGGTGATGCGGGGCAAGAGACCGCTGTCCCTGAGCATGATCCGCAATCTGCACGAGAAATTCGAAATCCCGGCGGAGGTTCTCATCCAGCCCGCGCGCAGAGGCGGTAAAGTTGGCCTTCGTCGTGGTGGAACAAGCCTCAGGCGAGGCGGCATGCGAAAGTCGCCATGAATGTTTGCTCTGCGGTCTTCTGACTCAAGACGGGGA
Source organism: Candidatus Acidiferrales bacterium (assembly GCA_049644285.1). Classification (GTDB taxonomy): domain Bacteria; phylum Acidobacteriota; class Terriglobia; order Acidiferrales; family UBA7541; genus CAVRXT01. The sequence continues at coordinate 21,008 of JBARRP010000329.1, read as the reverse complement.
TGGGCGACCCGTCATGGCTGAAGGACCATCTGCAACGTGGGGCAAGGGTGCGAGGTCCGAGTTCGCAGCCATGAATGACCGGTTCTTGGTGTCTATTTGGTGTCGGTTTCTGGAGAGCACGAGGCAGATTGGAGAGGAAGGGGCAGACCTAATAGAAAACAACTAAATCCTTCATCCCCAATAAGATATGATCATTTCTCGCATTTTGAACGGCATGTGTGGGAAGGCCGGAGGAGAATCCCCCCCTCTCCGCCATGCACCGAATGGTGCGTGGCTCCGCCACTGTCAGCTATCAGCATTCAGTACTCAGCGCTCAGTAACCTTGAAAACGCGAAACTCTGACGTTTTCTGGAGCCGGCCTAGGCAGCCGCCTCCGGTTGGCGCGGACCTCCTGGCACTAATTACGCCAATCGTTCAATTGCGGCACGCCGCCTGAATCCACTATAATTTCAGGCGTTATCGTAACTCGGGCGAAAACGAGACGGGGGAAAGCTCGACGCCGCACGCCAAGCCGATCCATGACCACTGATATCGCGGAAAAAATTCGAAAGAAACTGCAGGAAGAAATCGCCGCCCTCGAGCACGAGCTCCACAGCGAACTCCCCAAGGAGCTGAAAAAGGCCCGCGCGCACGGAGACCTCTCCGAGAATGCGGAGTTCAAGTTCGCGAAGGAGCGCCAGTCATACGTTTCGGCCCGGCTCGGCCAGCTTCACCAGCGTATGGCTGACCTGGCCATGCTGAATCTGAGCAACTTGCCGCGCGACCGTGCTGCTTACGGCTCTCGGATTGTGGTTCTGGACTTGAAGAAGTCCGAAGAAATCGAGTATAAGCTGGTAACAACGGAAGAGGCCGACGCCACGAAGGGGTTGATTTCGACTACTTCGCCGATCGGCAAAGCGCTGCTCGGCAAGCGTGTAGGGGACGAAGTGCAGGTCCTCACGCCGGCGGGCACGAAGGAATTCGAGGTGGTTCGCCTGGCCACCATCTACGAAGACGATTAGCGGAGCGCCTCTCGTTCGATGCTGAAAGAGACCATCGGCCGGCCGCTTCATTGGCTCCTTGACAGGATTGTTTCCGGACTCGCCTCGACCGGCATCCCGCCGAATGTCCTCACTTGGTCGATCGTGTTTCTCAATCTATGGGCGGGCATATTGTTCGCTTTCGGCCGGTTCGCCGCGGCGGGCGGGATGATGATTGCCGCAGGCTTCTTCGACATGGTGGATGGCCCGGTGGCCCGGAAGCAAGGACGCGTGAGCCAGTTCGGCGGGTTTCTCGATTCCATCCTTGACCGCTATTCCGACCTCATCCTCTTCCTTGGCCTGCTCGTTTACTACGCCCAAGTCAATCGTTTCCTGTATGACGTCCTTGTCGGCGCCGCAATGGCGGGTTCGGTGATGGTGAGTTATGCGAAGGCGCGCGCGGAATCACTGATCGGAAGTTGCGAAGTCGGATTCTGGGAGCGGCCCGAACGCATCGTGCTGATGATTCTGGGCGCGCTCGTGAATCGAATGGAGCTTGCGCTCTGGCTGCTGGCCATCGGCCCGAATATTACCGTCGTTCATCGCATTCTTGACACCTGGCGGCGCACCAAGGACATCGAGAAACTGGCGGATGCCGCGCAACCGGCGGCCGAATCCGCCAGGGCCGCCCAAGCCGCTAAGGCGGCAACCGAAGTCCGCCACGCGCCGGTGCTCACCCGCCATGCGGGACGCGGAGCGTAGCCGTGGCCAAGCTTCTCGGACTGATCGGCATCCTGGTGGTCTTCGCCGGCCTGCACCTTTTGTGGCAGTCGCGCAAGGAAGTGACATTTTGGCTCGGGGCGTACTTTCGCGTGTTTCGCAGCCTCTTGCGCCAGCCCGGCGCCCCGGCTCCCTCGATCGCGACCGGCCCGGCTGCGCGCACCCGCGAAGGCACCCTTCGCATGCTCCTCGGCGTCGGACTTGTCTTTTTTGTCGGCCCGTTCCTGATCGCCCTGGGCCTCACCCTGATGTTCTATCTGGACCTCTGATCCGAGGGAATCCGAGAAACTTTGCGAACATCTCTGATCGTCCACGGCGGCGCCTGGAAAATCCCCGACGAAGCGGTGGCGGATTGCCGTGAGGGCTGCCGGCGCGCACTCGATGCTGGCTGGGAAATCCTCTCGCATGGCGGCTCGGCGATGGAGGCCGTCGAAGCCAGCATCGTCGTGCTCGAAGACGATCCCACGTTTGATGCCGGCATCGGATCGCATTTGAACCGCGACGGCCGCGCCCAGCTCGACGCCATTCTGATGGATGGGGCGACGCTCAAGGCCGGCTCCGTTGCCGCGGTAGAACGCATCCGAAATCCGATTCGCCTCGCGCGCAAAGTGTTGGAAGAAAGCGAGCACATGATGCTCGTTGGAGCGGGCGCGGAGCAATTCGCCCTGGAGCATGGTTTGGCGCTGTGCTCGCCCGAGGAATTGGTTCTCGAGCGCGAAAAAATGGCCTGGCGGCGCTGCGTCGAAGACGAGCACGCTGCCGAATACCATCTGGATCACACCGCGGGCACCGTTGGCGCCGTCGCGTTCGATTCGCAGGGACGCCTCGTCGCGGGAACCTCGACCGGAGGCACATGCTGCAAGTTCCCGGGCCGCGTGGGCGATTCGCCGCTAATTGGCTGCGGATGTTATGCGGATGCAGAAGCCGGCGGAGTTTCTTGCACGGGCTACGGTGAAGGCATCATGAAAGTGGTGATGGCCAAGACCGCCGTCGAGCTTCTGCGCGCATCCCCGGCCGGTGCGCGTGGCGCATCTGCGAATGCGCAATCTGCCGCCGATGCCGCTGTTCGTGTGCTGGCCGAGCGTGCCTACTCCACCGGCGGCCTGATCCTCCTCGACCAGACTGGCCGGCCCGCCGCCGCGTTCAATACGTCCCGAATGGCCTACGGCTACATTGTCCCCGGTGGTTCCTACTCCATCTTCCCCTGATTCTCCCGACGAACTCTGTCTGCAATCTCCAACAACCATCGAGGTAGACTGGCCCCGGGGTAACTGTGACGTTGAGATTCTTCGCTTCGCTCAGGATGATGCGCTGCGGGTTTTGAAAGGCCCGCGGCTGGTAAAGTCGCTCGAGATTCTTTCGCCGACCGTCCCTAGGCCCGGCACTTCACGCAGCTCATGTCAGCGGAGTTCCCCTTTCCCACGGCAGCCTCGGTTATCCTATGCGTCATGCGCGGGGACGAATGGATCCACCTGATCACGTTCACCCTGTTCGCGATCTTAGCTTGGATTCGGCCGCTCTCCAGAAGGGCGCGCGCGGGCGCCACGGCGTTCGGCGCTGCCGGCATCTGCCTTGTTCTCGGCGTCTATCACGCACACGAATTCGCCGGCACTCGAGTTGCGTCCGTTTTTCGTGATTGGATTCCGGCGCTCCTGATGTTGTTCGTCTACTGGCAAGCAGGGCAATTCCGCTCCACGCCCAATCAAGATTTCGAGGCGTGGCTTCTGCACCTCGACAAGAAATTCTTCCCGCGATTCACAAGTGACGCGCGTCCGTGGCTTCACGGCCCCGCCGGCGGATATTTCGAGCTCGCCTATCTATTCTGCTACCCGCTCGTGCCCCTCGGCATCGGAGTTCTCTACGCCACCCACCATCGGAGTGACGTCGGCGCATACTGGGCAGCCGTCCTGCCGGCGACGTATCTGTGTTACATCCTGCTCCCTTTCATGCAGGCGCTCCCACCGCGCTTGCTTGCGCCTGAAAATGAGTCATCCACCGCGACGGGTTGGATTCGGACCCTGAATCTGTGGGTTTTGGGCCGCGCCAGCATCCAGGTAAACACTTTCCCGAGCGCGCACGTGGCTTCGACTATGGCAGCATCCTTCGTGCTGTTGCGAGTTGCACCTCTAGCAGGCGTGGTGTTTCTGGTAATCGCGATCAGCATCGCCATCGGCGCCGTCGCCGGCCGCTACCACTACGCCACCGACGCGCTCACCGCCACTGCCGTGTCTGCCGTTGTGTTCTTCATTGAAATCTTTATGCGTTCCTAGCGGCTCAGCATTTGAGCAGGAGAGGAGGATCGATCCCGCAGTTGAAGCGGCGACAACCCGTGTGCTAGCATCCAAAATTTCCACATGACCAACTGCGTAAAACCGCAGGAAACGGCCTGCAGCATTCACCTGCGCCGCATCCCTGGCGCAGGCCCGGACAGCGCAAGCGCCGCCCCTAGGAAGCTCGGGAGGGCCGCAGCACGCAGAGCAAGAGGTGATCGATGAAGTCGTATACCACTGATTGGATCCGCAACGTGGGCATTGTAGGCCACGGCGACACGGGAAAGACCCAGCTCGTGTCGTCGTGCCTGTACACCGCGGGGATGACGCCACGTCTCGGCAAGGTAACCGAAGGCTCGACCGTCACCGACTGGGATGAAGAAGAAATCGCGCGCAAAATCTCGATTCAGACGGGCCTGGCGTATGCCGAATGGCAAACGCCGGGCCAAGCCGAGAAAACGAAAGTCAATTTCCTGGATACCCCCGGTTATTCGACATTCATCAATGACACGAAAGCCTCGCTGATCGCGGCCGACGCCGCCCTGATCCTCGTGGACGCCGCAACCGGCGTTCAGGTGGTCACCGAAAAAGTCTGGGATTATGCCACCGAGTACGATCTGCCGCGCGCCTTCGTCCTAAATTGGATGGACCGCGAACTGGCGAGCTTCGAGCGCGCGCTCAGCTCGGTCCAGGAAGTCTTCGGCCGCGGCGTGGTTCCGGTTCAATTGCCCATCGGCTCAGAGAAAACTTTCAGGGGCGTGGTCGATCTTGTGGCGATGAAGGCGCTAATCTACACGCCCGACGGCGACGGCAAAGCCAAAATCGAAGAAATCCCCGCCGATTTGGCGGAGCAGGCGAAGGCCGCGCATGAAGCGCTCGTGGAAATGGTGGCGGAAGGCGACGACGAGCTGATGCAGGAATTCTTCGATAAGGGCACGCTGCCCGTCGAAGATTTGAAAAAAGGTCTGCGCGAGGCGGTCCTCACGAAGCGGCTCTATCCGGTGCTGCTCACCTCGGCGCTCAAGAACATCGGCGCGGACGCCATCCTGAATTTCAACGTCGAAATCTTTGCGTCACCCGCTGCGCGCGGCAAAATGCCGGCCAATAAACTCGCCGACCAGAAGAGTGAAACGATCGAGCGTAAGATCAGCGACTCGGAGCCGCTTTCGCTTTTCGTCTACAAGACGTTGGCGGATCCCTTCGCCGGCCGGATCAGCTATTTCAAGGTTGTCTCCGGCGTCCTGAAGAACGACGCGACGATCCAGAACTTTAATCGCAATTCCGCCGAGCGATTCCAGCACGTCCAAGTGATGCAGGGCAAGGCGGCCACGGCGGTGGCGGAGCTGCACGCAGGCGATCTGGGCGCCATCGCAAAGCTGAAAGACACGCTGACGGGCGACACCCTGGGCGATAAGAACGCGCCCATCTTCTATCCCCATGCGCGCCTTCCCGAACCGTCGATTACCTTCGCGATCGAGCCCAAGACGCGGGCCGACGAAGACCGCATCGGCCAAGCCATCCACCGAATTCTGGAGGAAGACCCGGCGCTGCGTTTTAGCCGTGACCCGCAAACGAAGGAATTCTTGCTTTCGGGTGCGGGCCAGCAGCACATCGAAGTCGTGGTCGCAAAGCTGCGGAAACGTTATCACGTCGAGCTGACGCTGAAGCCGCCGAAGGTGCCCTACCGCGAAACCATTCGCGGCAAGGCCGACGCGGAGGGCAAGCACAAAAAGCAGACCGGCGGCCATGGCCAGTTCGGCGTTTGCCGGGTCAAGATGGAGCCGTTGCCGCGTGGCGCCGGATTCGAATTCGTGGACGACATTTTCGGCGGCGCAATCCCGAAGAACTGGATTCCATCGGTCGAAAGAGGCATTCGCGAGGCCGCCGAGAAAGGATACCTGGCAGGATTCCCTGTCGTCGATTTCCGCGCGAGCCTCTACGACGGGAAATACCACGACGTCGACTCCTCGGACATCGCGTTCAAGATTGCCGGGGCGCTCGCGTTCAAGGAAGGGATGAAGCAGGCGCGTCCGGCGCTGCTCGAGCCCATCATGCACGTTGAGGTGTACGCCCCGGATCAATATTCAGGCGACCTGATGGGCGATTTGAGCTCGCGGCGCGGACGGATCAGCGGCAGCGAGACGCGCGGCCATAGCGTCGTCGTCAAGGCGCAAGTTCCGCTCGCCGAAATGCTGAGCTATGCGAACGACCTCATTTCGATGACGCAGGGCCGCGGCAGCTATTCCATGGAGTTTTCGCACTACGATTTCGTTCCCGGCGAAATCGCCGAAAAGGTGATCGCGGCGCACAAGCCGCATCGCGAGGGCGAGGGCGAGGAAGCCGCCACCGCGTAGCAGTCTTGCCGTGCGGTGGGCCGGCGCGCGCCACCCGCAGGGGCGCATCGCGATACGGCCCGACCACCAGCGGGTGCCGCCACGACGCTCCCAATCGCGAACAAAATCATCCTGGCGATGAAAAATGTCCAATGCAGAAAACCAATTTGGCGCTTGCGGAAAAAGACCGTGGCGAGAGATGCTTGTCCGTCTATGAAGAAACCAACACGCCGCTGGGGCGACTCAACGATCGCCATTCGTGCCGGAGAACACAAGCACGGCGTCGGAGCGCCGGTGGCGCCGGTGATCACTCGCGCCTCCACCTTTACGTTCTCCAGCACGGCGGAGATGAAGCGCTGGGCCGAGGGCAAGAGCAAAGCTTACATCTACACGCGCTACGGCAATCCCACGCTAAGCATCGCCGAGGAAAAAATCGCGGAGCTCGAAGGAGCAGAAGCGGCGGTTGTGACCGCATCGGGCATGGCGGCGATTTCGAGCACTCTGCTGGCCGTGCTGCAGGCAGGCGATGAGCTAATCGCCACGCGGCAACTCTACGGCGGCAGCTACCGGCTCATGCGGGACTCGTTTCCCCGGCTCGGTATCACCGTGAGGCACGTCGAGAGCGATCTCGCCGGAATCGAAGATCTGGTTACGCCGCGCGCCCGCGCCCTTTATGTCGAAACGCCGACGAATCCGACCATCCGCCTTGTGGATCTCGATAAGGCTCTTCGTTTCGCGAAGCGGCACCGCCTGGTGGCGCTGATCGATAACACATTCGCGAGCCCGGTGGCGCAAAAGCCAATTCAGCTGGGCTTCGATATCGTGTTACACAGCGCGACAAAATACCTCGGCGGACATTCCGACATCATCGCCGGAGCCGCTGCCGGCAGCCGCGAATGGATGGCGAAGGTCCGCCACAACATCATCAACTTTGGCGGCTCGATGGACCCGGAAGCAGCTTTCCTGCTGATCCGCGGGATCAAGACGCTGAAGGTGCGGTACGAGAGGCAGTGCGCCAGCGCTATGGCCGTCGCGAAATACCTCGCACGGCACCCGAAGGTGGCGCGCGTCCACTATCCCGGCCTGCCCTCGCACCCCGATCACAATCTGGCGAGGCGCCAGATGCGCGGCTTCGGGGCCATGCTGGCATTCGATCTAAAAGGCGGTCTGCCGGTAGCGCGGCGCTTCTGCGATCGCGTGCAGATTTTTCTTCTCGCTGCCAGCCTCGGCGGCGTGGAATCGTTGGTGGTCCTGCCGATTTACACATCGCATTACAACATGTCTCGTGACGAGCTGCACCAGGCGGGCGTCGAGCCGGGCACGGTGCGGGTCTCCATCGGCCTGGAAGACCCCGAAGACCTCATCGAGGACCTTCGGCAAGCCTTGGCGTGACTTTGAGTCCCTGTCACTGAGAGTAAGACCCCCGGCTCTCGTGCGACACCGTTTTCGAAGTTGAAGCCCCAGCACCGTGCCGATCCGTCCCCTGGCAATAGTACGCCGTGACGCTTGACGGTCACCCTCCCCCTGTTCTATATGGTTGACCCCCACTTCGCCGGCACCGTAAAATTTCGGTCAGGCGCTTCTGCCGGAAGCGTCCGAGCTGATGCGATCCCTCCCAGCTCAAGCGCAAAACGCGGCGCGTAATTCGGGAGGGCAAAAGAAATGGCTACCAAACGAATCGCCGGAATCGGCTTCTCCCTAGCGGCTATCGCTGCTTTACTCGCCGGCTGCGAGGAGACAGCCAAGAAGCAGGTTCACGTTCGACCCCCAGCACCGGTTCCAGTACTTGCCACCATCCGGGCGGAAAGGCTGCCCTTTCCGCCGTATGCGCCTCCCGCAGGTTATCTCCAACCCCCGCCGCAGTCTTCCATGGACGCGCTGATCGAAAAAGTACAAGCCGACTACGATGCGGGACAGAAAGACTACGAGGCGGGGAATTTGGACGCGGCGCGCGAAGACTTCAATCAAGCCGTGGATCTGATTCTGACCAGCGGCGCCGACACCAAGTCTGATCCACGGCTTGCGAAGCTCTTTGACCAGCTCGCCGACACGATTCACTCCTACGAGGTCGAGGCCGCGCAGGAGCAGACGGAGAACGGCGAAGAGGATATGGGCGAGCAGTCGTCGATTGAAGAAATCGCCGACCTGAGTCTACCGGCCGGCGATCCGCGACTCGCGACCAGGGCCGAGCAGGAACTGATCAAGGTACCGCACGACCTGCCGCTCACGGTGAACGACTCCGTTCTTTCCTATCTCAGCTTCTTCCAAACCGAGCGCGGGCGGGACATTGTCGAAACCGGGCTGAGCCGCGCCGGCCGCTACCACGACATGATCTCGCGCGTGCTGAAGCAACAAGGCATGCCGCAGGACCTGATTTATCTCGCGCAGGCGGAAAGCGCCTTCAAGCCCCAGGCGGTTTCCCGCGCCGGCGCACGGGGAATCTGGCAATTCATGCCTTTCCGCGGACAAGAATATGACCTCAATCGAACCTGGTACATCGACGAGCGCAGCGATCCGGAAAAAGCGACGCGGGCCGCTGCCCAACATTTCCGCGACCTGTATCACATGTTCGGCGACTGGTACCTGGTGATGGCCGCGTACAATTCCGGCCCGTTGAACGTGGTGAAGGCGGTCGAGCGCACCGGTTATGCCGATTTCTGGGAGCTGCAGAAGCGCCACGCCCTGCCGAAGCAGACGCAGAATTACGTTCCGATCATCATCGCCATGGCGCTGGTGGCCAAAGATCCGGCGCGATACGGCGTCCAGGTGGATCCGGAAAAGCCGCCCGTTGTCGATAGCGTGAAGCCGGGGCATTCGATTGATCTGCGTCTTGCGGCGGATGCAATCGACACGGACGTTGACGCCATCCAGCAGCTCAATCCGGAGCTGTTGCGGTTCGTGACGCCGGATGATTCGGATTTCGAGTTGAAATTGCCGGCCGGCACCGCCGATCGTTTCAAGGCTGAGATTGGGGCGATCCGGCCTGAGCACTGGAAGAGCTGGCGGCTGCACAGGGTTGAAGACGGCGAAACATTCGCCTCGCTGGCGCGGCGCTATCACGTCACGGTGGCGTCGATCCAAGACGCAAACCATTTCGGCCGCGGCGATGTTCTTCCCGTCGGCCCAAAGATTGCCATCCCAACGGTTCCGGAGCCGATCAAGCTCGTACACTACCGCGTCCGTCGTGGGGACACGCTCGAAGGAATCGCTGAGCGCTTCTCGGTCACCGTTCCGGATCTAAAGCGCTGGAACGGCCTTCGCGCCAATCACGTGGCTCGTGGTGCGCGCTTGCGGATTTATGCCGGTGGGGAATCCCCCTCGGCGCGGACTGCCGGCAAATCCAAGTCGGCGCGAAGCAGCGAATCGGACGACGCGCAAGTCGAAAATGTTTCACACTCCAGCGGGACTCCGGTCGACAACGCTCACCATCGCGTGAAGCCAGGCGAGACCCTCTATTCGATCGCGCGGCAATATGGGACGTCTGTCGCATCGCTGCGCGAGATGAATCCTTTTCTGGCCGGTCGCAGCCTCGAGGCCGGGGATGTCCTGGCCGTCGGGCATCCGCGCTAACGATGCGAATTTCCCAAGCACACCTGGAGCGCACATTGCCTTTTGTATCACAAACTTACAAGACCCATCCATTGCCGTCCCTGAACCCTCCTCAGGCAGCCGATGGCCTGCTTCCCCCGTGGCGAAACTTTTGATTCTACACAACCTTGCGCCTTGACAAACTTCTCCGACTCCGCTTATATCCGGGACTAGGAGTGCGCGTTTCGTCTGCCATAGCTTAGACCGCACGGAGGATTCGGATGCTCTACGCAAAATCGCACGATGAGGAAGATGACGAGCTGCCTCGGTACGAGGAAGAGGAAGAAGAAGGCGGACCTCAGGACGAGGTCGTCGAGGAAGTGGAAGAAGTAGTCATTGTCGAAGACGAGCCGGCGGAGCCGACTGCGGCTAGGCCGGCGCCGCCGCCGACCCGCCATCCCGGCAAGCCTCGCAAGGCGAAGGCCAAAAAAGCCAAGGCAAAGAAGGCCAAGCCAAAGAAGGCCAAGCCAAAGAAGAAAGCCAAGACGCGCCCGAAGAAGAAAGCCAAGCGCCGGAGGCGCTGAAAGCGGAAGCATCAACGACCACTGGGCGGCGGGCCGATTCACCTCAGCCCGCGCCGACGTCTTCCCGCCTATCGGGGGCGTCTTGAAGTGTCGGGACACCCCCACCGAACAGGACGTTTAGGATCCTGACGGATCTCAACCGGCGGCGCACAAAGTCCCGTTCAAACCTCCGAGGCCAAATGCACCACGCGGCCGATAATGGCGTTCGTACAGCCTCGCCAGCCGGCATCGGCAGACCCCCACGCGTGTCTTCGGACTATGTGGCCGCAAGACGTGCCCATTGGGCCCCGTTTCCGTTTCGGACTCTGCCACGTTCCAGAACCGGAAATGTTTCCCTTGCTGGCGGCAAGCCCGCTCGCTAGCATACGCGCCAATGCCCGAAGCAATCGAGCATATCCGGCGAATGCGCGGAGGCGCGCAGGCGCATCTTCTGCGTTGCGACGATGAAAATTATTACATCGTTAAATTCCAGAATAATCTGCAAGGAGTGAAGGTCCTGGCGAACGAATTGCTGGGGACACGGCTGGCGAGGCGGCTGGGCCTGCCGACGCCGGTGGTTGCGGTGGTGGAGGTGCGCGAAGACCTAATCCGCTATACCGATGATCTGGTGATGCAACTCGGGCGGGGGCAGGTGTCCTGTCAGGCCGGGTTATCGTTCGGTTCGCGCTATCCGGACTCCTGCTCTTCTGGTCGTCTACGATCTCCTGCCCGAGGAACAATTGCGTGCCATCGAGAACCTCGCCGATTTCGCCGGGATGCTCGTCTTCGACAAATGGACTTGCAACACCAACGGGCGCCAAACGATCTTTTTTCGACCCGAGAAACAGACGCGCTACCTGGCGATGATGATCGACCAGGGTTTCTGCTTCAACGCCAGCGAGTGGAATTTCCCTGACGCCCCGCTCCGCGGCCTTTACAGCCGCCAGCTCGTCTATGAACCCGTTCGAGAACTGGAGGCCTTCGAGCTCTGGCTCAGCCGCCTCGAAAGCATTGACGAAGCGGCGCTCGAGACGGCCGCGGAAGAGATTCCCCCCGAGTGGTACAATTTCGAAAACGATTCCCTCTGGCGGATGCTCGAACAGCTCGTCCGCCGGAAGAAACTCGTTCGCGAGCTTCTGCTCGCGGCGTGGAAATCATCAAGACAACCCTTCCCCAACTGGACGTGAGCCATGCCTGAAGAAATCGCCGCACGTTTGGGTACCGGGTCCTGCGCTATACGCCGAACCTCGTCCGCGACGAGTGGGTGAATGTCGGAATTGTGCTCGAAGAGGTCGATGGTTCACGCCGGCGCGCCAAGGTGATCGAGGAGGCTGCCGAAATCGCCCGTGTGCGCCGACTGCACCCGGATGCGGACGAGGCGCTGATGCGCAGGCTGCCCCACGAATTCGAAGCCCGGCTCGGTGAGCAGGGTGAATCCGCGTCTCTGTTTCTGCGCCAGCTCGACGACACGCTTTCCACTGTGCTCCAGTTAAGTCCCCGGAACGCCGTTTGTGCCGCAGACTTCGACGCGGAGCTCGACCGTCTGTACGCGAAGCTGGTGGCGCCGCCAGCCCGCGCGGGGCGGGGTGTGGCGGCGCTCGAATACACTCGGGCGTGGATTCGCACCAAGCTGAACGACGTCTTCCGCCGGCACCGTATCCTCGCGAAGCTCGAGAAGAGCGTAAACGCCGAAGAGTTTACTCAGCCGGGAGATCCGCTGCAGCTCGATTACGCGTATCGCGCGAACGGCGCCCGCGGATTCCTCCACGCCGTTTCGCTCAGCCGCGATCCGGCCCAAGCCAAGGTTCTCGCCTACACAGCCGAATGCATCCGCGCGCGCGTCGTGAACAGCGAATTTGCCGCCATCACGGAGATCCCGCCGCAACGCGAGAATCCGCGTCACCAGTTCGTCGCGCGCCTCTTCGACGACCAGAAGATCCGAATCGTGCCGCTGTCCCAAATTGAAGCGTATGCGGAAGAGTTGCGTCCCAGGCTGAACTGACCAACCGGCGACTATCACGGAGCGCCTCGTGACTCGTTACTTGATCTTGCCCCATTTGGGCAGCTCGCGCCGGCCGACGAGTGCTTCGGCGGCCCAGCAGCCCAGATAAACCGATAACGCGACGCCGTGACCTGCATACGCGCCCAGCACAATTGCGTTTTGGCTGCGTGGATGGCGGGAAAAAACCGGCTGCCAGGAATCCGCGACCAGAATCGGCCCTCCCCATCGATGCGTGAGCTCGACCGAGTGCAATGCCGGGTGCAGCCCGCGGATGCGCGTTTCAACCAACTGGACTAGACGCCCCGGCTCGCCCTTCAACACGTCGATCCCCTCGAGCTCCCGCCAGTCGTCGAGATGCACAAGGCCCGCTCCCCAGACGATCTCGTGCCCGCGCATCACACGTCCCCAGAGATAGGGAAGGTCCACCGTGTAGAACGGCTTTCGTTCGCCGAGGCCGATGGCTTCGAGCTGCGAATCTTCGAGCGGCCCGCTCGCGACAGCCATTGTGAATTTCGGCTGCGCGAAGCGCGCCAGGCCGCTCGCGTCCAGTTCCATCGCGTTTGTGGCGAACAGAACCTGCTCCGCGCGGACTTGCGAGGAGCCAACTTCAAGCTGGATGGTCTCGCCCCAGGAGATCTTGCTGACACGGCTGTTCTCGCAAAGAATCGCGCCGCGTCCGTCCGCCGCGCGGGCGAGCCCGCTGACGAGCTTTCCGGGATCGATCGTCCCGCCGGGGACGTTTTTTACAACCCGCAGCGTTCCCGAATCCTGCCAGGAAATCGGTGAACGGACCGAAGCGGGCGAGCGGCCAATTTCCCACGCGCCATTCAGAACGAGGTCACACTCGATTTCGAGGTCGGAAAGGATTTTGGTGAAGCCCGCCAGGACGTCGCCCAGCCCGGGAAGGTCCCCTCCCGCGGTTTCGCCAAGGGCCATGCCGCCGGTCCGCCCGCTCGCACCGGAGCCTATCCGCGCAGCTTCGAAGACAGCCAGGGATTTCTCCGGCGCGATGCGTCGAAGCCACGCCGCGGCTGCAAGTCCCGTGAAACCGCCGCCGATAACCGCGACGTCCAACTGCCTCGGCAAGGGCTGGGCCGGCGGAGTGAAATCAATCGTCCAGGGCGGCGTGCCCCAGTTTCGATGATGCTTGGTATGAGCCACGATTGGTCCTGTGGGATGAGTCCGGAAAGGATTCCTGCAATTGCGGGCCTTCGGCGATCAGCATTCAGCGTTCAGCAAGAACATAAGAAAATACTTTTGGCTGATCGCTGACAACTGATAGCGGATCGCTCGATCCTGGCAGACTGAAATGTCTCAAACCGGTTACAACACGCTCTCGGTCCAGTTCTCGAGCGTCTGCTTGAGCTTGCGCATGAACTGATGAGCGATCGCGCCGTCAACCACGCGATGGTCGTAGCTCAGCGTGAGGTAGACCATCGAGCGGATGGCAATCGCGTCGTCAATCACCACCGGCCGCTTTTCGATCGCGCCCAGGCCCAGGATGGCCACGTTTGGCTGGTTGATGACCGGCAAGCCGAACAGACCCCCGAAAACGCCTGGGTTGGTGATGCTGAAGGTGCTTTCCTGCACTTCTTCGGGCCTGAGCTTCTTCGTGCGAGCGCGCTCGGCCAGATCGTTAATCGAGCGGGCGAGCCCGAGAAAGTTTTTCTCCTCGGCGTTCTTGATCACGGGAACGATCAGGCCCCAATCGAGCGCAACCGCAATGCCGATATTGCACTCCTTGTGCAGCACGATATTGGTGCCATCCACCGAAGCATTCACGGTCGGAAAGGCGCGCAGGGCTTCGACGGCGGCGCGCACAAAGAACGGCATGAACGTGAGCTTGGTGCCGGCAGTCTGCTCGAACTTCTCCTTCATTTTCGCGCGCAGGGTCGCGATGGCGGTCACGTCGGCTTCGTCCACCGAATACACGTGGGGCGAGACACGCTTCGAGACCACCATGTGCTCGGCGATCTTTTGCCGCATTACCGACATGGGCTGGACTTCGTAATGGCCGAAATAGATGCGCTCGCGCGGCACAGCCACTTCGAGCGGGGCGTGCGCCGCGGCGCCGGAGACTCCGGCAGCAGCCGGAGCGGCGGGACCGGAGGGCGCGTACGCAGGAGCCGGACCACCAACAGCACCTGCGCTGCCCGTTTCGATCGCGCCGAGAATGTCTTTCTTGCTGACGCGGCCGCCGGCGCCGGTGCCGGGAATCTGCGTCACATCAATGTTGTGCTCCTTCGCAAGCCTTCGAACGAGAGGGGAGCTACGGACTTTCTCACCGGCAGCGCCTGCTGGCGGATACGGCGCGCTCGTTGCGCCGGTGGCCGGCACAGGCGCGGGCCTCGCAGCGGCACTCGGAGCGGCAGCGGGGGCTGGAGCGGGCGGCGCGGGCGACGGAGCGGCTTCTTTCTTCGCAGGAGCAGGCGCGGGCGCTTCCGCCTTGGCCGGAGCTGGGGGCGCGGCAGAGGCGGCGCCAGCGCCGTCCGCGTCAATGACCGCGACGACCGTCTGGATGGGCACCGTCTGACCCTCACTCACCTTGATTTCCTTGAGCACACCCGCGGACGGCGACGGGATTTCCGCGTCCACCTTGTCGGTCGAAATCTCGAAGAGCGGCTCGTCACGCTCGATTTTATCCCCGGGCTTCTTCAGCCACTTGGTGATGGTGCCTTCGAAAATGCTTTCCCCCATTTGGGGCATGATCACGTCAACGGACATGGGAGTCTCCTATGGGAACTCAGTATTTTGCGAGTTCCCGAGCGGCGGCGACAACGTCCTTCACCTGGGGCATGAAGCGCTCCTCAAGCGGGGGTGAAAACGGCGTTGGCGTGTCGTTCGCAGTCAGGCGCCGTACCGGTGCGTCGAGATCATCGAAGGCCCCTTCGAAGACAGTCGCGGCGATTTCACCCGCGATCCCGCCCGTGCGCGTGTCTTCGTGAACGACAAGCAATTTGTTGGTCTTCTTCACAGAATGAAGGATCGTTTCGCGGTCGAGCGGCAAGAGCGTCCGCAGGTCCACAACTTCGACGCTGATCCCTTCCTTCTCCAGCTCGGCAGCCGCTTCAAGCGATGTATGCGCCATCGCCGCGTAGGTGACGATGGTCAGGTCGCGCCCTTCTCGCCGCACAATTGCTTTCCCCAGAGGCACTGTGTAATCGCCCGTCGGTAGTTCTTCTTTGATCCGGCGATAGAGAAACTTGTGCTCGAAGAAAAGAACGGGATTGTTGTCCCGGATGGCGGACTTGAGCAAGCCCTTCGCGTCATACGCTGTCGAAGGATAAACGACCTTCAGCCCCGGTGTGTGCACGAAATACATTTCCGGATTTGCGGAATGAAACGGCCCGCCATGAACGCCGCCACCCGAGGGCCCGCGCAGGACCAGCGGCACCGGCGCACCCCAGCGGTAATGGGATTTGGCGACGAAGTTCGTCACCTGGTTGAAGCAGCAGGCGATGAAGTCGATGAACTGCATTTCCGCGACCGGGCGCAGGCCGAGATAACTCATCCCCACCGCCGCGCCGACAATCGCCGTTTCGCTGATGGGCGTATCGATCACCCGCTCGGGTCCGAAACGCTCGAGGAGGCCTTCGGTAACCTTGAATGCGCCTCCATAAACCCCGATGTCCTCCCCGATCGCGACCACGGCCGGATCGCGGTCCATCTCTTCGAACATGGCTTGGCGAATCGCCTCAAGCATCGTCACCGGAGCCATCGCTACCCCCTCCCCCGCTTGCCCGGAGGGCTTGGCCTGAAGGGTTTACCCTGAGGCTCCTTGCCGAAGGACTTGCCCTGGGGGCTTTGTCCGAAGGATTTACCCTGAGACTCCTTGCGGAAGGGTTTGCCCTGAGGGTCTTTTCCGAACGACTTATTCTGATGACTTTCGCGAAAGGCTTTATCCTTCGGCCCTCGGCCAAACGGGACGCGAACAGCTCCTTCCTCTGCTTTTGCTTTCGCCTGATTCGTTCCCGGTCTCTCGGCTGATTTCGAAACCCTGGCCCCATTGCCATCGCCAGAAGCCGCAGCTAGCGGCGGACCGGAAACGCTCGCGGCTGCTGCGGCGCCATCGCCGCTAATTCCCCCGAAGTCGGCGACCTCGTACACGGCGCGGACGCTCGATTTTGGCGGCATCACCTCTTCCTTCGGCCGCTTCCATTCAGCTTGGATCGTGTGGCACCCCTCACAGTACACGCCCTGCTCCGCAAGCTCGGGCGGCGGGAACGGCGAGTTCTCGGCGAACTCGCGGTCCTCGCTCAACTCGCGCTCGATCCGCGCATCGATTTCCGCCTTTTTCTTCGCGTCCCAGAGCTTGTTTTCGCTGAGATATTTTTCATAGCGCGCGATCGGATCGCGGGCTTTCCAGTATTCAAACATCTCCTTGGGAACGTACTCGGCCGGGTCGTGCTGCGCGTGGCCCTTCATGCGCATGGTCTTCGCTTCGATCAGGACGGGACCTTCGCCAGCGCGGGCGCGCTCGACCGCTTCGTTGGCGGTCTGATACACAGCGACAATATCGTTGCCGTCCACGATCATGCTCGCAATCCCGTAGGCGCGAGCGCGATCGGCCAAGTCGCGGATCGGCGCCTGGCTTTTTACCGGTGTCGAATAGGCCCACTGATTGTTCTCGACAATGAGCACGAACGGCGCGCGCTGCACCGCCGCGAAGTTGAGCCCCTCGTGGAATGCGCCGGTGGAGGTGCCGCCGTCGCCGATCCACGTCATGGTTACAATCTTCCGGCCGAGGTAACGGCCGGCGATGGCTACGCCTGTCATCACCGGAATCAAATCGCCCAGCATCGAAATCGGGGAGACCACGTGGCGGACTTTCAAGTCGCCGAAGTGGCTGGTGCCGTCCTTACCGAGAGTCGGCGCGGTGTAGCGCGCCATGTGCTGCGTGAAGATATCGCGCGGCCGGAAGCCGCGGACCAGGAGCGCGCCGATATTCCGGATCATCGGCGCAATCCAATCGTCCGGGCCCAGCGCATAGGCGGTGCCGACCGAGATGCCCTCCTGGCCAAGACTTGAATACAGCCCGCCGACGATTTTGTTTTGCCGGAAGAGCCGCACCATGGCCTCCTCGAGCTCGCGGTTCAGTTTCATGAAATAGTAGAGCTTGAGGTGCTGATCTTTTGTCAGTGTGTAAGCCATTTCCGGCTCCCTATTGGCGCCCAGCTACCACCGCCGCGAGCGGTTCCGTTTCGCGCAAAGCTTCTTGCAACTCGCCGCGTGAGACGGCGCGCATTTCGCGGCCGAATACGTCGCCGAAGTGTTGTACCAGCAGCGGGGCCACTTCCTCCGGCTGCACCACACGGCTCAAGATGCGTTCGAGCGACGTGGCGCGCTTCCCGGTCAATCCGCACGGAACGATTAGATCGAAATAACGCAGGTCGGTCGAGACGTTGTAGGCGAAGCCATGCGAAGTCACCCACCGGCTCAAGTGCACGCCGAGCGCCGCTAATTTCTCCGGTCCCGATGGCCCTGCCGCTTCAACCCAAATGCCGCGCATGCCAGGCACGCGGATGGCGCTGATTCCGAAAGCCGCGGTGGCGCGAATCATTACTTCTTCGAGCTGTTCGACGTACCAGGCGACATCGCGCCGCAGACGAGCGAGATCGAGAATCGGATAGCCGACAATTTGCCCCGGGCCGTGATACGTGACGTCGCCGCCGCGGTCCGTAGCGTGGAATGCAACATTCATTTGCCGCAACAAGTGGTCGGAGGCCTGCAGATGCTCCGGCTTACCGTTGCGGCCGAGCGTGATGACGTGCGGATGCTCACAAAGCAGCAAGACATCGGGCACGATACCGGCCTTGCGCGCGGCCACGAGTCGCCGCTGCAACTCCCAAGCCGGGGCGTACGGCACGACGCCCAACTCGACCACCCAGCAGGTTTTGGCGGATGGGTTCAAGTTCAGTCTTCGATCTCGCTCGATCACCTGACAGGCGGTCCCGCAACTCCGACCGGGACGCAGACACCGCGTTCGCGAAACCGCACTACGCTCAACTTACACCAACGGCGACGGCCTGCGCGCTAGTAATTGATGCTCAGGCCGCGAACCGCATTGAAGGCATCGCCCATCGCTTCCCACACGGTCGGATGGGCGTGGATCGTCGCCGCCATGTCATCGAGCGTGGCCTCGAGCCTCTGCGCCGTCACCGGCTCCGCAATGATTTCAGTCGCTAGAGGCCCGATCGCGTGTACGCCGAGAATTTCTCCATATTGCTCATCGGCGACGACTTTGATGAAGCCTTCGTGGTGGCCGAGGATCGAAGCCTTGCTGTTCCCCACGAATGGGAATTTCCCGGTCTTGACCTTGAACCCGGCCTCGCGCGCCTGCTTCTCAGTCAGCCCGATCGACCCAATCTGCGGCTCGCAATAGGTCGCGTTCGGGCAGCGGTTTCGGTCAAACGGCTGCATGTCTTTTCCGGCCATTTTCCCGACCGCAATGATGCCCTCCATGGAAGCCGCATGAGCAAGCTGGGGCTGCCCGGCGACAATATCGCCGATCGCGAAAAGCCGCGGCTCAGCCGTCTCCATATAAGGATTCGTATGAACGTAACCGCGGTCCACTTTGGCGGCGGTCTTCTCGAGCCCGATATTCTCCGTTAGCGGCCGACGCCCCACGGCGATGAGGACCTTTTCCGCAGCCAGGGTTTGAGACTTGCCGGTCTTGTCCTTGAACGCAACGCTCGCGCCCTTCCCGTCTTTCTTCACCGACTCGACGCGCGCTTCCAGTTCGATACGGATGCCCCTCTTGCGGAAAGCTTTCTCAAGCTCGATGGAGATTTCTTCGTCCTCGAGGGGCACGGCGCGCGGAAGCATCTCCAGGATCGTCACTTCGGCTCCGAACGTGCCGAAAATCGAGGCGAACTCGACGCCCACCGCGCCGCATCCGACGACCACGAGCGATTTCGGGATCTCCGGCATCGTCAGAACTTCACGGTTCGTGAGAATCGTCTTCCCATCGATCTCAACTCCCGGAATCGATCGCGCCTCGGAACCGGTTGCCAGCATCGTGTAGGTCGCTTCGACTTCTGTGGTCTTGCCGTCTTTCTCGACAACCACACGGCCCGGCCCGGCAATGCGCCCCCAACCGACCAGCGTCTCGACTTTGTTCTTGCGGAAGAGGGCCTCGATGCCCTTGGCGTGTTTCTTGACGATTTTATCCTTGCGCGCCAGAGTGGCAGCCCAGTTGACTTTGACCTCGCTCACCTCGAAGCCGAACTCGGAGGCATGCTGGAAGTTGTCGTAAATCTCCGCATGGTGCAGCAGCACTTTCGTTGGGATACAGCCCACGTGCAGGCAAGTGCCGCCGAGAAAGGGATCCTTTTCCACGACGAGTGTCTTGAGCCCCCACTGCCCGGCGCGGATGGCAGCGACGTAACCTCCCGGCCCGCTGCCGATAATGACGAGATCGCATTTGGCCAAACCGGTCCTCCCGGCGAGCGCTCAGCCCGCCTCGTCGCCTTGCCGGCCTTCCGAATGAGCGATGCACGAGAAGGCTCGACACATCCTTCGGCCTATTAGATGAAACCGGGATTCCGAAGGCGCGGGCGGGAAACTGCTGGACGAATAACGCCGCGCCCCGCTCACAGCGCGACTCCCATAACCTGAACAAAAGACCGATTCTATCAGCCGCCCCACGCCGCCGCAACCTTGGTCCGCCGCTTTCAATTTACTCCCCCAAGCATCTATCCTTGCAGCCGCGAGAAAGTTAACGGCATCGGCCTCCCGGAACTCCGAGAGGAGAGAGAAATGAATCTGGAAGCGTCGTCACCTGCAGTGCCGCCCCACCCAAGCCGAAGGCATCGTCTAATGCCTGTTGTTGATCGACCCGCCGATGGGTGGCGTCAAGGCCTTGTGTAAAAAGGAGGAGGGTGCAAGTCCGCCCGAGGCCACAGAGAAAAACCTGAGTGGTCCTCCGCCAATATTGTCAAGAGCGCGGCGACGGCGGAGAGCTAAAAACATTTGCGAATAAGAGCCGGTACCTGATATGGTTACGAACCACGGGGCACCGCTATGAGTACTGAGGGTTGTATAGCTTCGATCTCTTCAGCCAGATAATCCGAGCGACTCCATCAGGTCACGGCTGCGGGCGATTCGCTAACAGCGCATCGCGGGGTCTTGATGAGAAAGTGGAGCAAAACCGCCGAACTGAGATGTCCCTCATGTGGGAGCACGAGAGTGCGCAGCTCTCATCGAAGTGCGTTGGTGGAACGCATCTTCCTGCGATGCCTGGCTCTGCATCCGTTCCGCTGCGTCTATTGTTATAAACGCTTTTATAGCCATCACCCGCAAATTGATATCGAGCAGCGCCAACCTCCCGGGATGCCCCCTCGCCCAAAGCTGATTCACGACCCACGCCCCAGGACGAAGCTCTAGCTACTTTCCGTCGCAAAAATAGTCGATGAAGTAGTGTGTTTTGTGTGTGGGTGTGGTTGCATTCGTGCTAAAAGATGCAGATGAGGGTCGGAAGAAAATTTCGTCACGGAGGCGACAGAGTGATCCATCTGCGGCACGAGCGACCGAGTTTGTGGCACGCGGGATTGGCGAAGGACATCGAGGATCTG
>JBARRP010000328.1:0-13528 GCA_049644285.1 Candidatus Acidiferrales bacterium | reverse complement strand
CAAGCTTGCCTGCAACGAAGCAAATGGCGGCCAAAATTCCGACGGCCGCCAGATTTTCCTTCCGTTTCTCCAAAGGCGTAACTCTCTTGTGGCGACCTGTTAACAACGCACAACACGGGCAGGTCAGTAGATCATAAGGCTTTACTATGGCTTAGGGAATACAGTCTTTCCCTGGATGCTCAAAGGATTTCGGGTATGGTATCCAACTTGAAAATGGGGCACGGCGAGGCCGCGATAGGGTCATCGACGCCGACATCGGCTTCAGGCGTGGTCGAGTGGTTGCACCAGATAGGAGCGACATACACGAAACGCCCGATTGACTCTTTAATATCCAACGTCTATAGTGGCGCATCTCTTAGATTCGACGCGGCTCCGAGCGCGTCATTTGAGCATTTTCCACTCTCCCTGCTGAGAGATTCTTATCGAAGCAAAAGTGATTGAGGGAAGGTAATGCCGCCGAATTACGTCCTCCGTACTGTCATTGCGCTCGGCCTGTTGCTCGGGCCTGTACTGCTTTCCCGCTTCGGCCTAGGAAACAAGAGAGTCTGGGGCACTTATTCTCTTGCCTCGGCAGGGTTCTTTCTGACGTTGACGCTCGCAGGAGGGTTGGCCCGTTTAGTGATGGGACCCTCTGCTACCGATCCGCTCCTTCGCGCATTCGCAGCGTTCTCTGGGGCCTCCTTCGCGTTTGCCCTCTTGGCGTTTGTTGGCGGGGCGTTCGCCGAAATCGCCGCGAGAAAGACGGTCCGCTCCTGAATATTCTGGCCATCTGCAATCGCTTTGTCGGTGCCGACGGTTTGCGAGGCCATCGAGAGAAGGAATCCGCCTGGAATAGGAATGCGGACTCATACAAGCGGGCAGGCTGGCGGGCCCGCGGCGTCCGCCAGAATGTCACCAGAGTCGGGAATACTTTCAGCTTGACGTTCACCTACCTATAAACGATACTGCCGACCAATCGACCCGTTCGGGTAGCCCATGAAGAAGCCATTTTTCGTGCTGGCTCTCGTGGTGTTCTTCCAGGGCCTGGCTTTCGCAGATACCCTTTCCCGTTGCCAGCCCGGTACTCTGGCGAGCATTGCAGACACGAGTTGCAGCATCGGCGATGCGACCTTCACTTTCGGAAGCCCCCAACTCGCCTGCGATCGAAGTGAGAATTGCCGGCTGATAGCTGACCGCTGAAACCTCATCGTTTACCCCGGCGGCGCGAAGGTTTCCACTGCCCGCCAGTCTCTGCCTTGAATCTCTCACGTCCAGCCTCGAGCTTGCAGCATCTGGTGTTGTCTGTTCAACTTTTCTGAAGGCGAGGGCCCGGTTACAATCGGGCCGCTCGCTCATACACAAAGGATGGCCATGCAGCCGACGGCAATCAAATTCCCGCTGTGGTTGCAGCATCTGGTGGCGTCGCTTGGTGGCGTCGGCTTGTTTGTGGTTGCGTTGCTGGATTCGTCGGTGCTGTCATTTCCTGTCGTGACCGACCTTCTTGTGCTCGAGGAATCCATCCGGAAACCGGCGCTGATGCCGTATTACGCGGCGATGGCTTCAATTGGCTCGCTCGCGGGGTGTATCTGGCTGTACCTGCTGGCGAAGAAGGGAGGCGAGGCATTTTTTCATCATGGAGCCAAGGCGTGGGCAAGAAAAATTCGGGACTGGGTTGAAAGTCATGCTTTCTTCAGCGTCTTCATTCCTGCGTTGCTGCCGCCGCCCATGCCGTTCAAGGCCTTCGTGATCGCGGAAGGAGTGTTTCAGGTTCCGCTGCGTACGTTTGTGATTGGCTTGCTTCTGGGCCGTGGCCTGCGCTATTTCGGCGAGGGGTTTCTCGCCGTCCGCTACGGGGACGCAGCTATCCGCCTTTTGCTCGAGCACAAGACGGCGTTGTTGCTGGCCTTCCTTGTTATTTGCGTCGCAATCGTTGTTGTCGACCGGCTGCTGAAGCGGGGTTCATCGTGCTAGTCGGTGGTAGACGCGAAGCGGAATTCCTGGTGAGTGACGCGAAGGTGGCTATCGAGATCGATGATGGCGACGATGTCCCCGAAGCCTGGCGAATCAGCTGACGAGCGGAGGTCGCGAAGCTGGAAGCGAGAGCCTTCTTCGAGGCGGTCAAGGCTGGCGAGAGGGAACTGCGCGTATGCGACAAAGCGCTGCGCTGTTTCGCTGCGCTCGGCCGCGTCGAGAGCCGGTGAGGGTTCGGGCTTGTAGTGCGTGAGGCTGCGGTCCGGGTCGAACTCGCTTGCCGGCGCGAACGAGACATCCACCGTCTCGATCGTATTGTCGGTGGATACGACGCCGCGCCATTCGAGTGGTGAGGCGGAAGAAGGAAAGGCGCCCGCCGCCAGGGGGGCCGCGCCATGATATTCGCGGGAGAGCAGCAAAGCGAGCGCACGCGAATGAAAGTAACCGCGGCCGCCGAGATGGGCAGCTACAAGAAACAGAGCGATCATCGCACCGCGCGGCGCTCCGAGGCTCTTCTTCCGGTCGCCGATTTCCTCGCTGACCAGCAGGAACAAGGCTGGCAAGAGCAGCCCAGCGACCAGGATGAGCAGAATCCATGGGTCCAGGAAAGGAGCGAAATCCCACGCGTACCAGTGATTGCTGAACGGCCAAAGAATTCGGACGGGATAACTGCCACAGAGGTCGAGCAATAGGTGCGACGCGTCGCCGATCGCGCACACAACAAGCGCCGGCCCGAACCGCAATGGAAATTGGTTAGGCTTGGCGTTCCAGCGGCGATCCACGAAGCAGGCGAGCCCGGCGAGAATGCACATCAGCACCGCGGAGCCGAAAAGCGAATGAAGGAGCGTACCCCGAACTCGAAGAAACGCTCCTGCTCCGCCCAGATAACTGAGGAAATCGAGATCCGGTGCCATCCCGGAGACAAGGAGTAGCGGAGTCGCCAGCCGAGTTGCGCGGCTGAACCCCGCTCGAGAGAGAGCGAGGGAAACCAGCGCGTGAGTGGCGGGTTCCATGCGCGGTTAGCTGGGGACAGGCTACGCCGAAGTTTTGTTGGGCACAACCAACGTGAGGGCGTCGGGCACAATACCGAAATGCAGCGGCAGTTTGCCGGCGGGTTCGCCGTCGACCTGAGCGTAAACTTTGCGGCCGTTCGCGGGCCAGCAAGTGACCTCCCGGGCCTTCCACGCATAGATCCCGTCCATGCCCCGCAGGCGGCCGAGCCAGAGCGCAGGCAAGCAGACAAGATAGCGCCAGCGGCTGCGAGTGGTGTTGACGAGCAGCTCAAAAGAGTCCTCGAACAGGCTTGCCCCGGTCGTAATCTTGAATGGCCCGCCATAATTTGCCGTGCGTCCCACAACGATGATGGTGCCCTTGCGATTCTCACCATTGGATGAAATCCGGATTTCCGGGAAGTCGTAGCGGAAAAGCTGCCGCACTCCTTCCGCCCAATACGCCAGGATTCCGGCCTTCTGCTTCATTTCTTCATCGACTGCATACACCATTGCGCCGTCGGGACCGGCTCCCCCGACACTCAAGAAATAGCGTCCCGCTCGCCCGAGATTTGGCTGGCCAGCGTCGGGTACGGGCGTGACTATTCCCAGGGCAACGCGGCGGCGGATTCCGTCCGGAATCAGCCTGGCCGCTGCCGGAATGTCCCACGGGATGCCAAGCTCTTTTGCGAGAATATTGGCGGTTCCAGCAGGCAGCAGTGCCATCGGAACCTGACTGCCGGCAAGTCCGTTGACGATTTCGTTGATGGTGCCGTCGCCGCCGCAAGCGATCACCAGACCGCGGCCCTGCTCGACAGCTTCGTGGGCGATTGCGGTGGCGGTGGCACGCCCGGCGGTCGGCGCGAGCTCCGTTGTGATGCCGGCCCGCTTCAGAATTCGCGCACCCTCTTCCACTTCGATGAAGCGACGATGACGGCGGCGCCCGCTGGCCGGGTTATAGATGATGAGGGCGTTGTGAAAATGGTTCGCCATGATAAGCGCTGGGTGCTTCCTGGTCCAGACTCGCGAAGCGAAACGCACATTGTATAATACTCGGGTTTCAGCGTGGTCCGGTTCCGCAGAGGTCCGATGTCAAAAGCCAACGACGCCGCCAAACAAATCACAAAGCTGCGCGACGCGATCCGCCGGCACGAGTACCTATACTTCGTTGCCGACAATCCGAAAATTTCCGATGCCGAGTTTGACCGGCTAATGGAGCGGCTGAAAAAACTGGAGGCCGAACATCCCGAGCTTGTGACGCCTGGTTCACCCACGCGGCGCGTGGGAGGCCAGCCGCGCGTGGGGTTCCAGACCTGCCGTCACAAGACGCCAATGATGAGCCTCGACAATGCCTTCAGCTTCGAGGCGCTGCGCGATTTCGACCGGCGGGTCCGGGAGCTGACGGGACGCGAGCGCGTCGCCTACGTCACCGAGCAGAAGTTTGACGGCCTTAGCCTTTCGCTGATCTACGAAAAGGGAGCACTGGAGCGAGGAGTTACGCGCGGCGACGGCACGACCGGCGAAGACGTCACGCCGAACGTCAAGACGATTCGCTCCATTCCACTGAGCATCAATCCGGTCGTCCTCAAAAAGGCCGGAATTCGCGGCGATTTCGAGGTGCGCGGCGAAGTGGTCATGAGCCGGAAAGCATTTCAAGAATTGAACGAGCAGCAGGAGGCGCAGGGCGGAAAACGCTTCGCGAACCCACGCAACGCGGCGGCGGGGGCCGTGCGCGTTCTCGATCCATCGATCACGGCTTCGCGGCGGCTGGACTTTTATGCGTACTACCTGCTGGTGGACGGGCGGGTGCCGCTGAAAAAACATTCGGAGGTGCTCGAGGCGCTGGGGACAATGCACTTCAAGGCGTCCCCGGACTTCGAAGTGTGCAACACGATTGAAGATGTCGAGCGCTACATCGGGCGCTGGGAATCGAAGCGGGAGAAGCTGCCCTTCGAAATCGATGGCATCGTCGTCAAGGTGAACGAAACCGCGTTGCAATCCGAACTGGGCTACACCGCGAAGGCGCCGAGGTGGGCCATCGCTTATAAATATCCGGCGCACCAGGAAACCACCGTTGTGAAGGAGATTCAGGTGAACGTAGGGCGCACAGGCGCACTGACGCCCGTCGCGTTTCTGGAGCCGGTCGCAATTGGCGGAGTTACCGTCAGCCGATCGACCTTACACAACATGGATGAGATCGAACGCCTCAACGTGCATGCCGGTGATACGGTGCTCATCGAGCGGGCCGGGGAAGTGATTCCGCATGTCGTGAAGGTGGTGAAGCACGGAAAAGAAGAGAAACCGTTCAAGATGCCGGAAAATTGTCCGGTTTGCGGTACCCGAATTCACAAGGCGGAAGACGAGGTTGCGTACCGCTGTGTGAACGCGTCCTGTCCGGCCAAGCGCAAGGAGTCACTTCTGCATTTTGCGAGCCGGCAAGCCATGAATATCGACGGCCTCGGCGAGAAGATTGTGGACCAGCTTGTGGACAAGGGAATCGTCAAGGATTTTGCCGGGCTGTATCACCTGGATTTGAAGACGCTCGCGGACCTCGAGAGGATGGGAGAGAAATCGGCGCAGAATCTGCTCGACGAAATTGCGGCGAGCAAGCAGAACTCCCTCGATCGCCTGATCTATGGTCTTGGAATTCGTTTTGCGGGTGAGCGCACGGCCCAACTTCTGGCCGAGCATTTTGGATCGCTGGAAAAGATCGCGCAGGCAACTGTGGAAGAGCTGGAAGAGGTGACGGAAATCGGTCCAAAGGTGGCGGCTAGCATCGCGGAGTTCTTCTCGGAGAAGGTCAACCGAGATGTCATCAAGCGACTGAAGGAAGCCGGAGTGCGAATGACCGAGCAGCGCAAAGCGCCGAAAGATGCGCGCTTCGCAGGCAAGACGTTTGTCTTCACCGGGACTCTGGCGCACCGGAGCCGCGAGGAGGCGGAGCAGCTCGTCGCGGCGCACGGCGGCAAGGCGGGCTCCTCGGTCGGCAAGAGCACATCCTACGTTGTGGTCGGCTCCGACCCAGGATCGAAATATGACAAAGCGAAATCCCTCGGCGTTCCAATCCTCGACGAAGGTTCTTTCGAAAAGCTGGTCGGCGCCAAGTAAGCTGACCGGCGAAAGCGAGCCGATCAGGGAAATACCTTGATCCCCGGGTCCAGTTTCTTGCCCTTCACGTCGATGGTGTATTCGTAGATGCGGTGTTCGCTTGGCAGAACATCGCGGCGAACCAATCCGGATTGCATATATTTGTGGTCGAACTGGTCTTCGTAGAATGGTGAACCGTTCTTAAAATCGATTCGGAACGGCAAATCGGAGACCCAGAGCACCTCTTCGTTTCGTGGTCTGGAGAGCACGAGGATCTTGTTCTCATCCGCGATTTTCGGATTTCCCTTTGAGTCGACCGTAATTTCAACTACCTTTACGCGTTCTTTGCTCATGACTGGTTGGGCGGGCATGGTTCCTCCTTGCGAATTTATTTTGAATGGAACAGGGCCTGAAATTTGGAATTCGTGTGCAGGCTGTCCAGGATGGGTGTGTCGCGTGCGAGGCTCGGCGAATATCCGGCGGTAAGCGCCTTGCCCAGCCACTCGATTGCCCGTTGGCTGTCTCCCATCTGATTGTACACAAGGGCAGCCTTGAAGCTTAGCTCGGCATCGCTTGGGGAGAGCGCGAATCCTTCTCGGAGGTAGCGCTTGGCCGAGTCTTGGTCGTTCAGCATCGCGGAGCAAATTGCCAATACTCCCAACGTGTAGACATCGCGCGGATCCACTTTCAGTTGCTCGCCGCCGAGTGAAATGCATAGCCGATAGGCATGTTCCGCTTGCGGATTTCGCTTGGGGTTCCAATAATAGGCGTCACCCAAGTTCCACCACACTTCGTAGTCACTTTGGTTGAGGTTGAGAGACTGCTTGTAACTGCCTGCCGCGTCGTCGAATCGCCGCAAATAGAAATACGCAGTTCCCAGATTGGAATAAGCATAAACGGTCGGACGGAGAGAAATCGAATGTTCAAAGGTTTGGACAGCTTCAGGGTAATGACCCTCCGCGAGATAAGCGGCTCCCAGATTGTCGTAGCCGTGAAAACTGTCCGGTACAAGCGCCACGACTTTGCTGAACATCTGCGCAGCTTCCGGATAGCGCATCTGACGGAAGCAAAACGTTCCCAGCGAGTTGTATCCCCCCCAATAATGCGGTCGCAGGTCGATGGCTCTGCGGAAAGTCTTTTCTGCTTCGGCCGGCTTGCCCAGGAGTTCGTAGGCATGAGCAAGCCCCGTATAGGCATCGTCGTTTGTCGGTTCGGAGCCGAGCGCGCGCTCGAATTCGAGGACGGCGTACTCGTAATGCCCCGTTCCGGCTGCAATGGTTCCGAGGCATTCATGGGCAGCGGACAGCTTTTCATCCAAATGGAGGGCTTGTTCACAGGGCGCCCGGGAACTTTCAATCCATTGAGGGTCCTTGCTATGGACATACCTCTTCCAGTAGGCGTCGCCGAGGCCTGCATAGGCGAGCGCGAAGCGGGGGTCCAATTGCAATGCCTGCTGGAACACATTGATAGCGCTCTCGACGTTTTCCGGTTTGTCGTAGTCCTGCAGATAGCCGCGTCCTTGCAAGTAGAGGTTGTAGGCAGCCGGGACTTGCGTGCTGTGAGATTCCAAGGCGTGGCGCTCGCCGGGCGTCACATCGAGATCCATCATCTCCACGGTGCCGTTCACCACCTGGTCCTCGACAGCGAGGGGATCGGACGCGGGCAAGGTGATGCTCTCCGCCCGTAGTTGTCTGCGAGTGCGCGCGTCCACCAGGGCATAGTTCACGCGGACAAGATCACCGGATTTGCGCAAGCTTCCTTCCAAGACTAAATTCGCGCCGAACTCGGTGTATGCTTGCTCAGCGGTTGTGACGTGTTTCGCCTGCAGCTCTCTTGCGGGAACCACTTGAAGCGACCGATCATTGGTGAGCTGCGTGAGTTTTGTCGTTACGGTGTCGGTCAAGCCGGCAGTGAAGGATGCTTCCTCAGGGCTTCCTCCGACCGCCTGAAATTCCAGCACCGCGAGCTGTTTTTGCCGCGGCACAGCGCCGATGTTGAGCCAGGATTTGGCGCGCTGCTGAACGGATGGAATCGTTGCAGCCAATGCAATGATGGCTATGGTGACGACAATGCCAACCGCGATCCGAAATACCCACTTTGACCGCGCGGTGCTCTCGAGAACGGGTGGCGCAACTGAAGAGCGCCGAAGCGCGCGCAGATCGGTGACCAGATCGGCGGCGGACGTATATCGGTCGTCGGGATCTTTGGCAAGCATTTTCGCGACGATGCGTTCGAGCTCGGCGGGTACTTCCGAATTGAGCTGTCGCAGCGGCACGGGGTCTTCATGCAGGATCCGTTCATAGATTTCGAGGAAGCCGACAGACTTCACTTTAAAGGGATGTCGCCCACCCAGCGCCTCGTAGAAAACAACGCCGAGTGAGAAGATGTCTGCGCGGGTGTCGGTCGCCTTTTCCAGCAGGGTCTCCGGGGACATGTAAGCGAAGGTGCCGACAAATCTTGAGTTGGTGGCGGTTTCCAGGGTGGTCCCACCTTCTTCCCGCAGCAGGGCTCGCGCCAGGCCGAAGTCGAGGACCTTCACTTCGCCCGTGGGAGTCAGCATGATGTTCTCGGGTTTGACGTCGCGATGCAGAACGCCGCCTTTGTGAGCGGCGGCCAACGCTGATGCACACTGCACGGCAATTTCAAGAAACTCAGCAACGGACAGCGGCTGTTGCAGGCGACGTCGAAGCGTCTGCCCTTCGACGTACTCCATAACCAGGAAGATGTCATCGCCTTCTTCGAATACGTCGAAAATGGCGGCGATGTGGGGATCGTTGAGTCGAGAGACGCACTCCGCCTCTTGCCAGAGGTGGCGACGGCAACGCGGATTGTCGCGGATTGCCGGCGCGATGCGCTTCAGAGCCACGATCCGCTTCAGCCGGGTGTCTTCGGCGCGATAGACTTCCCCCATGCCGCCCGCGCCCAGCCGATCGCGAATAGTGAAGCGGCCCACAGTTGTGCCGCTCAGGTCGGAAGCGCTTGTTGCGAGAGGATTCGACTTTGTTTGTGGCTCAGCCATCCGGGTGCACCGGTTCACACCTACACATTCGCCGCCCGGTTGTGCTCAGACCTTCTTCTGGTGCTGACGCATGAATTCTTGCGCTTGGAAGCCCGGCGGCAATTGCTGGCATCATACTCCCACACGCGGCTCCCGTAAACCTGCCTGCACGGCGTTTTGATTCGCAGCGTTTCGTGGAACTGGGAGCCGTCCCTGGAAGGGTGACCCGTCATTTTACTTTTGTCGCGTGGGTTCGGAAGCGCTGAGAGTGACTTTTACGGCGGGCCAAGCCCGAAACCGCAGAAACCCTCGAAATCGATGGTCTCTTCGGGTTTCATTCGCCCGGTCAAGATTAATAGGCTTCGGCAAGAATTACGCGGTTCTGTGAAGCATGGGTCTGCGCTAACGAACGCACAATCAATAAACTAGCGGTTCTGCGTTTGGAGACTAGTTTGCGCCCTACACTCTGGAAGTTTGGAGGCAATGGGCATGAGAATACCCAGCAAGACCAAACTCATTACGTCTGGCTTATCGCTCTTGCTCACGATTGTTATGGCAGGCTGTGCGCAGAATCCGCAGGCGAACGGCAACGCGGATAACACCGACAAGCCAGGACTGTTCAGCAGGATTTTGGATTCGCCGAAGCCAGTCACCGTTCCGGAAGGAACCGATCTGACGGTCGTGCTCGATCAGAGCATCTCGACCGCAGCGAATCGCTCCGGTGAGTCCTTCAAAGCGACGCTCGCTTCTCCGATCGTGATTGACGGCAAGACCGTGATCCCGAAGCACGCATCAGTGACCGGTCACATCGTGGACGCGCAAGCCTCCGGCCGCTTGAAAGGCGTAGCGCGGCTGGACCTAACACTCGACGCTATCGAAGTAGACGGAAAATCATATGACATCGCCACGAGCGACAAAGGCCGCGTCGGGAGAACCACAATAAGCGCAACGGCGTCCTGATCGGAGGTGGCGCGGGCCTAGGCGCGTTGATCGGTGCAATCGCGGGTGGCGGCAAGGGCGCTCTTATAGGCGGTGCGGCTGGCGCAGGCGCTGGAACTGCGGGCGCAGCGTACACGGGTAAGAAAGACATCCGCGTGCCAGCGGAGACGACGCTGACATTCCAACTTGCTCGTCCGGTCACGATTCCCGTTAAGAGCTAACGTCGCCCTGAAACACGGTCAAGTGTACAAACCTGATGGGAGGACGCAATGCCTGTGCCACATCGTTCAAACAGCTCGTTCTTCGGGAGAATGGCACTTGCTTCAGCAGCGTTGGCTGGCTTTCTCATGTTTACCGGCGCGCCGCACCTGCGGGCCGATGACGACGATTGCCAGCGACGCATTGCGAAAGCCGATCACAAGCTGCACGAGGCATCGAGCATCACGGTTACGAAAGTAGGCAGGCCGAACACTGGCGCCATGAGCTGCGCGAAGAGCGGGAGCGCTGCTGGAACGGTCATCATAGATGGTGGGATGAAGACAGGCATCGCTGGCATACGGATCGCGATTGGGATGATCACGACCATGATCACGACGGCGATCACCGCTGAGTTGTTACTCTCCACGGGCTTGCCGCATGCGTGATGCTTGAACCGACTGCATCCAGACGGTATCTGGTTCAGATTGAGGATTTACATCTTTCTGAACGCGCTATGAAAGTTCAGTGGTCAAGGTGTTGGACGCTACTCCTTTTCGGCTCTTACGGGGTTGAAAAATAAGGGAAAGGTGAATATTCTTTCCGAAGAGGAGAACAAACCAATGATGGTAGGCGAACGACTCAAAGCAATTCGGGAACTGAAAAAGATGTCCCAGGGCGACATCGAACGTAAGACCGGCCTTCTCCGATGCTACCTGTCTCGCGTAGAAAACGGTCACACTGTACCAGCCATCGAGACGTTGGAGAAATGGGCGCGGGCCTTAAATGTCCACCTGGCTCAACTCTTCTTGTCGGACGGCGCTCCGGTACCGAAAGACATTCTGCCGCGCTCAAAGAGAATCAACACATTGCCCCGTGGCACGCAAAACCGTGTTCTACGAATCGCCAACACGGCGGCGGGCTTAAGACCAAGCGACCAGAATTTGCTGCTGTCGATTGCTCGAAAGATGGGACGTTAAAAGCTTAGTTCTTTTCCAGTCCGGCTGAGACAGCTTTCTGTCGCTGCCCGCTCTGATGTGAGCTTACGGAGCCATCCCTTCGTCCATCCACCTCTTGAAGAGGGCAATGTGGTCCTCTGGCCAAGCTCCGTCACAAGGCATCGTTCCTTCCAAAAGAGTCGTATGAATCGATTGAGCCTGGGCTTTCACGTCAGAGAAGGACGATAGGTCAAGCCCGTACTTCTTCATCGAGGCCACGTCAGGGGTGTCACGGAACAACGGACGAATATCTTTTGCGAAGCTGAGAGCCATCAGAGACCTCCAAATAAAGGAATGTGGAGTTATGGAGAAGGCTTGCTGCTCGAGTCCCGCCCAGGCATGCCGGTCACAACAACGGCGCAGCAAGTCACCCCGTGCCAGTCGCCGTTGGGGCCGAGCTGGGCCGCTCCGTAACAGGCTTATTGCCCTGGCCGGGCAATGGAGTCTTTGCGCCGCCGGCCGATTCTCCTGCGAACAAAGCTGGGAGGCTGCTGTAAGCGTAAATAGTCGGCGCGCGGTTCTGCATCAAGCCTCCGGTGTCCGCCGTCGGGCCGTAATTACTGTGCAAATCGCGTCCCAGCATTCGAAGCATGGCCATTTGTTGTCCGCGATGGTGTGAAGTGTGGGTCAGGCGTCGCGTCATCACCCATGCGCGTGAACGTTGCACATCGAAGAAGTTCGTTTCTGATTCCCACCAGGGATCATCCTTCGTCTGCAGCAGTGCCAACCGCTTTCCGCTGTCCTCGACATACCGCTTCATGAATTCCAGCCGGGTTTCCTTTTCCGGCAAGGGCGGCGCACCAACGTCGATGGCGAGCATGGTGCGAAACCAGAGATCCTCGCTCACACACTGATGCACCATTTGCTCGTGAACGCTTCGGCCGCGGGCGTCCGTCTTGCTTGGGCGGAAAGGAAGATCCTCATCCCTAAACTCGCTCCAAACACTAACCACTTTGATGCGCTCGGTTGCGTACGTCTCGACAAGAAAATCGTATTTCATAATTCGCCTCTTCCCTCAATTCGCGTGTAGCGTGTTGCTTACGGGCCGTGCCCTAATCGCCGCGAACATGTTGTGTCCTTTCGGGGTGAAGCGCGTCGGTAATCAACAGGACTCGTTTGCGCCCTTCGCCCAGGGGCGGAGGTCAGCATCTTCGCCTTTGTTTCGTCACACGCTGAGACAGCCACGAAGGTACGTTAATACCATTGGACCCCGATGCACAAACAAGTAAGCTGACAAAAGCGGAGCATGAAGGCCGCTGATTTCACAGCAAAGGTGTGCACAAGATTTTATCCGCCTGTGCCGGTTGGCGCTAAAGGATCAAGATGGAATCATGCTATAGCGGCGGGCAGGAAACAAAGACTAAGCCAGTTCAGATAGTGACCGAGCCGACTGATGACCCGCAGCACCTATACAATTTGAACCGGCCTGAGCGAGACTTCGGGAAGCAGGCCCAAGCATGGAGGCGGGAGTAACGGTGGGCGGCGCAACTCTATCTCCGTAAGCCTCTCAACCCGCATCCGCCGACCCGGAACATTTTCCGCTGAATTTTTTCACCGCTGGCCCGGTGCAGCGCCCACAACGATCCTAAGAATTCGCTACAGCATCGTCCTGGCATTCCCTAAGGTTCCTGCCATATTTACGGGTTTTGTCGGGCACCCTAGAATACCGTTGGGGTTGAGCATGGCCGCCTTCGCTCCGTCGGTGTCCCAATATTACGAGCCAAACCCTCTCCGATCGTTTAGGGTGCTACCTCCTCCCGACTGCCGAGGCGAAACGAATCCGGAGGTTCCTCCGGTTCCCCGAGCAAACTTGTTCGGCTCTTGACCCTTGCATCGCGGCCGTCGGCGCGTCCGCCGAAGTCCCACGAAAAGCGAGAGCCAACCGTAAAATGAACGAAGGACACAGTGTATCCTCGCTGATGTGGCGTTTCTTCGCCTACTCGGTAAACCAAGCAGGGTCGCTCTCTATTACAGGAATATTCCCGCCAGCAGGCAAAATAGCGCTGTGCTCTCACGGGTGCCTGGGAAGGTAGCCAAGCGCGCGTCGGCGGGTCTTTCAAAAGGGGGAAAATCTCACCGGGAAGCCCCAAGTTCCGATTGTCCTAAAACAGAAACTGGCGGTCGCCCGGTTTGCGGATGGAAGAGCAGGTCATTGAGGCCTTGCAGGACGATGGCAGCACCGCCGGCTCTAACCCCGGTATCGCTACAGTGTCGTCGATGGAAAGGTGACACTCTGCCGCGCCGGGCGTGCTGCGGAGGCAAGGATGGACATCGAAATCAGTCAAACGGCAATGGCGACTGCCTACCATGAAGCAGCACATGCTGTCGTGGCTTGGAAGCTGGGCGTTGCCGTAAAGAAGGTGACGATCGTC
>JBARRP010000327.1:0-3838 GCA_049644285.1 Candidatus Acidiferrales bacterium | reverse complement strand
CATTTCGACCGTATCCATGTGAACCAACTCCGGCGTTCCTTGGTCAGGCGGCTGGAGCGTCTGGGACACCGAGTGACGCTAGAGCCACTCGCTCAGACCGCCTAGGCTGGATTTTCGTAGGAGTAGCAAGCAGTGAGCGGGCACGGCATGCCGTGCCCCCACGGTCGCACAAAGTCTCAGGTGGGAGATTTTCAATGGCGATACGGGCCGGAAACCGGCGTGACGGCAGGCGACAGCTCCTTCTGCAAATCCTCGAAGAGGCTTATTGGAAGAAAACATGGCACGGGCCGAATTTGAGGCAATCGCTTCGCGGCGTCTCGGCGCGGGACGCGGTGTGGCGGCCGGCTGCGGGGCGTCACAACATCTGGGAGGAAGCTCTCCACGCAGCCTACTGGAAATATGCGGTGCGGCGAAGAATGCGAGGCGGGAAACGAGGCTCATTTGCGCTCAAGGGCAGCAATTGGTTCCGCTCGCCGGAGTCGGCGAGCGAGGGAGCGTGGCGCCGCGACCGCGAGCTGCTGGAAAGGGAGCACCACAACCTCTTGGAGGCTGTGGCCGGCTTGGGCGATGAGAAGTCGCTGCGCAAGTTTACGCCCATGATTTACGGTGTCGCGTTCCACGATATTTATCACGCGGGGCAGATTCGGTTGCTGCGGCGGCTGCGGGACCGCGCGCGAACGTAGGGCACCAGCTCCGCCAAGTTTTGACCGTCGCGTCCGCGATAGAACAGCATTGGCCAGCTATCGGGCGTCAGCGGTGCTGCAGCGACAACCTCGAACGCTCTACCACAGAGGTCACTGAGAGAAACCGGGAGGCTCGGGACGCGATTGCGAATCCAAAGGATCTGGATCGCCGAGCAACCGCATTGCTAATGTAATAGACCGAATACGGCAGCGCTGCTGGTCGTGCCGACGAAAACCTTCCCGTTCGCGATCATTGGTGTGATGAACTTGTTGTCGGAAAATTGATCGCGCGTACCGGCCTGATCGCTGTTGTACAGTTCTCTCGTGAGGTCGGTCGCGTTATAGGCGTGGAGAACGCCCGTACTCCCGTTTTCGACGGCCCAGACGATCCCATTCGCGGCTCCGTTCCCGGAAATGCTCGGCGTCGTCCCCGGGTAGGCGAACGAATTGTTCGTCATTGAAGAGGGAGAAACGGCAAGTTTGGCGTTAGAAATGGGAAACGCTCGTATAAAATCACCCACTGCGCCGTAATACACCACGCCGTTGAAGTAGACTGGCATTGCGAATTCGCTACCGCCTAACCCGCTGACGAGTTCCTGGTAGATGGCGTTGTCATTCGCAGGGTTGAATTTGCCCATCGAATCGCGGTTCACGATGTAAATATTTCCGTCTTTACCCGCTCCGACGGCCAAGTGCTTCACATTTCCGGAGCCGTCTTTGAGGTCTGGCAGGACCAACGCACCGCCGGAGCCGAGATCTTGATCCCCGTTCGACTCCACGACGGTGTTGTGCATGGTGAAGTAATCGGAGACGATCAGATGGTTACTGTTATTGATTGAAAGCTTCACGAAGGCGTTTCCGAAGTCCCCCTGGGACGGAAAGCCATTTCCATCGAGGGTGGTATCAAATGTGCCGTTCGCCGCGAGAAAATAGATGTTGCCTGCAGCGTCTGCGGCCGGACCTGCCCCCGCGGCCCAGATAGATCCCTCGCTGCCGTTCGGGGTGATGTTGAGCACGTAGACCCTCTGCAATGTAGCTGGATTGTAGGCGATGATCCACCCCGTGTACAGACCATTGTCGCAGTGAGACGACCAGCTCGTATAAAGGACGCCATTCAATAGCAGCAGTCCCGGCCGCTCCTTATAGAGCTTCGCATCGAAAATCACTTGTCCGCTCGAGCTGTTCGCCCCCGTACCCGGGAAGGTCGCCTGAATGACCTGCGGGCTGCCGGGTAGGTCGGCGCCGGTGGTGATATCGAGCGCGTGCAATCGCTGAAAGTAGTTTCCGGAGCCGTCCTTTGACATGGCAGCGACGTAAATCGTTCCATGGGCACCGGCACTGCGATCGATCACCGGAGTCGCGGTGATGCCAATTTCGGGTGACACCTGGCCGCAACCCCGATCGTCGCTGGGACTCTCATTAGGAAGCAGCATGGACATGTGCCAAAGTTCTGAATAACTATCCGCATCGAAGGCATAGACGGTGTCGTGTTCGGTGACGACGAAGACAACATTGTGAGCGCTTCCCGCCACCGTCAGGTTCGAGAGATACAAGGGCTCGGCATCGACCTTGCCATCGACCGGAAGCAATTTGAGGAGACCGAAATTGTTCGAGTTCACGTTGCTTGGAGTCAGAGTCGTTTCGTCCAGATTCTGGCCGGTGCGCCCGTTGTCGTTGTGATAGGTGACGACATCAACTCCACTGCTCATGGCAGTTACCGTGAGGGTGGCTGCATTGCTCGTTACGCTTCCGAGTGAATTCCTTACGACGACTTGGAATGTCGTTCCGTTATCCGAGGACATAGTCGGCGCGGTCGTGTAGGTCGAGGACATGGCACCGCTGATGTTGGCACTGTTTTTCTGCCATTGGTAGCTCAGGGGTGTTGCGCCAGTGGCGATCACGGAAAAAGTTGCCGTCTGGCCGACCGCGACCGTCTGATTGGAAGGCTGGGTCGTAATAGTGGGAGAAGTTGGGCTGTTGACCGTGAGGGTCGCCGCCGCGCTGGTCACGTTACCCGCCGCATTGCTGACAACCACGAGAAACATCGATCCGCTGTCGGAAGAGGCGGTTGGAGGCGTGGTGTAACTCGAGGACATTGCGTTGCTGATATTGGCACCGTTCTTCTGCCATTGATAACTCAACAGCGCGCTGCCACTGGCAACTACCGAGAAAGTTGCGGTCTGCCCAACCGTTACGGTCTGGCTGGCAGGCTGGGTGGTGATTGAGGGCGCGACGTTGTTTGAGGGTGGGTTCGAGGACGATTTCGTCGAACCGCATCCACTGCCGGAGAAGCTGAACCCAAGAAGAACGATAATCAGAATGACCGTGATCGGTCGCAAACGCATCAGGACACCTCACGTTTAGATGCAATGATCTGTTGGCCAGCAGCACGCCTCTCGATTTGTGATTTCTCGATGAGACTCGAAGGGCGCCCCACCGAGGCGCCGATACAGCATCTCTTCCTCCGAATCTTACCTGCGCCTCGGGGCTTTCTCACCTGTACAGAAGGCTAGATTCAGGTCGATGGCCTTTAGAAACCCTCGTAAAATTGGGCTTTTCTGCGTTTTCTATGACTTGGAAGCCAGTCTTCTAGTACTTAATTGTTGCATCAGTTTCATCTGTTTCACGATTTCGACAACAGTTGAACAACAGTGGAGGTCAGTTCTTGTAAGAAAAACTATTTTCGACAAGGGTTTCAAGGCCGCTTTGTTTCATGCAGTCGTAAACGATGCTTGTAGATGGTCCCCATTTGCATTCCGGGGATTCTATCAGAATCAGAGCCTTTGATCGCTGTGTGCAGGATGGTACAGACAGCCGTCCGTTCGATGACAGATTATCCCTGCTTTAGTGTGCGGAGTCGCAGAATCGCGAACCCAAAGGTCTTGGGGGGAGTCATGGCACATAAGATAGAAGACCTTTTTGATCCGGAAATCCTCGTGAGGATGGCCCGTTCACCAGTCGAGCTTTTGGAATATCGAGCAGAAGCTAATATTTTCTCGCAGGGAAATCGGGCCGACGCTCTCTACTTTATCCGGGAAGGCAAGGTAAAGTACACGGTCGTGTCGAAACAAGGAAAGAAAGCAGTCCTCACCATTCTTAAAAGTGGCGGTTTCTTCGGCGTGGAATGCATGGCAGGCCGGCCTCTTCGCATGGCG
>JBARRP010000326.1:0-4465 GCA_049644285.1 Candidatus Acidiferrales bacterium | reverse complement strand
CCTGTTTTGGAGGAGGACGGATACACCGATGCCGAGAAACATAATTCCGACCGCGATCAAGACAATCACCGCCATCGGGTTCATTCCGTACTCCGTGTGTTGACGCGCTCGACCACGACTCCCTCTTTTCGGGTGCATTGTGTGGTGATCTGCGGAGCCTCATGAATACTGGCAACCAAAACTACGGCCACCTTTCTCAATGGTATTCCCTCCTTTTTGTTTTTGTTCAGCGGTTCTTGTTTGGTGACCGTCTTTTCCGGCAACGCTGGCTACAAATCAAGTTGTTAGGAACGGCAGGATTGAAAAGTCAGATTGGCCCATGGGTGGCTTGTTCAAGCCTCGACGAGTTGGTTGCGCACTGCATAACGGACGATTCCTGCTACAGAGTGTATTTCAAGTTTGCGCATGATGTTCGCGCGGTGGGTTTCTGCCGTCTTCACACTAATGTCAAGAACTGAGGCCACTTCTTTGCTGCTTTTACCCTCCGAAAGTAGCTGGACTATTTCGCGCTCGCGCGAGGTTAGACGGCCCTTTGAGCCCAGGATAGGTGTGCCGCTCGGACTGTCCAGATGTGTCAATAGCACTTCCGTCGCGCAAGGTGTAAAGAATGGCTTGTGGTTGGCCAGCGCCTCAACAGCCGCTACCAGATCACGCTCTGAATCCGACTTCACGACGTACCCACGCGCCCCGGCTTCTACCGTGTCGCGGATGAGTTGATCAGCGTAATGCATAGAGAGCACCAACACTTCAGTCTTGGGGGATGTTTTTCGGATTCTTCTCGCAGCATCCACCCCATTCAATTCGGGCATAGTGATGTCTACAATTGCCACGTCCGGCCTTAGATCCTCGGCTTTAGCTATAGCCTCGGACCCAGTGTGCGCTTCGCCGCAAATCTGCCACCCAGGCCGAGATTCGAGCAGGGTTTTGAGGCCGCGGCGCATTAGATCGTGATCATCAGCGATAAGTATTCGGAGTGGCAGGCTCACGTTGGCTCCTAGTCAAGCGGTTTTGTGGTTTTGGCATACACCACATTTGGAGAAATTGCAATCCGGTGTCTCCATTATTTAGCGGCGAGCTTGGATCAAATGTTGACTCCGGATGATTACTCGATAGCTTAGGACGCTAATTCTGGCAGTTGTCACTCACCATCTTCAAATTCGTAACAGTCATGTGACCATGCTCAGCGGCGTTCTTCGCCATCCCCTGTTCTTTCGCCTCTTCCTTGGCGTCTTCCTTCATACCGTGCATCTTGGGGTCGGAAACCGCGCCGGTAATCGTTACTGTATGGCCGACGTGTTCGCCGAGGTTGACGCTGTCACTCTTGACCTCCCAGATGC
Organism: Candidatus Acidiferrales bacterium; assembly: GCA_049644285.1. Taxonomy (GTDB): domain Bacteria; phylum Acidobacteriota; class Terriglobia; order Acidiferrales; family UBA7541; genus CAVRXT01. The sequence continues at coordinate 3,128 of JBARRP010000326.1, read as the reverse complement.
TGCCCTTCTTCCTCGTTAAGAGGTACTCGTTGAGCTCTCGCCCTCTGAAGGCAGCCCGTGAGAGCCCGCTTTCGTCGTTCAGTTGTCCTGGGCAATCGCCACCGCAGTCGTACCGGCGATCACGGCCAGCACAAACATCCCTATCCCAAGTTCTGATTTTTCTCATCCTGAGTCCTCCGTTTTGCGTCTTCCCTCATCTCTGTTGCTGAGTCCCAGGCACGACAAGCACCCCTAACTTCCGGTGGTCCCGCCGCGCATGAGATGCATTACGAGGGTCACCACAAAAATCACCAAGAAAAGGAAAAATAAGATCTTGGCAATCCCTGCCGCTGCAAATGCAATGCCTCCGAATCCGAGAAAGCCTGCGATGAGCGCAACGACTAAGAACACCAATGCGTAATACAACATGTTCCCTCCTTGAACGGCCGCGTGACTTTTGCTGTTTTGCCGCTATTTGGGAGATCAGTCCTAAAATGAGACCGACTTCACGGAACCGTAACCGCAGCCAACAGCTTGCTTCGAGGCGTTAGTACGGTCAATCGGGTTTTCACCTTAGAAAACGTAGATACAATCCGCACAGCGGTTCTATCGCCTGGATGGAAGTCAAACGAAGCCGAGACCTACCGGCGCGGCAGTGCCTTAATTTTCGGCGCATCGTCTACAGTACGTTCCCGAGCACATCTGATGCTGCTACAGAATAGATCGGGTGTTCAGAGCGGCGGGGAACTGGAACGGACCGCAAGAAGACCACTGCTGGGAGAAGGGCCAGTGCCGCGCGAGGATTGCGAAAAGGGCTGCGCCAATGAACAGAATCGAGAAAAACGTAATGACGAGCCATCGCTGCCCGTATTGTTGAATTCGATAGCCCGCCCTGTATTGCAACATGGGGATTGCAGCTGTTTTCGGTACCATGATCCTTCGCGTAACGGCTCGCCCGCGCTTGGATCAACACGGGTCTATTTGGTCCGGCGCGATGCGGTCTTTCGGTTGCGCAAGCGAGAGCTGTTGCCGCCGCGGCGCCGCGACGAGACGGCCCGTGGGCGACGCGCTGCGGATTTCTTGCGAGGATGGCGCCTGTGGCTATTTTCGACTGCTGACGCCAATTTCCTTGTGACAGCTCGCGTGCTCGCCGCCGCGGCTCCCAGTGCCGAGCCGAGCCTTCGGGCGACACCTTTCAAGAGTTGGCCATTCGCTGCGCTTTCGCGGGATTCGGTCATATGTGGATCCTCCTGCAAACTCGGCAAAACAGGCGTTTCAATCGCGGTCGAAATCTAGAAAGCACGCGCCAACGCGGCAATCCGTGCAAACAAAGAGGCCGATCCTTCCCTACACGACGCCACGGCCACGCACGAAGTGCATGACCACAGAAATCAGCGCGATAATCAAAAGGAGGTGGATGAAAGCGCTGGTAACGTGAAAAGCGAAAAACCCTAACAGCCAAAGAGCAATAAGGACTAAGCCAATGATTGCCAGCATAGGATCTCCTCCGCAGCCGCTCGATCGTAAGACCGCCAAAACGTCGATCCAATATCAGACCGTGGGACGCATGATATCCGGCCAGTTCGCGATGTCCATCGGGGCCTCAATGTAAATTGTGTTCGGAATTAAGGGTAGTGCGAGCTTCATCTATCTAACCAATGCTAGGATCGTCCGGGCGAGCCGGTCCAACACCTTGATGTATGGACGGGCGTGCAGACGGGTCACCGCCCTGACCATTACCGCGAGTTGGCTTCTTACGCTGGATGGGTTTGTTCCTGCGCGCTGGTTTCTTTTTGAGCATTGGGAAACTCCGTGACCTTGGTCTTTCACGAATAACCGGCCGCGACAGGGCGTCGGGTTACGCCTTACGACTTATGCGGGGAAGAAGAGTGAGGGTATTCGGAGAAGCCATGCTCTCATCTTCTTCTTCCCCGCGCTCGTTGACGGAGAGTCAAACTCATACTCCGGGCATTAGCGCTTTCCAAGCAATACAGGCCATCCCTCACTTCATCTATTAAAGCGCGCTAGGACAGATCCGTTTAGGGATGCGCGGAACCTCTCTCAAGTGTTGGGTATGGGCGCGCCGCCAGTTTTCCACAGCGCAGCGGCGTTTCTAGCCCTCCCTCTGCCGTCCACACACGGATAACGCCTCTTATGAATCCGTTCTAGTGAGTAGCCGTAACGTTGGAATGAGTTCGCTTCCCAGCTTGTCTTTCGCGACGAAGCTATCAGCTCCGGCGCTCAGAGCGTACTCTCGGTAAGGTACTTCAGGCAGCACGGTCGCAATAATGACCCTTATCTGCGGATGAGTACTTTTTATCATTTTCGTGACACCGAACCCATCGATGAAAGGCATGGCCACGTCCATGACAGTCACGTCTGGACTGAAGTGTTTAGCCAACAGAAAGGCTGTAAGGCCGTCGTTCGCCTCTGCTACTACTTCAATGTCAGGCTCTTCTTCCAGAACGTGCCTTTCCACTCGCCTTGTCATTTCCACGTCATCGACGATGAGTACTCTTACCGCCACTCACACACTGTACGGGTCCGCACACTCGGATTAAATCCATTAAATCATGTAGGAAGACGGGAATTCTGAATTAAATGCAGCGTTGCGTGCTTGCGGATCATGCGACTTTGATGTTTAACCCGTCGATCTTCATGGGAAAACCAATTTCGTCCAGCTAAAATATTCTCGCCCCCGGGCTGGAAGCCCTTGAGAGCAATTTACAGAAACTCACGAAAGAAACTACCAAGTAACTCCTATAGATTTGAATCATAAGGAGAAACATCCTGAGAAAACTGTGGAAAGTCATGACCCTAGACAAGCTAAGTTTGCTGGAACTGGAGAGGGGGCCGTCCAAATGAAACACCGCCGAGGGAACGTTTCTTATCCAGCTACGAGAGGTCGTGCCGAACGGCGCCAGCGCCATGCTGCAATCCATGCCTCCCTCCCACAACAGAATCTACTTCCTCAGGTTCGCGAGCCACATCTCTAAGACTGGCAGGCTACGATTCCCATCATCAGTTCTTCCTACTTACCGGACTTATTCTTAGGGGACTTTTTGTTAAGAGTGGAAAGGAGCAGTTTCGCCGATGCGGGCGCGTGGATCGAACTATTGATGACGATGTCTTTGGCGCTGACTCCCTGC
>JBARRP010000325.1:0-27352 GCA_049644285.1 Candidatus Acidiferrales bacterium | reverse complement strand
ATCTCCAAAGCCCTCGCCGACGAAACCCGGCTGACGATCTTCGAGGCCATTTCTTCGTGTAAAGAGATGAACTGCGGTCAAATCGTGGCCATGCGGGGAGTTACGCCAGCCACCGTTTCTCACCATTTGAAGATCCTCGCCGACGCTGGTCTGATCGAGTCCCGCCGCCACGGTCAGTTCGTTCAAAATTGTGTAATCCCCGAGACGATCGACGAGTACACGCGCGCGCTGTCAAGCATGGCGCGCGGCCGGAAGCCTGCAAAAAAACGCTGACCTCAATAGTTCACTGCGTCGGATTTCGCGGAAACTTAAAGTAGGGAACCCATCGGACCGCGCCGTGAATACATGTTCTTGGTAGTTCTTTGACGACTTATCTTTCTGAGGCCCCGAATCAATTGGCGAGCGGCGGAGTAACGCAGGCGGCGCCGAGTTGTTCAAACACAGACCACGGGGTCGCGGGCCGGGGGGCTATTTTCCCCACGATTCGGCGTATGCCGCACGAATCAGGCCGTCGAAGGTTTCGTTAAAGAAGTCGCGATTGTCCTTGTCGTTGCCGGCAAATTGCTTGCGCAGAGCATCGACGTTGAGATTCTTGGACACTTCCTCGCTGACAGCATCGAATTTGTCGGGGCCGCTGCCGAAGCGGTAGATGGCCTTTTTCACTTGGGCGACCACAGCAGAGATGAAATCGATTTCCTGTTGCACGTAAACCTTGTCGTGAAGAACGTCGCCGTGGCCGGGGACTATGGCTTGCGCATCGAGCAGGGACATGCGCTGCAAAGTGGCGACTTGCTCCTCCGGATAGCCGCCGAAAAAGTAAGGCACGGGGTGGTCGAGCAGGTCACCGGTGACCAGAATTTTCTCCTTGGGCAAATAGACCAGTGCGTCGCCGCGCGTATTGCCGCGGCCGAGATACTTGAGCTGAACTTCACGATTACCGAGGTCGATGGTCATTTCGCGTTCGAAAGCAACGTCGGGCGTGAGCTCGGCCAAACGGGCGCGCAGCAGCTTGAATTCAGCCCACACAGGCTGGATGCCAGCGGCGGCGGTCTTGAGTTCCTGGATTTCGTTTGGCGTGAGGGCCTTGCCGCCCGCATCCTTGCCAGAGTCGATCATTTTTTGGATGCCTTCCGCGCGCCCTGGAAAACGTTCGAACCAATATGGGTTATAGCCGGCGATTTGGTTGCGCGTTTCAGTTTGCGCAAGGACGATGAGGCCGGGGAAAGCGTCGCGATAGGCGGCGTTGCCCATAGTGTGGTCGTAGTGCCAGTGGGTGTTCAGGAGGAAGTGGACGGGCTTGGTGGTCCACTGGCGGATCTGTGCGATGTCTTCTTCGGCGCTGGAGGGGAGATAGCAGGAATCAACAACCAAGACTTCACGCTCGCCAATGATGACCGTGGTGTTCCCCTGCGGAAAGGTATCCGGAGCGTCTTTATGGCGGATGGTGTAGATACCATCGGCGAGTTTGGTTACCGTGCGCAGGGAAGTGTTGACCGTATCCGCCAACGCGGGTGCCAGGGCCGAGGCAGCGAGCGAGAAGCACAACGCGAAGATGTGAAAGAAAAGCCGTGGGACCGGCGAGATCATGCGAATTCTCCTGTTGGGGCAATGAGTAGCGATCTAAGTGTCCTCTTCAAGGTGCAACGGATCCTTCGTTAGCATCCGGACGCCGTGGCGAATGTCCTGCCAGAGTGTTTCCATCGGCACACCTCGGTGGAGAGAGTCCAAAGCGGACACGGGCAAGTATCACTCCATGACAAGAGGGATCGTATCTCCCTGAGCAGCTAGACGTTGTCTTGCGCAAGAGCACCGAAGGCGCACACTCAACTGCTCGCTTTTGGGACGATCCCGTTGTCTAAGCGGACAGTCGCTTCGGCAGCGGCGCATTAGCACAAAGTTTTTGGCTGGCAGCACGCTCGGCGACGGCCGCATCCAACTGAAAGGCACATATAAATGCTTCGTCACTCTTATTTTCTCGCGCTGTTACTGCTCTTGAGCCCAGTCATCGGTTTTGCGCGCGAAGCGCCAGACGTCGACTCCCCGGCCTTCACAACCGTACCGGAGCTCAGCGCTGGATTTGATCTCCTCTACCAGCAGAAGTTCGCCGAAGCACGCAAAGTTTTCGCCATCTGGGAATCCCGCAATCCGAAGGAGCCCTTTGGTGAGGTGGCCGTCGCGGCCAGCTATCTCTTTGAGGAGCTATACCTCCAGGGCGTGCTGACCAGCGACTTTTTCCTGAACGAAAAGAAATTCCTGCACGGGATTGACGGCAAGCCGGATCCGGAGCGCATGACTCATTTCCACGAAGCGCTAGCTCAAGCCCGTCAACTGGCCAAAGAACGCCAGAAAACTGACCCAAACGACGGCGAAGCTCTTTTTGCACTGACCCTGACCGCCGGAATGGAATCGGACGCGGAATCGATCCTCCAGAAAAGGCATCTCGACGGCTTGAAGCGCATGAAAGAAGCCAATAAATATGCGAAGCAGTTGCTGGCGCAGCACCCGGACGTGGCGGACGCGTACATCGCGCCCGGCATCGCAAATTACATTATCGGATCACAGAGCGCTGGTTCCCGCTTCGCGCTTTGGTTTGGTGGAATTCACGGCGACAAAAAGCTCGGCATGGAGCAAGTCGCCAAGACTGCGGAAAACGGACGCTACCTCCGGCCATTCGCCAAAATTACGCTTGCTCTTGCCGCGCGCCGTGAAAAACAGAATGCCCTCGCGCAAGAGTTGTTGCGGCAATTGAATGAGGAGTATCCGAATAATGCGTTAATCACTTCGGAATATGCCAAAGCCATGAGCCTGCCTATGCCAGCGATCCTGGTTCGGTGACTTCTCCCCCAGTAGCCTTGGGTGCTGCGACCCGTCGCAACGTTCACGACTCTGCGTGGCCGCCCGAGCTTTTCTCCCTTGGCGCAGCCGTTTCCTGATTGTTGCCGACTTGCCGTTCCAAAGGCCTGTCCGGGCGTTTTGGAACGCTCAAGAACGAAGCACCCGAGGACCGCGATTGAATGCACGAACTATCGTATTGCCGGCGGTGTATCAAAAGGTTCAGAATTCGGCGCCCGTAAGTGGCAGAAAAAGCGCGCCCGCACCCTCCGAAAAGAAGGCGTATCAAACCATGTGATTTGGTACAGGCTTGAAATTCGTCGATCACGAGGTTGACACGACCCGTCAGTTGTCTTAAATTCTTAAGACAAGAATGAGACGCCGCATACATTCCGAGACCAAGGTAGTGCTGCCGACGAACGCAGAGCTTCTCATCCTGGACGCACTGTGGGATTTAGAGGAGGGCACGGTGGAGGACGTTGTCGAACGGTTACCGTCGAATCCGCGCGCCAATTACAAAACCGTACAGAGTCTGCTCCGAATTATGGAACATAAGGGTTTCGTGCAGCACAAGACTCGTGGCAGAGCTTTCGTCTTCACTCCGCGTGTCAGTCGCGATGAAGTCCAGAGGGTCCTGGCGAGGCGGGTCCTCGACCGAACTTTCCACGGCTCCTACGCAGCGATGCTGATGAACCTGCTCGATGGTAATCAAGTAAAAGAACAAGAGCTTGATGAGCTCGAAGCGCTGATTCAGCGATATCGGGATCAGAAAAGCAAGGGCGGAACGTCGGAGTGACTGGGCCGATGTGATGCTCCTCTGTGGGCCAAGCTGGGTCTTGGAGGCCTCATGGCATCAAGTCAGTATCTAACCGTACTCGGATTAGTCGCGACAAGCTTCGTTCGGATCCTGGCCGCATACTTGCTTTTTTTCGTGCTGACTCGGGTAACCTCGCGATTCCATGTTCGACACGCCCTTTGGCTCCTTTTTCTCATCGGCGCGGGCTTGTATTGGGCAAATCTCTTGGTACACGTGCTCAAACCGCAGTCTCTGATCCACCCCGCCACCAACTCAGTCATAGCGAACGAACCCGCAGTTCGGAGCAGCGCGACAACGAGGGTTACGATTCCTTCCATCTGGGACGGGCGTTTAGAAACGGCCAGTTACACCCTCGCCTGTGCGTATACAGGTGGTTTGCTCATCATGCTCCTTGGCCTGGCTCGACGTAGGCGGTTCTTCCGTCAAGCCGTTGCCAAGGCCCAGTCAGTTTCTGCCAGCGTGAGTAGCACATTCGAAGATGTATGCTCTCGTCTTGGGGTTTCACATTGCCGGATTCTAGAGCTTCCCGGCCTCCCCTCACCCGCTACCGCTTATACCTGGAGGCCCTTGGTGCTGATTCCTGAAGGGCTTGACCTGTACTTAGACAGCGAACAGCTCACCGATGTTCTCTACCACGAATTGATACACATCCGACGTCTGGACTTCCTCTGGGGCACTCTCGGAGAGATTGTTGGCTCTTTGTTGTTCTTTCACCCAGCTATTTGGTCAGCTCTGAGAAATCTAGGCCGTGAGCGGGAGCTTGCGTGTGACGGGGCTGTCGTAAGGTTGCGGCACGGGCGCCGAACAGATTACGCGTCGTGCCTTGCGCGATTGGCGCGCCGCCGCGTTCTCGGTCGCCAACTTGAGCCGCCCTCGCATCTGGCATTACTCAGCTCGTTTTTGGCTCTTCGTGTGCAGATCTTGCTGGCCGAGAATCATCGCCGAAGTTGCTGGAAGCAGTGCGGAGCGATTTTTGCCGTCTTTGTGGCTCTTTTCGCTTTTGTCGCCCTATGGTCTCCTCTCTCCGTGGCCCTTGGGCTTGCTCCGCGTCCGGCAGCCAGTGCCCCGCTCCTTATGCAGGATGGGCACTCAACGGCTTCTCAAAAGTCTGGGACTCCCCGCAGGAAGCGACATGCACGGGTGCCGGATCTTACTGCGCCCGCCAGAATTCCTTCGGAAATTGGTGAGACCGGATCCCTGTCTACAGCAGAAAGCGGTAACCACGATGCCTGGATTCCCGCGCCACAGGTCAAGCCCGAGGGATCGCCGCAGGAGGTTCACGAAGCGCCCGTCTGGGATGAAACACCGCCGTCGAACACTGTGCATAACCCATACTCGTGGCGAGGGACCGTCATCGGTGCCGCTGTTGACGCTTTGTGGCGCGTTGCTGAAGGGAGCAAGGGCCAAGAGGGAGACTCCGGACAGAGCCAATCAGGGCCTCAGTCTCGACAGTAGGTTCCGCCGCTCAGACGGCCCTTCGTTCAGTCGTAAGAACAATCCAGCCTCAGGCAAAGAACGCGCCACTCTGGCGCAGTGCGGGCAGAAACGCCTCGACAGAACTGTGCGCACCTTCCTTACAGAACAAGTCTTAAGCTACTAAGATTTCCCTTGACTTTTAGTCTTGGGTATTTAAGACTTAGTCTCAGTTGTCCATGTTTGGTGAGGTAAACAGCTCAAAGAAAGGAGAACAGAGCAAATGAAAAAACTGATATACACCTTGTTTGCGGTTGCAGCGCTGATGCTGGTGGGGGGTCGTTCGTGGGCCCGCAGCATCGTCACAATTAGCAGCCACACCGGGGCGGTGCTCCAGGCCAGTGATGACGAACCTACATCATCCGATCCGGCAGGCGATCCGGATGGTCCGAACGGACCCGACGGCGGACCGGACGGAGAAGGTGAAGGCGGGCCAGGAGCGGCGTAACCGGAAGTAAGCACCTACATCTAACAATCCGACCGGTGGACGTCACTATCTCGGGCTTTGTTTCGGATGTGTATTCTATCGGTTGCTTCCCCAGCCCTCGCCCCTTTTTCATGATTCGCTGTCCTCCCGACCTCTTCCTCGCCCTTCTGATCCCGCACCAGAAGCGGCAATGTCAACGACAGCCGTGTGTGACACCTTGTAGGAGCCCAGGCCACGGACACAATGATGATGACCTGCGATGCGGCAATCTTGCGACTCTGACGCAACGAAGTTCGGCAGTGCTTACGTCTAAGTGGGTGAAGAGTAGGCGGCCTCAGTGGGCTTGGTGTTGAAGGGGACTGCTGGGCTCGACTTAGCGGGTGTGGTAAATCTCAGGAGTTGTTTATGGGTTCGACCACAAGTAGGGTGTTGGTGGCTGCCCTTTCCGCCATCGGAGGCGTCGCGAGCATAAGTCTCGCGACTCAATGCTACGGCAGCTCCGGCTCGGCACGGCCGAGCCAGCAGCCCGCGGCGCAGAGCCCCGTCGGGAGGCAGGTTGGCACCATCAAAGCCATCAGGGGCAACACCATCACGCTCGCGACAGACGCAGGAGCCGAAATCAGCGCCTTCGTGCAAGACTCCACGCGCATGGTTCGCGTCGAGCCCGGGCAAAAAGACCTGAAGGGCGCGACACCGATACAGTTGAAGGATCTCCAGGTGGGCGACCGAATCCTGGTCCGGGGGCAACCTTCCGACAACGCGAAGTCCATCGCTGCTGCGGGCATCATCGTCATGAAACACTCCGACGTTGAGGCAAAGCAGGAGCGTGACCGCGAAGATTGGCAGAAGCGCGGAATCGGCGGGCTCGTGAGCGCCGTCGACCCATCCACAGGAACCGTCACGATTTCGGTGGCAGCTCCGGGCGGTAACAAGACCATGGCGATTCATGCTGCGAAGGATACGATCCTGCGCCGCTACGCTCCGGATTCGGTGCAATTCGACGACGCAAAGCCCGCACCACTGGACCAGATCAAGCCCGGCGACCAGCTTCGCGCGCGTGGGACGCGCAGCGCGGATGGAAGCGAGTTTGCCGCGGAAGAGATCGTCACGGGGACCTTTCGAAACATCGCCGGCACAATCTCTTCGATTGACACTGCGGCAAACACCATCGCGGTCACGGATCTGATCACGAAAAAACCCGTGCTCGTAAGGGTTACAGCGCAATCGCAACTCCGCAAGCTGCCACCGGAAATAGCGCAGCGCATCGCGTTTCGGTTGAAAGGGGGCGCTGCAGGGGCGCCGGCAGGCGCGGCGCCGGGGGCCTCCGGGGTTGGTGCCAGCGGAGCGGGTGATCATCCCGAATATTCACGCCAGGGTGGTAGCGAGCAGCGTCCCGGCGGGATGGGCGGAAACGCTAGACCCGGTGGGCAGGCGGACTTGCAGCAGATTCTGAGCCGAATGCCTGCAGCTATGTTCGCCGACTTGCAGAAGGGTGATGCAGTCATGATCGTGTCGACAGAAGGTACGAGCAGCGGTACGGTCACCGCGATCACACTACTTGCCGGCGTCGAACCTATTTTGGCGGCCGCGCCGAGTGGCGCTCAGGCGACGACCCTTTCGCCTTGGAATCTCGGTTTGGCGGGCGGCGAAGGCTCGGAAGCAAACCCGTAATCATAATTCGATTGAGTGGGCGTGACTTTTTCCAGGGAGAAGGAGTGAAATCTCGGCACTGCCGGAAGCACATTCGCATCGCATTTGTTATTTTTCTGGGCTTGATCATGAGGAATCCCGTGCTTGCACAAACCCGCACCGGCGCGCTCCGCGGGCAAGTCACCGATCCCTCCGGCGCTGCAGTGAAGGATGCCTCGGTGGTGGTGACGGCACCAACCGCACCGTCTTTGGCCGCGACGACGAACCAAGAAGGTATCTTCGAACTGAAAGGATTGGCACCGGGCAATTACAAAGTGGAGGTCATCGCCAAGGGTTTCGCGCTCTATAAAAACGACGAAGTCCAAATCATCGCGGGCCAAGCTCAAAAGCTAAACATTTCGCTTTCGATTGAAGAACAAGAGCAGAAGGTCGTGGTGTCGGATGAGTCGCCGACAGTCGATGTCAATCCCGGGAACAACGCCGGCGCCGTCGTCATCCGGGGAAAGGATCTCGAAGCGCTGTCGGACGATCCCGATGAACTGCAGAGCGACCTCGAGGCGCTGGCCGGACCTTCGGCAGGGCCCAACGGTGGAGAGATGTATATTGATGGTTTTACTGCTGGCCAACTTCCACCGAAGTCATCGATCCGCGAGATCCGCATCAACCAGAATCCCTTCTCGTCGGAATACGACAAGCTGGGATACGGCAGAATCGAAATCTTCACGAAACCCGGCACAGACCAATTTCATGGCCAGTTGGAACTCAACGGAAACGATTCAGCCTTCAACTCCCGAAATCCCTTCGCCAAGTCGGAGCCCGGGTATGACTCGACCCGCTTCGAGGGAGACGTGGGTGGCCCGCTCAGCAAGAGGGCCTCATTCTTCTTCAGCGCCCAGCGCAGGGACATCAATGACATTGACGTGGTGACCGCAAGCGTCCTGAATCCGGACTTCACCGTGAATCCGTCATTCAGCCAATCCGTCCCGAATCCGAGGACACGCACGAACCTGAGTCAGCGAGTCGACTATCAGGTCAGCAAGAACAACACGCTGAGCCTTCGCTACCAATACTTCCGGAACAACGAACAGAACCAAGGGATCGGGCAGTTTGCTCTCCCCTCGCAGGGTTACAACGTACTCAACACCGAACAAACGGTGCAAGCGAGCGATACCCAGGTTTTCGGGTTGAAAATGGTGAACGAAACGCGCTTCCAATATCTCCACGACGCGAGCAGCCAGGTGCCGCAAGGCACACAACCCACTGTGACCGTCCTGGGCGCTTTCACCGGCGGCGGCAACAATGAAGGGAACGTTGTCGACTACGCAAATCACTACGAGTTTCAAAACTACACGCAGATGGACCGAGGGAAGCACTTTTTGAAATTTGGGGTGCGCTTGCGCGAGGTCAGAGACAACAATCAGTCGACCTCCGCGTTCAACGGCCTGTTCACATTTCGATCGATTGAGGCGTACCAGATCACGGAGGAAGGGCTCGCGAATAATCTCAGTCCTGAACAAATTCGCGCGCAAGGCGGCGGTGCCAATCAGTTTTCGCTCACAGCCGGGATTCCGAGCACGCAGATCTCGATGTTCGACGCCGGGCTGTACGTGCAAGACGACTGGCGCGTGCGTCCCAACATGACGCTCAGCTACGGGCTGCGTTTCGAAACGCAAACCGACATCAGCAACCACGCCGACTGGGCGCCGCGGGTGGCGATTGCGTGGGGCCTGGGGAAAAAGACCGTGCTGCGAGTCGGCTCGGGCATCTTCTACGATCGTTTTGCAGAGGATCTCGTGCTTCAGGCGGAACGGCTCAATGGCCTCAACCAGAAGCAATTCGTCGTCGCTTCACCGAACTTTTTCCCGAGCATTCCGCCACCGAGCACGCTGCCGGGCGCGCTGCCGACAGTCTATCGAATCGACCCTCGGCTCCGCGCGCCAGGCACGCTGCAGACGGCGATTGCGCTTGAGCGGCAACTAACAAAGAACGCCAGTTTTTCTATTTCTTACTTGAATTCACGCGGGTTCGATCAGTTGCTGACCAACAATATCAATACACCCCTTCCCGGAACCTTCAACCCGTCCAATCCCACGAGCGGTGTTCGGCCCCACGGGAGCGTCGGCAACATTTACCAGTTTGAATCGGAAGGCATCTATAGCCAGAACCAGTTGATCGCGCAGATCAATGTACGCGCCGGGGCGAAGCTTTCACTCGTCGCCTATTACGTGCTCAACTATGCCAATAGCAACACGGCCGGCGCCAACACTTTTCCTTCGAATCCTTACAATCTGCTCGAGGACTACGGGCGGGCATCATTCGACGTGCGGAACCGCGTATTCGTCGGCGGGACCATAGGCTTGCCATACGGGCTTCGGCTTAGCCCATTCCTTCTGGCGACCTCCGGCCTGCCTTATAACATCACGATCGGCCAGGACTTGATTGGGAGCTCGCAATTCAATCAGCGACCGGCGTTTGCAAGCAGCCTCTCAAACCCTAACGTCGTCATGACAAAATTGGGGGCCTTCGATACCGTCCCCCAGCCCGGCGAGACCATTGTTCCTATCAACTTTGCTACAGGCCCGGGGCATTTCACACTGAATTTGAGGGTGAGCAAAACCTTTGGTTTTGGCAAGCGGGCCGAAAGCGCGCGTGGAGCGGGAGGCGCTGGGGGAGGCCCCGGTGGCGGTGGACGCGGTGGTGGCGGCGGTGGCGGCGGCGGTGGCGGCGGCGGTCGCGGCGGAGGAGGTCGGGGTTATGGATCCAGCGGCGGGTTTGGTACCCCGGGGGGGTTCAGTGGCGGCATGGGGGGCGGGACGAATCGGCGCTATAACCTCACATTCAGCGTCAACGCGCGAAATGTCTTCAATTACGTAAACCTGGCACGGCCCGTCGGAGTGGTTGGGTCACGGTTTTTTGGCGAATCAAACGCCTTGTACGGTCAGGCATTTTCGTCGAGTGCGGCGAATCGCCTGATCTACTTGCAGATGTCCTTCAGTTTCTAGGGTTGTGTCCTGTAAATTCCTGACAAAATCTTGCGTTCCGGGCTTGCTCCGATCATGATCGTCTGCGTCCTTAATGCAAAGTCATATCAGGAAATGGTTTGATACGGCAGAAGGTTGGAGAGGCTCCCGAAAACACCTTTTGATACACTAGGGCGCACCGCTGAACTGTACCAATCGACGTCAGCAGGGCATACAAGCTCGAAATCCAGTAGTGTTTTTCGTCCTCCGGCAAACCGGCGAAAAATGCCCGTGTCTTGAGATCAAGAGCGTGGCCTTCGATAACCGTCCGGCAAATCTCAAGCGGACTCAGTCGCTTTTTTTTCAGCGTCACTGTGACCTGGCGCAGCTCGCTGAGGCGACGGCTGATCAGCGGATCAAGCGCTTCCTGTCGGTTCATTGTTTGCGCCGGGATCATGTTCGCCTTATCGAAATTCATATCAGCTTGCGCTCTTTATCTTTGGCATCGGGCGCAAGCAGGGCCCCGACCGTGCCGACTCTGAACTTCGGTCATAAAACAAGCAGACACCGGCTTGCAACCTGATTGTTGACGATTAGGGCACTACACCCAGGCGTGAGTTTAGCGGGAGGCTGTGAATTTGGATAGTCCCGACTGTTAGGCTGGGTACAATTGAGTGTTCTCCTCTGCACATGCATCTGACTCACTCCGGCGCGGAGGTTCCCTCCGTGCCGATTGCATTGAGAATCTGGGTGGCCGTTTTCTGGATCTACTCCAGGCTGGCCGTCAATAGCTTCGCGTCACCTTCGTAAAGCTGGATGTAGTCCCAAGACGCTGAGCCCGTTTCCAGGCCGATGGCAGGGGAGGAGCCGAAACGTGGTAGCAAGAAACGTTGAAGTGGCCCGAGACCGCTTAGAGTTACTGGTGCAAGCCATGCGGTCTGGAATACTGCGAAAACTGCCTGGTCAAGGTTGTACTGCCGCCACACACGTAGAAGTTGGAGGGATGCTAAGAAAAGCTAAGGTGCCCGGCTCCCGGAAAACTGTGCCCTATTTTGTGCCCACCCTACATCAAGAACCGTCGCACTTGGTAGCAATTGGAGGGGGAAGAAAATCGCCCGTACTAGTGCGGAAAATCAACACCATAGCAAATCGTCGTACTCGGAGCGAAACATGAGCGCCGCGACTGTTAACCGAAGGGTTGCTAGTTCGAATCTAGCCCGGGGAGCCAACCTTCTTCTTTCCTGTCACTTACATTTTTCCGAAGCGCAAATTTTGGCCAATTAACATTCGGTTGCGGGCCGAAGGGTTGAAGCCGTCGCGATTGTTGCCGTGATGGTGACAAATCCTTTTGATCCTGCTGATTCGCTTCCGCTGCCTCGACGTCGCAAGAGAGGCCGACTTGGGTGCATTGGGTGCAACGACGCTCCTCTGCTCTTCTTGTCGGAATTTCCCGCAGCGCGCCTATCGATTCCAGCATCCTGATCAAATCAGGTGAAATTGCTCGGCCTGCTTTAGATCGTACACATTTACCGTGAAGACCCTTACGCAAGATTTGTCATTGCAAGCGCAGGGCCCCCTTATCTGCAGCACGCTGTCGAGCAATCTTTGGCTCGTGATCCGCCTGGACGCCGGTTCGGATCCGCCAAATACGGCAAGTCTCCGTAAGACCCATGTGAGGTCCCGCAGCCACGTCTGCCTGCCACACGACGCCTCAAGAGAATTTCAATTTCTCCTCCACATACAGCGAGAGCTCAATCATGCGGTCCGCTATCTGTTCGGCCTGCATGCCAGCAAAGTTCTTGAGCACCAACTCCTTGACGTAGAGCCGCACGAGATAGCGCAGCTGGAGCACACGACTACGCGTAGCGAAAACAAAATCGCGGTGGCCGCTGTTCACGACGATCAAGTTGCGGTCGGCATCGAATCGCGAGCGCCACAGTTCCCCTGCTGCCCGTTCGAAGGTGTAACCCGGCAATCCGCGCGCGTTGACGACTGAAGGGCTCATTGAGATATCGAGGCTATCGGTCACCGTGATCAGCGCCTCTGCAGTGCAGTGTATATCGCGCTGTGAGACAGTGACGGACAAACGCACAAGAACGGGCGAATCGGGAGCCTCGAAGCTAATTTCCTGATCCGACGTGGACGACAACGTGCCGCCTCCTTCCATGATCTCCCAGGCAAAGGTCAAATCGTCCTCGACGCGCCGGCGCGAGCGATCCCGAGGTAGGGCGCGGAAGTGTCGACTTTGCTTCACCGCGAGTGTGCTTGTTGTTGGTGAAATCACTACTGTGTGCAAGGGCCCTGCATAGTCGAAGAATTGACGTTGTGCGGATGTTTCTTCCTGCGGTTCCGCACCGCTGAACACTGCTCCCTCTTCTTTCGCATCTGTGGGTTGCACGCCTCGTTGTAGCGGCTCGCCGGCCCCGGAATCCTGCGAGGAGCGGGACTGGATATCAAACCAATCGTATTCTTCGCGCGGCAAAATGAGCATAGCCTCACGAAACGCGCGTTGGATGGCACGCAGGGAGTCCCGATTAGCTTGTTCTTCCTCGGCGCGCCGCTGTGCGTCGATGAGGTCATTCAGGTGAGCCTCGAGCTTGACCAGACTTTCCACAAAAGCAGCGTAGCGCTCGTCGTGTACGATTCCGGAACGCGTTCCCGGTGTGAGGTTAAGGTACGGCACGTCGACCAAACCTTGTAAGTAGCGAGACTTCCAAGGTGGGCGCTCCAAACCGGGGAGCGCACCGATATCCGTGATCACGCGCGTGCCACCTCGGGTAAGGGCGACGCGGCAATCCTCGCCTGGTTCCGTGAGGTACAATTCGGCATACGCCTCACCGAATGATGAGCGAACTGTCGGTAATTGGTGCAGCAAGCGGCCTTCGAACTGACGCGGCTCGACTTGATATTGTTTGCGCGCAAGCTTATCGATCACTGCTACGCGAACCTGCGCGCTGCGAATACGATCGCGCAGCTCTGAGGCCAGATACCACTGGATCTTCTCACCGCTCAGACTACGTATGCCCTCCAGCAGGGGACCGATCCGGAGTTCGGTGCCTTGCTCAGCAAAGAGCGTGCGTCGCACGCTCACAGCGTAACGAGGATCCCCTCTGCGCATTATCATCTGATACGAGCGCTGATCGGCACCCTTAGAAATCATCGAGAGCGTGTCGCCGACAGTCCAGAAGCTCAAAAGGCCAATCCCAAATTCCCCTTGTATTCCATTTCCATCGCCGTTTGACTTCAAGCGCCGCTTGATTGAGTCGCAGATATGCGTCGCGACGTACTTGAAGTCAGGGAGCCCATTCGGATCGCGCGGGAGACCGTCGCCATTGTCCTTGACCTTTAGATAGTGTTCACCGTGCTCGCGACCGCGCGTGATGACAATAGTCTTGGCGTGCGCATCGATACTGTTCTCGACCAACTCAGCGATGGCTTTGAGGGGATTGCTCTGCGAGAGCGCGATAATGCGGATCGCATTCCAATCATCACCGATTCGCAATTTACCCCGCTCTGATCCCTTCGCCTTCACTGCCATCATCCTCTCCTCAATCACAAGAAAGTCCGCCCGTTACGTACGTAGCAGAGATGACTACACTCAGCCTGCGGCCAGCCCACCATAGACGATCATCTCACCGGACTACACCCTTGCCGCGCCGACGCATCTCTTTTAACTCGGCCAGTAGCTCCTCTTCGTCAACGTCGGCGAGGGCCTTAGCGAGACGGTCCGCTGCGGCCTTGAGTTCGGAGAGCTCGGCTGCCTTCGGGCGCTTTCGGCGCGTGCGAACGCAGACACCGACAGTCTCGCCGCGCCTCGTGACGGCAACGGGAGTATCTGATTCCAAGAAGCTGGCGATGTGCTCGCGGAACTCGCGCACGCGGACTTTCATTGTGATCATGGTGCTATTCCTAAATGTACGCGATAATGTACACATCGAGGCGGCATTAAGCAAAACGATTTTAGGGCTGGCGAGAACTGTAGACGCGAAGGTCAGCCCGTATGCAATTCCCCTTCACTGCTTCTTCGGCAAGAGCCGCCCCCCTGCTCACGGGATCTGATGTTTGCGACTGTTCAAAACCGGATTTCAGGCTTGACGTGCGATATCGCATGCAATATCCTATCTGAGTGAGGGCGTATGTCCTGGACACAGATGTGCTCGTGGCGGCCTTCCGCAGCGATTCTGGCGCATCGCGCCAAGTGCTGGAGGCGGCGCGGGCTCGCCGATTCAACCTGCTTTTGTCGGTGCCCTTGATGCTGGAATACGAATCGGTTCTGACTCGCCCCGAACATCTTGCGGCAAGCGGAGCAAGCAGGGAAGACGTATCGGCTGTGCTGGACGAATTGGCTTCCGTGGCGAAGAGAGTGGAGTTGTTGATTCGCACGCGTCCCTTATTGTCGGATCCGAATGATGAGATGGTCTTAGAGACGGCTATTAATGGACGCGCCGACGCCATCGTGACTTTCAATGACCGCGATTTTAGACCTATGGCGACACGTTTCCGTTGCTCGGTCCTGCGACCCGTGGAAGTGGTCCGCCGACTAGCAGAGGAAGCCCAGTGATGAGAAGCGAAGGAGTGAATCGATGAGACGAAGCAATTTCGCTTTGCGCGTACCGCCCACCCTGCTGGCCGAAGCACGCAAGGCGGCCGAATCCGAAGGCGTGGCTCTCAACCAGCTCATTACGCTTGCGCTCGCGGAAAAGGTTTCTGCCATGCGAACAGAAGAGTACTTTGAGGAACGCGCGCGACGCGCTGATCCAACTCGGGTCAGTCGGATTCTCGCTCGCGTGGGCAATGGAAATCCGCCCGTCGAGGGCGACGAACTTCCTTTGGGATTTGTTCCGAGGAAGACGAGAAAAAAGGAAGTGAAGAGAAAGGCAGTTAGCCCGAAATAATCAGGATTCGCTTACGCCGATCTCTCCGACGAATGGCAGCATTATCGGGCTCCGCTTCTGCGGTCCTCCTCGCCAAACTAGGGTGTAATTCGAGCCTCGAGCAGGAATTGCCCAGCCCATTGGGTGCAGGATTGGGTGCAACTAAAGAGGTAAGGATGGCTCCGAATCTCCGGTAAGCGACACCAGATGCGGCACTTAGATTTTTGACCGCCTCGGCTGTTAACCGAAGGGTTGCTAGTTCGAATCTAGCCCGGGGAGCCAAACTTCTCCTGATTTTTCAAATGCTTACGGTGACCTCCGTTTCTTGAGAAGTCGGAACGGCCTTCCATGAATCTTGCTGTTATGCAGTGAGCTATTCTTGAACCGCGCGGAGCGCGGGTTCATGCACCAATGGTTCGGATGAAAGGCAATCTTCTCGGGCTCCAGCCCTCGCTGAAAGAATGTCGGTTCAGGGAGTTCTTCAAGTAGATCGCCCACACATCGAGGGCTGCTGGTCCGCCTGGCTGGAAACACGAATTCAAGGTTCCTGTATTTCCGTCGATTGAACCCCACGACGAACACACGCCGACGAACCTGTGGCACTCCGAAGTCCAGGGCGTTCAGTTCGTCCTCAAAGATGCGGAATCCCGCATCGGTAAAAAGATCTTTGAACTCTCTGAACTGCGCGTCATGTTGACCGTGCCGCAGCCCCAACACGTTTTCAAACACAAAAAAATCGACCTCGAATGCTTTGTTTAATTCCCGCAGGATGCCGGCATAGGAACGCGGCAGATCGGCGCGGGGATCATCAATTCGTTTGTGTCCATTACCGCGAGAAAAAGCTTGGCATGGAGGGCCGCCAATCACGCCGACAGGCTCGACTCGTATCGGCAATTCGTGCAGGCGCTCCGTGACGTAGCCCTGTGGCGCTGAGGCGAGGTCGCGCCGGAGAACGCGCACTTCAGGAAGGTTTAGATTGTATGATCGGCACGCAGCTTCATTTACATCAATCGCAAGAATCGGTTGGAACCCAGCCGACATAAAGCCAAAATCCATGCCGCCGCAACCCGAGAACAGGCTCACGACCTGGAGCTGACGATGATCCGGTTGAGGCATGAGCCTTTTATCCACAGGTCTCCGCTAGCTTGAAACAACTTCTCAGATACACCTTGGGTTGACAAATCATACCTTATGAAATATCCGCAATCCCATGGGTGCATGGGGATCTGCACTTCATCATGCACCAAGTTGTTACGCACCACCAGTCGAGCCTTCCGCTAGCACACGGCTGCGCCGGTCGCAAACTACTCTCCTGTCACACTTGACGCCGCACTGCTAGAACAACCGCGCCTGTATGGGAGTGTCTAACGTGACCGGGTCAGCGGACTCCGCATCCTCATTCTGCGAGTTGTTGAGCTTCCTGCTGACAGGATACCCGGCCAGTCTCCGGCTGAGGAATTCGCGACACTCGTGCACGAAACGGCCCATTTATGCGGCGCTGGAATTTATGTGGCGCAGTGGCCAGACAAGAGGGGTTTCCACGCATTTTTGAATTCAACGGGCCACATAATTTGTGGGCGTTCCAGGAGACAGAGTAGTCGCGCGTGAACCTGATTCAAAAGCGATAATCTCGCGCGACCCAGTAGTGCCAGTCGCTGATGGCCTCGATGGTAGATTCGTCCGCGTCAAGGGCAACCAGTTGCGAAAGGGGAACGGCCATGTTGCGGCCTTGCCAGCGGATTAGCACGAGCAAGTCACGTGAACACGCATCTTCGGGTGCCATTCGACGTACTTCGACGGTTTCTTCCTTCCTGAGTGGCGAGACCATCTTGGAAGCGACGCACTTGGCCCGGAAAGGGAATCTCAGTTTGCCTTCCAGGTAGTAATACCATCCCATGACTTGCTCTTCCGCATTGTAAGCGTCCACGATAACTTCGTTATGGATTCGGTCCTCGCGTTTGGGATCTCTTCTGGTTTTTGCCATTGCTTTGGTAAGTCCGCGGTTGGACCGTCCACGAGCGAACATCAGGACGTTGTAGGCATGAGTTTCAGCAGCTTGCGGACGGCATTGAAGTCAGGGCGAATTCCAGGTTGATACACGCCCTCGTCGGCCCGGCGCTCCCAATCCAAGAGCAGCGATTCAACGATTTCTCTCCCGTCGGGATCGTGAACCGCTTGCATCGGTGTCCGGCCACCGAGAATGGGAATCTTCTGATAGGCCCAAGCCTCGACTTGCTTCTGGACTTTTTCCTGGATTTGTTTTCTTACCTCCGGATCACGAAGGATATCATCGACGGTTTCCTCATCAATCTTCGCCCGCGCACTGTTCCGTTTCGGCGATTCGGCAACTATTTCGTCCACCGTCTGAGCGACAGTCCTCTGGTGAGTCGCATTAGCACCGAGCCGTTTTTCAATTTCGTCTCGAAGCCGCTTGGCGCGCTTCTCGGAATTCACCTCAGCAACCAGAGAACCCTCCGATATCTTGATACTGCCGAGGATCGTGTTGTCCCAGCTTGAGATTTTCGAGTTGCCCTTCTTAAGCCAGTCGAACGACACACTGCGGAGCCTTCCTCGCTCATCAAACTCCGCATTATCCAAAAGCTCTTCCTTGGATCGCCCCTCGGCCAGCGGAGCTAGCGCCTCAAAAGTACTTTCCGGTGATTCGATTTGAAACGTAAGAGAATGCAACACGAGCGGGTCGCCGTCCGTGTTGCAGAGTCGTGGTGGCGTATTGAACGAATCCCGGATGAGCAGGTATGTCGCCCGAATTTCGTCGGCATACCGGAGCAGGTCCTCCGCATTCAGAGGCCGCTTTTGCCTCGCGATTCTTCTCCGCAGCATCTTCCGAAGGCCAACGATCTCTGCCTTCCAAGAAAGCGGGATCTTAATCGGCGCGGAGCAGCCGAGAACTGTGATGTCAGGCAATGTCCACACAGAACCATACAGAAGGTCTCCGGGCTTCGTTTGCTGCGACGCCGTCTGCTCCATCACATCGGACTGTGAGCCAGTCAAAACATCGGCTAGCTGAAAGCTCTCCCCCGGCTTGCTCGTCACAACCTGGTAGAAGCTGACAGGCTGCTTCATGGCCTGATCGAGAATCTGCCGTTGCAGATCGGACAACTGGAGTCCGTTCGCCCGGAGGAAGGAATGCGCGATCACTCCTCCACCCGGCAGAGCCTTCTTTCGCCGTCCCACAAACTCCGGGTTCCAGTGAAACAGAAAGTAGGGCATGAAGATCATCTGCTCGTCAGCGGTCCACGAAAAGCGCCGAGTGACCTTGCCCAGGTGAAAATCTTCCCATGCGTCCAGCGCGAGATCTTCGTGGTTGTCACGGACGTATCGGATCATCGCGCGCGTGAGCTCGTCGGACTCATCCCGCTGTTGCGCCCAAAGACTGTAGGTAGCAGATTGCTGCTCCAGGCAGCACCGTTTGTATTTCTTGCCGCTGCCACAAGGGCAAGGGTCATTCCTGCCGATCTTCTCGTTGGCATGAGGGGGCATGACCTTGTGACATTACCGCGCGAAATTCGAGAAGACAAGTAACTGAAGAGCTCTCCCTGCAGGAGCGGGCGTTCATACTCGGTGGACTTTTCTGTGAAAGGAGATCCACCGTGTTCGAACAATTCGTTAAGCGCCCGTTTCAACTGGCTCTGTATCGCAATGGCCCGTACGCTGAAGAAAGAAGCCGGTTCCTCGCTCATTTAGTGCAAGAGGGACGGAGCTGGCACCGTCTCAAAATCATCAACTGGTTGTTGCTGGAAGTCGCCAAGTACATCGACCTGAGTGGGCAGCGACTCTATACGACCGATGTGCTGACGGCTACGGCAGAACGCTGGCAGAAATCCCGCGAGTCAAAAGTAGCGAGCCTGCGCCGAGCCAGAATCGCGATCCTGGAGGTCTGGGTGTTGATCCACCGCCAGATGCTCCGCCCGTCTTGCCAGGCCGACGGCTAGAAACGTCTGAGATTTTGGAGTCCCAGTCATCCCCTCCCGCAATGAGTCATCCGGATTGGGGCCGCTCTCATGTTTCTCGCGCGGGCGATCTTCCCTGCCGAGCGAGGGCTCGTACAATTGTCCCAAAGTGTTCGGGGGGTCCCTATCTACGGCTTGGGGTAGGTAGAATAGGGCGAACACTTTAGAACAAGCAGGCAGCAGCCAACAAGCCGGAGGCTTGGGGGCAGAAGGGGGAAGGGCAGGACAAGGGGAAGGGACTATAGGGTTGGGGATGGGTGGGGTGGATGAGGGGGGCCTTGATTTTCCGTTCGGCGCTCGCCACGCGTTCGACCCTCACCGCGAATCGTAGGGCCCACGTCGTGCCGCCTACGATCTCAAAAAACTCCGGGGTAAACAGATAGTCTGTCAGATAGGCAAGACACGAAGATACGAGTCCATCACGGATGGTCTAAGAGTGATGACCGTGCTGGTCAGTTCTCCGTGACAAAGCAATCAAACCACTGCTAGCGGCCGCCCAGGAGGCTTGGCCAACGCGCACAGAATCCTACAGCGCTCGACACCCACTACCACACCATCTGCGTCGCCATGCACGGCGTCTTCTGCGAGTTGGGACTCGCATCCCGAGGCGGTCGATCTTCTGGTTGAGGGTTGAAAGCGGGATCTGGAAACGCTCGGCGGCTTCCGTTTGATTCCAATTGGTGCGCTCGAGCATATCGATGATGATCCGGCGTTCGACTTCTTCGAGGATTTCGAAGAGGGAATCCGATGGGGCTGTCGAGCGCGAGCCAACCTCACCGGGCATCGGGGGCAGAAAATCGGAAAGCTGGAGACGGACCCCTTTGACGATCTCGCGGGTGCGCACACTCTCCGGCAGAAGGTCCGTGTCCATTGTTTCCTGGGTCGAGAGCACGACGGCGCACTCGACGACATTTTCGAGCTCGCGGACATTTCCCGGCCAGTCGTAGTCCATCAACAGCTTCATCGCGCCGTGAGTGAATCCGCGCGGCGGCTTGCTGTTTTCCTGGCAGAAGCGTTCGAGGAAACGGTCGATCAGTAGCGGGATGTCTTCCTTGCGTTCGCGCAGCGGCGGCAGATGAAGCGAGATGACATTCAAGCGATGGAAGAGATCCTCACGGAAACGGCCTTCGCGCACGAGATTCATCAAGTCCTCGTTGGAGGCTGCCAGGATGCGGACATCGACCTTGATTGTTTCGGTCCCGCCCAAGCGCATGAACTCGCGTTCCTGGATCACGCGCAGAAGTTTGGCTTGGGTTTCCGGGCTGACGGTGCTGATTTCGTCGAAGAAGATCGTGCCCTGATCAGCGACCTCGAAGAGGCCCTTTTTCGATGCGATCGCGCTCGTGAACGCTCCCTTGACGTGACCGAAGAGCTGCGATTCGACCAGGTCCACCGGAATCGATCCGGTATTGACGGGGATGAAAGGCTTGTCGGCGCGGGTGGAAGCCGAATGAATAGCCTTGGCGATGAGTTCTTTTCCGGTGCCGCTTTCACCGGTGATCAAGACCGTGGAACGCGACGGCGCCACCTGAGTGGCCAGGTCGAACACCGCCAGCATCTTTTGGCTTTTGCCGACGATGCTGGGGAAATTGTAGCGCTGCTTCAGGGCGCGCTTGAGCTGGACGTTTTCCTCGCGGAGTTGGCGGCCCTCGATGGCGAGAGAAACCTGGGCAATCAATTCATCGTTGGACCAGGGCTTGGTGATGTAATCCTGCGCGCCGCTCTTGAATGCCGCGCGGGCCACGTCAATCGAGCCGAAAGCGGTAATCAGGATGATGGAAAGATGCGGATCGCGCCGGCGGATTTCGCGCAGGAGCTCGAGGCCATTGCGATCGGGGAGGCTGACATCGAGCAGGAGCAAATCATACGGCCTGTCTTCGAGCTTGGCGAGGCCGGCCTCGCCAGTTTCGGCAGGGGTTACGTCGAAACCTTCCGACGAGAGGAGGGCTTCGAGGCCCTCTCGAATTTCCGTTTCGTCATCAACTACCAGGATCGAACCTTTAGGCATTGACTGTTTTCCGGGCAACTGGGAATTCGAGCCGGAACGAAGTGCCTTTCCCCGGCGTCGGATGATCCCCAAAGAGCAAAGGGCGTCCGCCGCAGCGGACGCCCTTTCTTGTTGAGGTGTGTCTCTGAACTTAGAAATAGAATTTCGTGGCCAACTGAATCTGCCGCGGACTCCGAGCTCGAAGTTCCCGACCGAATCTGCTGCTGACGACATTTGTGGAGATGCCGGCCGGGTCGAACTGCGTGTGGTTGAACACGTTATAAAACTCGATCCGCAACTGCAGATACATGCTCTCGGTGAAATGCGTGTCCTTATAAAGCTCGAAGTCCCAGTTGTTGATCCCGGGTCCCCGGAACAGATCGCGGCCCGCATTCCCGAAAGTTCCCGGAGCCTCGAGAGCAAACGAGCTCTTGCTGAACCAGAAGTTTTTCCCGGGTGTGGAGCGAGGATCGAAGGTGGTCACTGGGGCCACAACATTGGGCACGTCGGGACACGCAAAGTCCGAAAAGGCAGCCATGCATGTCAAGGACTGGAGTGAAGAATCGATCACATCCAGGGGGAATCCTGACTGGTATGTGGCAATACCGGCCATCGCCCAGCCGTTCACCACCTTGCCGAGAGCTCCTTCGGTATGCGGAATGTTCGGGACTCGATAGAGGGCGTTGAAAACCAACCGATGCTTCGCATCGAAGATCGAGTTCCCGTAGTCGCAGGTGCGGCAGTAAGGGTTGCTCGCCCTCGTGGAGCCGAGTGCTCCGAAACCTCCGCCACCGAAGGAAGTGTTTTCAAAGCCCGAACCATCATCCAGCGAGTGAGACCACGTATAGGCCGCGTAGAATTGAACGCCGTGAGAGAGGCGTTTATTGACAGTTGCCTGGAAGGAATTGTAGTTGGAACTTCCCAGGCTCGAAATCTGGTCAATTGGCCCATAGACACTAGCGTCGTACAGGAAATCGTTCGGGTGAAGAAAGGGTTGGCTGATGCTGTCGCACTTAGGATCGGCGAGACACGTCTTGATACCCGCAGGGGTGGCAGTGTTTACCGGAACGCCGACGCTGAGGTGATGTGCCACTGCCCCAACGTATCCAAGGGACACAATCGTGCTGCCGGGGAACTGCCGCTCCAGCGTAAGGTTATAGTTCTCGGCCATGGGGTCCACGGTCTTGGGATCTACGGTGCCGCAACACGCTTGCCACAGCGGCTCAAACGGAGCGAAGTTTATGTTCCTTGGTACAACCCCGGAGAATGGAAACGGATTGGCTGCGGTTCCCTTTCCGGCGATATCCACGTAGGGATTAGCAAAGCTCGGGCTTCCCCCCACGATTGATCCCGCGCCAGCCGAACTGACTGTGAACGGTGGCATGCCAAGGAACTGGAGTGTCTGCTCTTCCTCGGATCGGTTGTAGTAGATGCCATATCCGCCGCGGATACTCAGCCTCCCAGGGCCGCCGGAGAGCCATCCCCAATTGGGGCTGTAGGCAAACCCAAACCGGGGGCCCCAATTCCGCCAAGCATGGCTTGTGCCGGCCGCATTGACACCCGGCTCACCCTGGAAGACGTAGCCCAAGGGAGCATTGGTGAAAAGAGTGGACTGCTTGTTCGGGATGAACGCGACCATTCCATGACCGCTGTAGTAATTGTCGACGATGGGCGTATCGATCTGCCAGCCGACTCCGAAGGTCAAGGTGAGATTCGAGCGGAGTTTGTACTCGTCCTGGGCATAGCTGTAGTACTGCTGCGCCCGAGCGTTGGTAATGCCTCCGCTCCCTTGACCAAAACTGTCCGGAATCCCCAGGAGGAAGTCTGCGCCAGGATCCGTCGTGGTGTAGGTGCCCGCTCCGTTGAATGTGTAAGTACCGGAGTTTCCAAAGAAGAAGGGGTTGTAAACCTGGAAGCGGCGCATATCAAATCCGAACTTCATGCTGTGCCGCCCCTGGGTAATCGAGAAGTTGTCCACGGCCTCATAAGTCTGGTCTTTTCTCGGCTGAGGTCCGTTTGAGGAGAACCCCAGGGAGAAGAGGCCGGCGATGTTTACGACGGGCAAGCCCGCGCCGCCAGGGTCTTGCGGGATAATAGCGAACCCCGCGGTCGAAGGCAGCACCGGAGTCACGGGATTCACGGCCACGAAGTTGAAGCGCGTATATCCGCCGTGGAGTTCGTTCAGTATGTGGTCATTGAAGACGTGGCTCCAACTCAGTGTCAGCAGCTTGTAGTGACGCTGGGCATTCTCCGCAAACCCCGGCACAGTGGCGCCCGTGAAGGGCAGCGTGTCGACTGACGGGTGATTCTCCTGGAGCCAGGTCCCCCAGATGGAATCTCTGGAGTTAAAAGTCTGATCGATGCGGAAGAGGTACTGATCCTGCGTACTAGTGGTGGTGGGATTGAATTGGAATTGGTCCCCACTGTTTGGCAGTGGCACAAAATTTTTCATCAAGTTGGCCGCAACCGTATTGAAATTCTGAGTGGGAATCTTGCCTGTGCTGAAGAGGGCGTTGTAAGGTGTTCCCGCCGCGCAGGGGGTACCGCCCGAAGCTGGGCAGGCCGAACTCTGATCGCCAAACATCGGGAACGGAGAGGGAGTTTTGGATTCGGCGATAAGGGGCTTTCCGGTCACCGAGTCTATGTCGACTCCTTGACTGAAGTCGCCGCCACGCTCGGCCGGCGTGAAGACGCCCACACTCTGGGCGACGCCTACTTGCGGCTGCCGGGCGCGAAGCCCCTGATAAGAGAAGAAGAAAAAGGTGTGGTTCTTGATGACCGGCCCGCCGATGGTTGCACCAAAGAGGTTCTGGTGAAATATGTCCGGCTGCGGTGAAAAGAAATTGCGCGTATTCAGGAAGGGATCGCGATAAAACTCGAACGCATCTCCATGGAATGAATTCGTCCCACCCTTGATCAGCGCGTTGACAATGGCCCCCGAGTTTCGTCCATATTCCGGATTGATCGTACCTGTGACCATTCGAAATTCTGCGATGGCATCTGGGCTGGGAATAATCAATCGCGTGTTTAGCGGCAGGTCGTTGGTGTCGGTGCCGTTGATCAAGAAGCTGTTCTGCTGGGACTGACTGCCGTTTGTAGCAAACTCTCTGCGGCCATCCGAGGCACCCACAACCCCCGGCATGGTTTGTTGCAGGTTCACCCAGTCGCGGTTGATTAGGGGCAAGTCAACAATTTGATCGGCGGTGACGACAGCTCCCAGTTGGGGCGTACCGGTATTGACCTGAACAGGCTCCGCTTGCACCATGACTTCCTGCGTCACTACTCCGAGTTGCATGTTAACGGTAAGGGTGTACACCTGGTTTACGTCTAAGTGGATCTTGGTCGTCGCAAAGGTCTTGAAGCCAGATTTCTCCGCTTTGACGGTGTAGTCCCCAATCGCCAGCTGGAGGAAAGCAAACGACCCGTCTCTTGAGGACACGGCGCGTTGGGCGAGTCCTGTAGCGACGTTAACCACTGTAACAGCAACATCGGGGATTGCGGCTCCAGTCTGGTCCGTAACGGTTCCTCGAATCGTGGCGTAAGTGTCCGCCTTCGCCACGTTTGGTTGGAAAAGAACGAAAACAAGTACCACCACCAGAGCCAAACCACAGAACCTCAGCGCGGCTTCTCGACTCATGCCACCCTCCTGGTCATTCCGGGCAGATTCATAATTTGGTACGGTCCTCATACTAAAATCAGTTTAGCAAGACAGAGTCCAAAGTCTTGTTCCATACAAGTTATTCATACTGAATGCTTTACTGATAGCATGGAATGCTGTGTTACGTATTTTAGTACTTGCATCATACAAATTTTAGTATCGGCACAAGATGCAGTCTTTTGGGGGAGTGAAGCCGCTTCGAGCGTTCGCTGCGGTTCGACTCAATGTAGGTTCCGAAAAATCTGGCATTCCTCATTCCGGAAATTCTGGCACGCCCGCCGATCGCCGGAAGGGTTAGGAGGATGCTAGGCAGGGGCACGGGAGCCGGCGGCGCGATCGTGCGGGGGGCATCGTCTGATTCAGCGTGTACCAGGCGAACAAGGGCGTGGTCACAGTGCAGACGGGCACAGTGGCGCGCGCTCAAGATTTGACGTCGCTCGTAACCGGGTCGGGTGAAGTTCGCCCGAAAACCTACACCAACGTTCTCGGCGAAAAGATCCGGGAAATTGTGGTGAAGGAGGGCGACCAGGTCAAGAAGGGCGACGTGCTGTTGCGGCTGGAAAGTATCCAGCCGGCCGCGGATGTCGAGGCGCAGCAGGCCAATATCGATTCCTCCGAAGCGGCGGTGAAAATGGCGGATGCGAATTACAGGTCGGTGGAAGCAACTCTTGTCCAAAACCAAGCTGATCTCGAGAGAGCGCGAAGACCGGTCGCTCTGAGCTCCTCTCTTTGCCCCGGTAGGCCAACTCCTCAAGATGACCCAAGACGCAGACGCGCGAGGCCAAGATGGGCCTCCAGTACAGGCACCTAGTGGCTGAGTGGGGCTCATTTCCTTCTGAACCGCTGCGCGGCACTGCTAGGAGGGTGCATACGTCTGGCCGGGTTGTGACTCATTCTGAGTCCGAGAGTGCCACTGAGGGAAGTTCAATGAGCCTTTTCTGAGGGAGATCGGAACTCGTCTAAAAGCCAGCGTTGCCAACTCTTTGGGAAGTACCAAATCATGACTCGAAACGCCGGATGTCCCAACGCTAAGCGGAAGGCGATCAACCCCAACACGATAAAGAAGATGAGTAGTGCGTGTCCAAAACCATGTAGCATAGTTCCTAGATTATATCACTCTCAGAATGTCTCAAATGAATCACTTCCTCTGGCAGAAAAGGATTTCCTTTCGAACAACAGAGAGTGGTGGGCGTCATGACGGGCCTTGACCTAAGCAAGGTTTGACCTGTAGGGTGCGGCTCACGACTCCTGAAGGAGCTAAACGATGACCGGAGAGCCACCCCGCCCAACCTCCGCACCCATGCCTGAGGTCAAAGTCGCCGCTACTCCCGATGTTTGGACTATCGTCGCGATTGCAATCGTTGCCTACGTCTTCGCCAGCATCATTCACGAGGGGATCGGTCACGGTGGTGCCTGTCTCCTCACAGGCGGACACCCCGTAACCCTCTCCACGGTTCACTTTGAATGTGACGGGGAAGGGCGGCTCGTGGCTGCCGGTGGCACCATTGCCAATTTTGCAGCAGGCCTGATGTTCTGGCTTGCATCTCGCGCGGCCTCCCGCGCGACGCAGTTGCGGTATTTCCTGTGGCTCTCGATGACGATCAACTTGCTGCAGGCAGGTGGGTACTTCTTGTTTTCGGGCGTCGGAAATGTTGGGGATTGGGCCGTCGTCATTCAGGGCCTCCAGCCTCCCTGGCTTTGGAGGGTTGGTCTCGTAATTCTCGCTGTCTGCTCGTACCTGCTTTTTGTATGGATTGCACTTCTCGAAATGCGGCCGTTCCTGGGCCACAAGGATCCGGAACGATTGCGGTGTGCGAAGAAGCTAACTCTGGTGCCGTATTTCACGGGCGGAATCCTTTCCTGTGTGGCGGGAATGTTCAACCCCGTTGGTTTGATTCTGGTGGCGGTTTCAGCGGCTGCCGCATCGTTTGGCGGGACTTCCGGGCTGGCCTGGATGTGGCAGCTTTTCCTCGGTCATCGCATTCCACGAATTGCCTTCGAAATGCCACCACTGTCCCGAAGCCGAGGGTGGATGATCGCGGGGGGCATTCTGGGAATATTCTTTATCGCCATATTGGGACCAGGCTTGAAGTTTCGTTCAAACTAATCAGAGCTGGGGCGTTTGGTGACTGCGCCGAAGCAGGCGACTTTAGATTGTACGTTCCTATGTATTGTGCGTTCCTCCGCCATGTGTATTAATAGAGGAGTTCGAGTCGGCGAACTAAGCTCGGCGAACGAAGCCCGGTATTTCCCAACCTCAGTCCCAACCTAGTCCCAATCTCCATACCTCCATAGACCGTCTGTAGCCGTCAACCCCGCCAATTTCCGGGGCCCACGCTGGCTCTAAGATGCGAGGCCCGGCCCGCCAAAATCCGAGGCCCCCTGGGCAGAACCACAACCGGTCGCATGCCTCAGGCGTGCGCCTGAGGAAAGTACCCGCCCCCGCACCAAGGTAAACCCCATCCATGCCAAATACCCAAACCCAACAACAAAACCACGCCTGTCCTTCGGTGCAGTTCAAGCAACGGCTGTCAGTCATTTTCCCCGGAAAACGCGTCTCACGTCCAATCGCAACAGAATGCAGAGCATTTTTAGCTTGGCGGCGCGGCGGCAGTAGGCGTATGCGGAGAGGAAACGGAGTCGAAGCCGCGCCGGTGAGCTAAAAATGGATTGGACTAAACCGCTGCAAGGTCCGTGCTATGG
>JBARRP010000324.1:0-3352 GCA_049644285.1 Candidatus Acidiferrales bacterium | reverse complement strand
TGTAAGCGGTAATGAAGCAAGCCGCGACAACTGCTACGCAGGCGAGCGTCGCGGCCACCCTGACAACCTTCCCTGCGCTACCTTGCACGACGACCGTATCGGCGGCGTGATCGCCGAGCCGCTGCCTCTTACACGAAAGGAGAGCGACCAGGAAACCGACGAGATAAAGCACGATCCCGTCGACCATCCGTAGTAAATTGCGAATCAAAGACTTTCCGAGCCCGATAGCGCTCCCGTCAACGCGGCGAACCCGCACATTCATGACCAGCTTGCCCAAGGTTGCGCCGAACGCGCCCTCGAACAGCCAGAATACAGAAACCAGACAATGCTCACGATCGAAATGGTGAAGAGAGCCGCAATCCCGTGAAGCTCGAAACCGTTGGGCGTAACCCCGCCCCAGCGCACCGCCGCCCACATTCCAACGGGGGCAAATATTGAAGCGATGGCGATCGTATCCAACACTGCTGCAATTGCTCGATCCCCCATTGCGGCAAGTGGGGGGCCGCCGACAAATGGCTGAGCTTCCGCTTTCGGTGCGGTCGGAGAGATCGGCGCGACGACCGGAGGGATTGGCATCGGGATAGGCGGGGTTGGTGAAATGCGAGGAGACGCGGACACGGCGGCTGCTGGGACAATCGGATCGCTCGCGAATTGCGCGGTGGGAGCGGACATAGCGGCACCGGCAGCGCGTTGAGTCATCGTGCCTCAGCCTCCCGCAGGTTGCGCACCTCGGGCAGGCTCATATTTTTCAAGCGTCAGAACCACGTGAGTCAGCATGCGATCTCCCAAGCGAGTTTCCGTATCTTGCTTGACGTAGCCCACTCCGGGCGCGAACCAACGCGTCTGCCGTATTGTGACCATTCCGCCTTCGGTCTCGATCGTAGCGTCATAAGAAAGCTCAGTGGTGTGGAACGTTCCCGCCGGAACCGTAAGATCAGCCGGGCCGACGACTTTGATTTGCATTACAACAGGAGCATCCGGGGCTTTCCAATCCCAGGACTCACCCGCCTTCAAGGTTGGGCTCAGAAGCTTCTGCGGCGGGACCATGAGTACTTCCTGGCCTTGTTCGGCGTCGATCGTCTTGCCCAGCAGTAGCCCGCTGGGCGTCTGACGAAGCCACTCAGTCAGCCAAAGGATGCCCCCCATGCGAGCCTCCAGACGGATGTATTTTCCCCCATTGATGAAGTCTGATCCGACGACCTCGGTGATCACAGGAACATCCACGGAGTTTCCCTTGGCGAACTTGGCCATTAGCGGCCCGAAGTGAACGCCCTCCCCTGTCTCTTCGTGAAGGTGATCGGTCCACTTGGTCTTGAACGCGAGCGGGAAATCTACCGCAGATTCGGCAGCCGGCGCCGCGGCAGGCACAGAGAGCAACCAGGGGAAAAAGGCTACGGCCAGCAACGGCATTATTGTGCTCACCTTGAACGCGTTTCGGCGAACCGTAGAAAGCGCATCAGACTGATGAGCACGCATTTTGGCCTCCAGGATTGCTAAGCCGTACAAACCACATCCAGGGATGTCAACCGCGCTGCAGTTCGGCTGTGGTGCAGGCCCGTTGGGGACTGGAAGGGCAAATGACGCTGTGAAATACGCCTCGTCGGGCGAGCTCAGGGGCCGCACGACTCAGAGACTGCAGCGGGGGCAGCCCCTCATGGCAGGCATGCTAGCGCTTGTCTCTCCGATTGTCTAGCAATCATTCGTCCCGAAAGCGCTTGCCGACGGCGGTGGCGCAGCCGGCGTCGTACTGCACGCCGTTGGTGTCGAAGAACTTGGTAGAGGCGTTGGCAGCGAAGTCATCGCCATTGACCTCGATCGTTTGAATGATCCGCTGCACGCCTCTCCGGAACCCCGGAGGGGTAGTGACGGACGGAAACAGGATAAACGCGTCGGACGTCGCGCTGAAGGTGTGCTCGTCCGTGCGGCTCCAGACCCCGAGGCCGGGGGTCCGCTGCCCGGGCAGGAACGCGGGACTGGAGGTGACCTCGATGAGCGTATGACCGGAGGCAAATGTCAGCAAGGACGGAAAGCTAACAAGTGACGCACCCGTTTTACAGTTATGCAGGGTCACCGTCACATGCCAGGTCCCTTGCAGTCGCCCTTCTTCACCTTCATCTGAATGTGCTAACGTGCCACGCCCGAGCGGCAGAATAAGCGCACCCGCTAAGGCCAATACGGCAACTGCAGAGAAGCGCTTCAGCAATCTCGAATTCATGACCTTTTCTCCTCTCTTGGAATTTGGGACCGAAGCTTCGCCGTGGTGGCGGTTGCCACCAGGGAACAAAAGTCTGATAAAGCCAAACCCGCGTGAGCAGAAGGTATAAAGCCACAGAAACGGCCGGGGGCCGACCTAGGGAAATGGCCTAACCTTGGGTGTCTTCAAACACAGAACTATTGCGTAGCAAAATTATGCGTGGTTGCGCTTGTACTCCTGTGAGAGCTGACGAGTCAAGTGAATAATCAAGGCTAGTACTACTGAGAGAGGAAATACCTAGCGTCGCGCCATCTTCTGCGCCATGTGAAATAGCAGCTCTCGGTCGGGTTTTTTCATCCGTGCGAGCAGTCCCCGAAGTTTCTGCCAGAGTGGATTTCTTTGCGGCTCTCGCCCCGGGTGATCTCGTCCGCCGCCTTCCGCTTAGGAAGATGAGGCAGCTTGGGACGTTCCTTTCCTTCATAGAACAATTGATAGAGGGGAACGTCGAGCGCCCGTGCCAGCCTCTCCAGAGTTTCAACCGACGGAAGTAGACACGAAGCAGGCCGCACCGCTCCTCGATGTCGCACTGCGACAGGTCCTTTGCTTCGCGGAGGGCACGTATCCGTTCGCCGATGAGCACAGCGAATCTAAACCTTCCTCGCTAACCGAAAACCTTGGAAGGCGAGATACAGCGCAATGACAAGAGCCACCCAGCTCACCCACATGGGAACTGCCCATGTATTCACCACGGCATGCCATCCGAAGGCCAGCCGCAATGCATGTACAAGCGCGACCAAAAGAAAGATCACGCTGGCGACCAATGAAAATGTTTTCTGATTCATTCGGATGCGCTCCTCGAATGGGTGCGACGGATGGATCCCGGCTACCGTTCTATATCAAAATAGATGCGGGTTGTCGCGTGGTACTCGGCGATCTTCTTGCCATCAAGTAGCATTTCAAATTCGGCCACACGCGCCCACTTCATACCGCGGACGGTCTTGGCTGCTTCGGCCACGGCGTTTTCTGCGGCCTTCGCAAAGCTCTCCTTTGACGTGCCTACGATTTCGATGACTTTCTGTGGCATGGCTTCCTCCTCGCTGGGCGCAAGTATACCCCCAGGGCGTGGGTGTAAAATACTGGGGCAACAGGCAACCCTCC
>JBARRP010000323.1:0-1859 GCA_049644285.1 Candidatus Acidiferrales bacterium | reverse complement strand
GCCAAGGACCGCTCCGAACGGTACGAGTCGGCAAGCGCCTTCGCCAAAGATATCGAGCACTATTTGAATGACGAACCTGTCCAAGCCTGTCCGCCCTCCGTCGCCTACCGCTTTCGCAAATTCCTCCGCCGCCATAAGTCAAGAGTCGTAATCTCGGGGATGGTCTCCGTGTGAAATTGTCCCTCTGCCAGTTGAAATGAGAGAGGCGGCCTCCTGAGATGTGTTAAGCGGATTTGCGGTTAGATTCAAGGGATGGTGGATTGATTTCACGTTCCAGGGCACGCGCCAAGTCGGCGAGATGCCGAAAGCCTTTGATGCGGCGGAATTTCTCTTCGGCTCGCAACAGTCCGGCGGTACACCAGCGCAAACGCATGTCGCCATCACGCCAGTGAGTGACTCGGCCGGTGACGGTGCGGGTGATGCTGAGCGCCGATTCGATGGGATTGGTGGTGGCCAGTGTCTGCCGCAATAATTCGGGCAGGCCCAGCTTGACGACCGTGAGCGTCTCGTCCATTCCTTCGCAGAGGCTGTTGGCGGCATCGGGGTTGATCCGGTCCAGCCACTTCACGGTAGCCAGGAGTTGCTTCCTGGCTCGCTCGTAGTCGGTATCGTGCCAGGCCGCGTTCAAGAGCCGCCGCAACTCGGCATGATGTTGCTGGGGCAGATGCGCCTCGATGTTGCGACGCTTGTGAATCTGACACCGCTGAATGCGGACCTTCGTGCCCCAGACCCGCTTCACCGCCGCGGCCAACGCCTTGGACCCATCCAGCACCGCCAAAATCGGCTGCGTGGTGTCCAACCCGCGCTGACACAACTCTTCCAAGAGGGAAGTGCAGACTTCGGCGTTCTCGCTGGCGCCCTGTCGCAGACCGAGAATTTTCTTCTCGCCCTGCTCCGTAATGCCCAGAGCCACGAGCATCGTTTCCCCAGCATATTCCACGCCATCCACGAAGAGGGCCAGAAACCGCTCCTGATCCAGACGCCGCGAGGACAACTCCTTCACGGCGGCGGCCGTCGCTTTGACAAACGCCCGGCTAACACTCGATTTCTGCACGCCAAAACTGTGGCGGGCCAGATCGACCACCTCCTCGTAGTTTCGGGTGCTGACGCCCCGAACCATCCGCTTCAAGGCGGCCTCGGGCAGCGCCTCGGGCGACTGCATCTGTTGGTA
Source organism: Candidatus Acidiferrales bacterium (assembly GCA_049644285.1). GTDB lineage: Bacteria > Acidobacteriota > Terriglobia > Acidiferrales > UBA7541 > CAVRXT01. Next base: position 688 of record JBARRP010000323.1, on the reverse strand, counting down.
CAGCGGCAACTCGACTTCCGGACCACCGCCAGCCTGACGAACACGCGGACGCTGCAGGCTGGCCTTCTGTCCGGCCAACGTCACAAACCCAGCCTGATGCCCATACCGCGTGTGCTCGCGACCCGGTTGGCGTTGGTACCGCTTGCCACACAGCCGCGTCACTTCGGATTCCAGAAACTCACGAGCCACCAACAGGCCCAGATCAATCGCGAAGCTGTGGATCTCCTCGCTCAGCACAGCTTGCAAGGCTTCCGGACCCAGCGGCAACTGCACCGGACCCAGGTCAATGACTTCCTCCAAAGGCCGCTTCGCAGCCGCTCGCTCACGACGCTCATCCAAGCGACCACGCTGCTGCTGCAACCCGGACGACTTGCCACACGACCCTCCAGCACGATACGTTCTCTTCATGGCGGTTCTCCTCTTTCTTTCAAAAGAAAAATGCACGCCCAGTCTATCGACTGAGCGGGAGAACCGCCTCTTTCACTTTTCAACTACAGCAGGGACAGCTTCGTCTGCTCTGCCGCTCAAGGCACTGGAAACTAACTTTGCGTGCGATTCGTCTGGCTTCTCTGGTTGCCGCTATGACCGCTGGATTGAGCACAAGTATGGCTCGCCCATGAAAAAGGTGCTGAGAGCATGGGTCAAGACGCACATTATGTGCGGCGTGAAAACCAACGTCGTAACAGCG
>JBARRP010000322.1:0-14219 GCA_049644285.1 Candidatus Acidiferrales bacterium | reverse complement strand
ACGGACAACATCCGCTGAAGAGAAGGCGGATCTGCACATTGAACGTCGGGGTGTCAGTGGACAGGCAAAACAAGACCCAAAATCTCTTGACGGGGTCGACGTCGTTAGAGATGGTTCCGGAGACCAGAGAAAAACGCTTAACCTGTTGAGTTTTCAGGGCTCCTCCTTGACAGAATTGCACTTACAATGGCCGGTTTTGTTCTCTCATTGTTCTCGCGCGATTTTCTTGGTGTCTTCCCCGTGAAGCGTATTCCGGAATCGGAAATCGTTGTCTGAACCCTTTTGGCAAACCCAAACTCACAAGACATCTACACTTCTTGCGCAACTTCAGAGACTGCTCGAAAGGAAAGCCTTTCAGACTCTCCCAAGGTATCGGAACACAGATCATTTCTGCGTAATTTCGACGGAGTTGCCCCATGCCGGTCCCCTCCGAAACTCACCGGACTGGGCTAAACTGTACCGCAACCGTTGAGTCGTCGAGGGAATAGAACTCACGAGCGGAGGCGAAACGTGTCAACACTACGGGAGAACCTGAAGGACCATCTGGCACGATACCATCAGATCGAACTCAGCGTAATCGGAAGAAAGTCCGGACGCACAATCTCGGTGCCCGTCTGGTTCGTCATGGAAGGAGACGACCTTTATCTTCTTCCGGTGCGCGGTTCTCACACACAGTGGTATCAAAACGTGATTCACAACCGTCTATCCGAACATCGGCTGGGGGCCAAGAGACGGAGTTCCGATGTTCTCTTGTTGCCGAGCCCAAAGCGGTTCTGTCGGTTGTCGACAAGTTCCGTCATAAATACGGGGCAGGGGACGTTAAGAAGTACTATTCCAAGTTCGATGTGGCCGTACTGGTTAAGCTCACTTGAAACGACGTTTCTAGCCTGTCCAACCAAATGGGCGCGCGAAAACTTATGGCGCGCCCCCTCGAGGGTAGAACGCTTGAAGCGAGTCAGATCGGAGGTCTGTCACAGTTTGAGTGTGCAGTTTGGCTCACTCGTTGAAGAAGTCCTGAGCAGCGAGGTTCGACCATCTCAGGCTCAACATTGGTGGGAGCGGTGCGGTTGGGCGTTGGGCCTTCATGGGCATCACCGTTTGGGGGGACTTCATCAGACTGAGTCCGTCGAAGTGGTCTCAGGGGGCCGCCTTTGCTGTTCTCCGAGAAGAACAGAGGTGACCCGGCGGGGTCGTAGATCCAGCCGCCTACATACCAGCCGAGATGCCGCCCCCCCGAACGAGTAGACGGAATCTCCATGGAAGTAGGCGACAGGTTGGCCCGAGAACAGGTAGATGTGGGTGCCGTCGTCGCTGTAAGCAACGGCTGAGCCGCTCTCGTCATAGAAAGTTGCCATGGGTCGTAATTTATACAGGGCTCGGGCTGAATGACGCAAGCGTGTTCATCTACGGGTAATTGCGGGGTCTTCACCAGCAGCGCCTCTACGATTGTCGGGGCAATTTGGCTCGACCTGCTCGCGTTGCCGAGCCGGGGTGATCAACGTGTATTTGCCGGGCCAAAAAAGAATGACTCCGAGGCACAAAAGGCCCCACACGGTCGGGCGGAAGAAATTCGAGAAGTCGTTTCTGGTGGTCCACAGCAAGGAGCCCACAACAAGCGCCCAGCTCGCAAGTGCGTGCGAACTTCGGATTGAAACGCGTTCGAGCAGGACGAGGAGAAAAGCCAGCGTAAGAAAGAATATGACCAGGCCGGGAGTCCCGAAGTTCATATATGGCTCGGCGACTGCCGAAAAGCCCATGCCCCCGTAGTTTCTGTAGGACCACGGGTCGACGACAGCAGTGATCCACTGACTGGGAGGGAGGTTATCTATTGATTCGGTGGAGGAAGGTAACCAGCGAAATGCTAGATTCGGGACGATCCCCTTGATTCCCACAAGGTACGTCTTCCCGTGACGGTAGTCTCCGGGTCCAATGAGGTCCGCGGTCTCAACGAGTGGCCGGATGCTCGTCCCCATTTCGGCAGGACCGTCTAGGATATCGATTCCCCTGAGTGACGTAGCGAAAAAACGTTCGTTCAGAGGTTGTTCTCTGAGACGGGATTCGATTGGAACTGCTACCAAGAGAAATGCCGCCGCTATCCATGGGAGCCACTTGGGGAACAAGACTCCCTTCTTCAGCGCAACCGCGTAAACTATCAGTCCCGCGATAAGTGCGGGGCCACGAAAACCAAGATAGAACAGAATCGACACCCAGAGGCCGGTACCCAAGAAAGTGAACCGAAGTTGGCGCTTCGACGCGCCCGAAACACTAAGGCACAACCCAATGAAAGCAATGGTTATGCCTGAACCAAAGAACCTCGGATCCGTCTCAGCCTGGAGACGAAAGATTTCGAAATAAGTGATCCGATAGTAGCCAAGCGGATCCAATTTGATCAGACCAAACACAAACGTCACTACGGCGGCAAGGAGTAATAAACCACCCACTGCGAAGATTTTTGCGTTCTCCAAGTTGGAGCCATCTTGGTTGAAAGAGTCCTTGGAGTGGCCGCGCACGCCGAAGGCCACGAACACACCGGACTGAAAGGACAGAATTGAATAGATGATCAGGGCAAGCGCGCGCGACAGTCCATGGGGGTTGAACCAGGGAGTTTTTGAGATGTCGTAGATGCCAAGCATCCATGGCACAACAAGGCCTAGGTGAAAAAGACCCAAGACAATCAGATAGAGCATCGGGCCGGCCGTGAAATTCAACCCAAAAGCGCATTTTGAAATTACCAAGGACGCTAACAGTAGCGTACCGGCGGTCAGTGCCAGCGTGGAATCACTTACTCGTGCTTGAATTTCCCAGATGGCGACGACCGCAATACAATACCATGCGGCGGCAAGGACCGGCCTGAGAGATCCCCTTAGAGGTCCCACGTTCTGGCTACTCCGCTGCTGTCAAATACAACTCCGAAAGCCCTCTCAATACAAAAATCACTTTACGCTACCGCTTACAACGCCGCGTCACAATGGGTCTTCCCGGCCGCGATGGCGTAATCCCCGCGCGGACTACGTTGCTGCTTCGCGGTTGGTCCTGAACGCGAGGCGTAACGGATGTCTGTTTCAAGGGGCACAGTGCTCGGCATGTTGTTCCATAAGTTCGGCTCGAGTCTTCGACTACCTTCTGCAAAGATCGGTAATCAAGAACTATGCCTTCCCCGTCCCTATGAGGTTTCTGGCGAAATGCTGTTCGTCTCCGACCCCACAGATCCTGTAGATTGCTCGATGGACGATGTTTTCGACGCACGTGCGCAACCACTGGGTAGTATCCGCTGCCTCTCTCTTCACGATCTGGGATTCACGAAAACCGGCGCACTCTAGCAGTTGCAGCAGAGACGAGCTCGTGAAGCCACGGCTATGCGTTAAATCGATGTAGCGTGAGCGCGTCCCCCCGAGATTCGCCATGTTCGGAACCTGGCATATCATGAGACCGCCGGGCAAAAGCGACCCTCTGGCGAGTTCCAACAGCTCAAGCAGTTCGTCGTCTGTTTCTACGTGTTCCAGTATATCGGTGCAGAACACTGCCGCAAATGAGCGCAGATTGCGCCTTAGAAAGGTAGCGGCTTCTTCTTGGACAAGTGCAATTGATTTCGGAAGGTACTTTCTGGCGCGCGCTAGCTGAGCGTCGGAAATGTCGACACCGGCGAGTTGTAAGAAGCCCGGTCGGCTATGGTGCAACCAAAATAGCAGAAGTCCTATGCCGCAGCCAAGGTCGACTGCGCTGGAGCCCTTCGGCAATCCTGAAACGATGCGGCGGTAGCTGGCTTCATAATCCGGCATATATCGTTGATAGTCCGCCACGTTTAAGGAAGGGCCGGTCAAAACATTGATTCGGAGATAGTGCGCACCATAGTTCTCGAAGAGTCTTTGTCGCAGCTTGCTCAATTGAGTCTCGCCCCGTTGCCCGTTATGGGAATCAACTCGTTGTGGGATTCAATAAGATACCTCAGGAATTTCTCTCGTCGAAAAATACTGATCAGCCACGCTGTAGTCTGGCCTGAGAGATCCTTTTAGAGGTCCCACGTTCTGGCTACTCCGCTGCTGTCAAATACAACTCCGAAAGCCTACTCCTCTCAATACAAAAATCACTTTGGGCTACCGCTTGCAATGCCGCGTCACAACGGGTCTTCCCCCTCTGAAGAGCATCAATGGTCTTCGCCGCCCATTCTTCGGACCTTTCGGACAAAGGAAGCCGAATCGATAGCTCGGGCAGAATGCACACCTCACTCGTGATCGCGTCGGACAGAATGCAGCGCAAGCCGGCAGCTTGCGCCTCGATCACTGCTACCGGCAGACCCTCCCAAAGGGAAGGGAAAACAAAAACGTCCATTGCTCCACGCATCAGGCGGGGTACGTCGGTTCGGATCCCCACAAAATGAGTTCTGCCCGACAGCCCCATCTCTCTCGCTCGAGCCTCGATTTCTCCCCGAAGCGGCCCATCGCCAACCAACAAGAAATGAACGTCGGGCTGCCTCTTCAATGTCTCACGCGCAACCTCCAGGAGAAATACGTGATTCTTTTGCGCGTCGAAGCGGCCTACGTGCCCTACTACCAAAGCGTCAGCCGGGATGCCCACTCCTCTACGAGCCTCCTTCTGATCGATCGATTCCTGAAATGGACGCAAGTCGATCCCGCAATGGAGGACCCAGAAGCGACGATCGGTCTCCCACTCCTCGCCGAACAGGTGCGCGGCCGCCAACCTGGATGCCGCGAGGCCGTGCGTGGCGTAGCGATTGATCCAAGATTTCATTAGCCTGCGGTAGTAATGACGCGCGAAGGTGCCGGGCTTGCCGTCTTGGGTCAGGTGGCTGTGCGCAATCCGAATCGGGACACCTTCCCTTTTTGCCCAGCGAAGCAAGGCGCCGGAGAATAAGTGCACGTGGCTGTGCATCACATGGTAGTTGCCTTCGCGCAGAATTCTTCGGAAGCGGCGTCGGAACGACCATAAGTTCGCGCCCTTCGGGCACCGCAGTATTTTGCCGCCGAGTTTCTCCACTTCGCTTGCATACAGGCCCGGCCGCGGTCCAAACGTAGCGAAGTGAAATTGGAGGCGATCTCGGTCAATGTATTTCAAAACGTGAAGGAGCCATGTTTCCACCCCCCCTGGGTTCATTGACCCTAGTGTATGCAGGATCCGTAAATCTGGTTGGGCCACAGTGGCCTCTCCAAAGCCTCACCGGCACCGTTAGCCGTTAGCCGGCCACCGAGTGACAGTGGCGAGTTGTACCCCAACGTGAGTGAGTCCCCCCAAAAGATTGTCGGCCCAACTTGGATGAATTTGGCCGTTAAACACCGTTCCATTCGCATCATTCCCGTGGCACCAGTGCCCCTTCTTGGCGGAGCTGGGCCAGCCGTTAGTTTTGCATACAATCCTAACACGCATACGTGATACGGAAATAAGGGACCAAAAAGCACGAAGTCGTATGATCAGACTGCGCAGATTTTGGGGGGCAGGTCAGGCGAGCCCGGCGCGCCGAGCGGCTGACCCGTCGCTAATCGGGGGATCAATCGGAGCATGAGAGGTATCGAAATGCCTACGACCGGGCGCGAACGCGCACACAGAACCGCCTCCGCGAAGGGTTTGATCTGCGCTGCACACCTCCTGGGGCACGCTCACTTCACGCAATTGAATAGACGGGATGCGGAGTTACGGTTGCACCGCCGTGGCTCCTCGAATTTTCCTTTTAATGGAAATCACAGTGCCATAGCAAGACATAATTCAGGTTGATCTGGCGTTCCCTCGAATGTCCATGTAACGGATGTCGTGCCTATGGTACTCGTCCGCCACGAAGCCGAATCGCTTATGACGTCCCCCCGTACCGCAGAGCAGAGCACATCGTTGCTCCCGGTGCCGTCTGCGAACGTGAGTGTCACCTGCGGATTAGCAGTGATAGAGCCAGAGCCGGATTTAATCGTAATCACTCCGCTTGAATCCACAGGGTTGGCATTAATCACAACGGAAGCGCCGTGCCCCAACCGCTGCTGATAGAAAAGTTGCTCGCGGTTACGGCCTTGCCGGCCCAGTGCACACGTTTGAGCGACGTGATTAGGCTTGTATCTGTGATACCGCCGGTCGCTAGAATCGTTCCTATGGTGAGCGAGCTGCCGCTCTGGGAGAAAAGCGGCGTTAACATAAAGATGGAAGCTAGAACCAAAAGCGCAGGCAGCAGTAACCATTTTTTGTTCTTCATCTCTCATAACGTCCTGTCAGGATGGCGATGACTTGGGGATCGCGAACCGGTGTCGCTGTCGGAGTGCTTCGAGGAAAGCGCCGCAGGAACTGCGAGGAAGAGAATACTCACGACGGGGCCAAGGAACTTGCGCATGGAAATCCTCCTCAGAGTAGGCCCAGACTGGAAAAGCGTATACACCCTGCGTCCCAATAATGTCAAATTAACTCTTCGGCAACGTTGGTTTGGATCTGATAAAAAAATTAACTTACGCTAATAAAGCAAAGAGTACACCCTGCGCTGGATCGATGGGTTCAGGTCTCGCGGGGGCGCTCCCAGACGTTCGCCCGCCTGACGCGGGAAGGTGGGTGTGTCGGCGGAGTCGCCAAACGGTGACTTCCCGCCTGCAGCGCTGGAATCGGGGAGCGCGGGGCTAGGCGGCGCCGCTTGAGCCGGAGTTTGGCCGGCAAACCAGCCGCGGACGGGGTCCCATCCGATTCCGATTAAGCTTCGGTGCCACCTGGTCGTTGAGGGCTACGATAAGACTCATCTTGTGGAAGCTTTGATTAAGCCGGAAATAAAGACGGTAGCTGATACATCAACCTACTGCCTGACCGTGGTGGGCGGTCTGTAGCCCTCCATGATGGCAAGTGCAGCGAGGATTCTCCTTCTCCATCTGTGCGTGACGATGTAATAGGAGCCCAGCCGTCTGGGCGAAAAGGGGCATTCCTGGCAAGTTCCTAAGGGCCTTATTTCCTATGGCTGACGGTTGGTCTTTTTGGCTTGCCGAAATGACATGATTTCAGCGCATGGAGTGGTTAAATTCTGCCAATTTAGGGTGCGGAAGGTGGAGAAAGTGGAGCGAAGGCAGGGTCGAGTTTGGCCAAGGCCGTGCGCAATTCGTCTTCGTAGAGGCCGGCCTTTGAGAAAACCGTGTTGCCGGATGCGTCGATGAGCACGAAAAAAGGAATACCGTGAGAAGGTAGCTGCTTCAGGATTGCACCGTCGTCATGAAAGTTGGGCCACGGCTCTTTGCGCTTCGTCCAGAGGTCAGCCGCCGCCTTTGAATCCTCATCTTCATCAATGCTGATCATTACCAGGCCTTTTGCCGCGGCTTCATGGTGAAGTTTTTCGAGCGCTGGCAAGGATTCCACACACGGAACGCACCAGGTAGCCCAGAAATCCAACAGCACCGGTTTGCCCGAGAAAGACTTCAGTGGAACGATCTTCCCATCCACGGATCGCAGCTCAATCGGAGGAACGGGCTTTCCTTCAAGGGCATGTATTCGAGCCATTTCGGGATCTGTCTCGAACTCTTTGACGAGCGCTGCCTGCACCGGTGGATCGAAAGTGAAAAGCTGATTTGGAAAGGGACCTCCCGCAAGGTCGGCCACGGTGAACAGAACGGTTTTATCGCTGATATGGTGATCCTCGGGACGGGTTGGACGGAGAGACCCTTCCGAGTGTTTCGTAAATTTGCGAATGACGCTTGTGTCTCTCTCGATCCAGAACTTGTACTTTTGAACGATCTTGGGGCGTGCTTTCTCCTGCGCCTGTATAACGCGACAGGCCACGGGCTTTCCGTTCACCTCGACCTCCTCGTCAGGCAAAAATTCGGCGGAGAGAAGTAGGTCTTGCAGAGCAAGTAGATTTTTGATCGAGTCCTGCGCTTCCTTGAACCAGAAAGCTCCCCGAACTTGTGGCGCATTCAAGCGACTCGGATCTGAGGAAGGAGTAGGTCGTTGCAAGTACTCGCGCAAGTCGGGTTGATACAGCCATTCGGTCTTGCCGTCGGAAATCTGAACCAGCCAGAACTCCGGGCCGCGCGCCTCAAAGCGGTAACGATTGACTGGCGCGACGATGGCGGTCTTGAGGATTCGATTCCAGCCACGAATGAAGGGACCGGAAGTTTCCGAGTCTTCTATGCTCTCGAGATGATAGGTTCTCGCGCGAGCATATAGCGCGAATACCTGATTCAGAAATTTCATAGCGTCGGCATTCGTTCCTGCAGTCTCCTCCGGCGCGGATGCGGTCTGAGCTATGACGTTTAGAGGAAACAGCAAGAGAAGGAATAGAAGACAGTACCGAAGGCTTGTAACTTTGATCTGAAACTCATCAACCATCTCGGTGCACCTTCCCCGACGACCTTGCACCGAGAGAATACTACTTTGAGGAATTGCAGGCGCTATATTTCCATTCGGTTGCCAAATCACTGCAGGCAATCGACGTGTCTGGGAATTCACATTGTGGCGTCGGCTTTAAACTCAAGATTTGCAGGGCATTCAGCTTTGTATCCCTGCCAGTCGACGGAGCCCATGTCCAGGTGGAAGCGCGTACTTATCGCATTAGGGCAGATTGTTCCCTGGCTCGGCCGAAAATCAACAAAAAAGTCCGGTCAGGGAGACCGTGGCGGCCCGCCGAGTGGAACCCTCACTTGATGAAGTAGCCGGAGACACGCCACTTACCGTCCTTGTCGAGCATGGGACTAATGGTCTCGACGGCAGAGGCTTTGTTCTCGAAGCTGGTCTCATATTGGATGACAACGTATTCACCGTCGGGTGCCCCGGGGAGGGTTTTGGAATAGGTCGCGCCCTTGAGTTTTCTGGATTGCACTTTACCAAAGGGGGCGCGAGCGGCTTTGATCTTGCTTGACCATTGCTCCTTGGTGACCGCATTTTTGAAAAGTTGGGAGGCTTCGTCCCAGCTCTCTGCGTACTTGCCGGAATCGGTCAGGGCCAGCCAAGCTTGCGCAGATTTCTGGGCGAGTTCTTCGGGTTTTTGTTGGGTCTGGGTCGCTGCAGTTTGCGGCCACATCGCGAACAGAAGAAGTACGGATAAAACCATCGCTACAAGTTTCATGATTTCCTCCTAAGTTTATTCAGGGCGGCTTGCCCACTGAGCGCTGTACGGTACCAGTGTCCAGAAGCCGTTTATGCTCGCTGGGAACGAGGCTTGAATGCCCTGGGTGGGAAACCAGCTTGCACCCCGAGAGGCAGCCACAACTCTGACAAGTAGCTGCCGAACCGTTTGCCCGCGCTCATTGAATGGTCCGACTTCGTCGATAGGGTCAGTTGGAGAGAAATCCCCGCCGAACCCTTTCTGGGTGGGATCTAGGTCCATCTCCAGCGCCATCGACAGTTCCATGTTCACAAACATCAGTTCGCCTCTTGGCACTTTGAAGTGCGGCAGCCGGCGATCCAGCCAAGGTGGCTGCACTCCCTTCTTACGAATCAATATCACACCGTCCGACACCGAAAGCTGATAAGCACCAGCTGAGTCCAGAATCTTCTTCATTATTTCACCAACCGTCATTTGGTCCGCATTGACCTGAACTGTTCTGCTCAGTTCCGTGCCGTAAAGCTCGATCCCAAGACAAACGTGCGCATCGTGTCCAAACCAAAGCAGGGCATCCAGCACGCTCGTCTTCGCGATGCTGAAGTGGCTTACTTGGCGCAGAAGCGGCGAAACCGCATTGCGCTCCGTGATGAGTGAATGGCTAACAGAGCAAAAACTGCCAGCCCGATGCTAGGCGACAACCTCATAAGAGCTTCGTACACCTGGCCGTCTTAATCCACAAACCAAATCCCATCCCCGACGAGCCTAGCTGGAGTGTGTCAAATCACTTGCGTTTTGAATCGGCTCTGCGGGCTTCACGACCGTAAGCTTATTCTCGCAAACTATGGCTTAGTCGTATTCGCCAAAGAAGCGAACTCAGGACCGAGCTTCGCTACCGCAGCACGCAACTCATCGAAGTCAGAGCTGGTAAACGCGATTTTGCCCGATGCGTCGACGAGCACAAAGTACGGGATGCCCAGGTGAGGGAGGGCGGCAGTGATATCGTCGCTGCCGTGGAAATTCGGCCACGGCTCCTTGTGCTCGGTGAAGTAGTCCGACGCCTCTTTCGCATCTTCGTCTTCATCGATGCTCAGCATGACTAGTCCCTTGTTGCTGGTTTCTCGGTAGAGCTTCTCGAGAAACGGTATGGAGTCGAGGCACGGGCCGCACCAAGTGGCCCAGAAATCGAGCAACACCGGCTTGCCTTGGAACGATTTTAGTGAAACTGTTCTTCCGTCCGCGGAATGAAGGTTGATTGGCGGAGCCGCTTTGCCCACAATATCGTTCGCGATATGCCTACGAGAGCGGCGCGTGGGATCGTCGAACTCTTTCACGAGCTTTGCGGTTGAAGGCGGGTTGAACGTGAAGAAACTATCCGGAGCGGAAGATGCATCGAGATCAGCCACGGGGTAAAGGATAATTCGGTCACTCACGTAGTGTTCGTATGGCTCGTTCAGAATGATCGGTCCTTCTTCCTGTTCCCGAACCTTCCGCACAAAATGGGTGTCTTTGTCGATCCAGAAGGTTAGTCGCAAAGTTATGTCAGTTTGCTGGCTCTTTGCTTGCGCCTCGATGAGATAACAATTCATCAGCTTGCCGTTCAGCTCAATGATCTCGTCCGGGAGATAGGCAGCGGAGCGAATGGAAATAGACCACCGAGACAGGTTCTTAGGTATGTCCTGCGCTTCATTCAGTTCCTGAAACGTGTAATACGGAGACTTGAAACGGCTAGGCCCAGAATCGGGAGCGGGTTGTTGTGTGTACTGCTGTGAGCTAGGCTGATAGATCCACTCGTTCTTGCCGTCGGAGACCTGAAGCCACCACACGCCGCTGAAGCGTCTCTCAAAGCGGTATCGATTGCCTGAAGCAACGATCGCGGTGGTGAGGGATTTGCTCCAATTCCGTGAGAAATCGCCGTTCGTCTGCCACTCTTCCACGGACTCGATGTGGTAGGAGGCCACGTGCTCATAGCGGTGGCATACTTCTTTCAAGAAGGTGAGGGCGTCGGCAGTTCGCTCGCCGGGCAAACTCGCGCCTGGCGCGGTTTGAGCGCCGGCAGCTAAAGGAAAGGCCGCAGTTAGAAGAAGTGCCCAGCAAAACCGAAACTTTGATAGGATCGCCCTGAATTCACCGAGCATAGCGGCCTCCATCGGCTTGCTCCGTATGGCATGCACTACGGAAAGGCCAGGTGTCATTAGGCGTAAGCGTCTGGTTCCCACCGTCTTTACAGAGTGTGAGTAATTCACGATGATAGTTTTGTGGACACATGGGTTCGTGTCCACAAAGAGGAATCGTGGACACACAGAATCAAGCGCTTCAGGTCTCAGGGCCAAGGAAGCGGCGCCGAACGATTAAAGAGTGGCGTGAGATGGTGGAAGAGACGCTGTTGCCGGGCACCTCGGTATCGAGAGTGGCACGACGACATGATGTGAATGCGAACCAGTTGTTCTACTGGCGGAAACTCTACCGCGAAGGCCGGCTAGGGGGTGGGACGGCCACGCCGCTGCTGCCGGTAAAGGTTTCGGAGGAGCAGCCTGCAGAAGCAGCAAAGTGGGAAGGCCTGGGTCTGCGATCAGGAACGATGGAAATAAAAGTGTCGAAAGGAACGATCCGTATTGCTGGGGCGGTAGATGCCGTGGTGCTGCGTGCGGTACTGGAGTGTCTATCGCGATGATCGGGCTGCCGGCAGGAACACGGATTTGGATCGCCGCAGGAATGACGGATCTGCGGCGGGGTTTCACGGGACTAAGTGGGATGGTGCAGACGGTGTTGCACGAGAATCCGTTTTCAGGTCATGTGTTCTTGTTTCGTGGGCGGCGCGGCGATCTGATTAAGATGTTGTGGTTCGATGGCGACGGGTTATGTCTGTTCGCGAAAAGACTGGAGCGCGGGCGGTTCATCTGGCCGCAAGCGACGAGTGGAACGGTTTCGCTGACGCAAGCGCAGCTCTCGATGTTGCTGGAGGGGATCGATTGGCGTCATCCCGTGCGCAGCGCACCTCAGATAGCGGTGTGAGCGGCGAGAGTTTTCAACTGCGCAACTTTTTTTGGTGATTTTTCTTTTTTCGTGTGCATTTTTCTTGCGCGCAAAAAAGTTTCTGGCATACTGCGCGCAATGACCGAGCGCGCAGCCCTTCCGGACCTCGACACGCTTGATTTCGTCGCTCTGAAGGCACTGATCCTCTCCCAGCAGGAGCAGCTCCTCTGCACAGAGGAGCAACTCGCTTCTCGTGACAGCGAGATTGAGCAATTAAAACTGCTGATCGCGAAACTCCGCCGCATGCAGTTCGGGCGTAAGTCGGAGAAGCTGGATTGGCAGATCGAGCAGCTGGAACTGAAGCTCGATGAGCTGGAAGCGAGCCGGGGGGAGAGAGAGGCTTCTCCCCCAAGCGCAAAAACAAGCGAGGCCGCGGTGCCTGCCGTGAAACCGGTGCGACGGCCACTGCCGGCACACCTGCCGCGGGAAGAACGGAAGATCCTGCCGAAGCGGGAAGCGTGTCCAGACTGCGGTGGCAGACTGAAGTCGCTCGGTGAGGATGTTTCGGAAATTCTGGAGTACGTGCCGGAACACTTCAAAGTGATCCGGCAGATTCGGCCCAAGCTGGCCTGCGCGGGTTGCGACAAAATCGTGCAAGCCGAAGCGCCGAGCCGTCCCATCGCGCGCGGTATGGCTGGGCCGGGACTGTTGGCTCACGTCCTGGTCTCCAAATATAGTGACCACTTGCCCTTGTACCGGCAGGAAGAGATCTATGCTCGCGAAGGCGTGGAGCTAGACCGTTCCACGATGGCGGCCTGGGTCGGAGGAACGAGCCAGCTACTGGAGCCGTTGGTGGGAGCGCTGCGGCGCCACGTCCTGGCGGCGCAGAAGCTACACGCGGACGATACGCCGGTTCCCGTGCTGGCGCCGGGCAACGGCAAGACCAAGACCGGACGGCTATGGACCTATGTGCGAGACGATCGGCCGGCCGGAGATGAGTCACCTCCGGCGGTGTGGTTCGCCTACACACCCGATCGCAAGGGCGAGCACCCCCAAGCGCACTTGAGCACGTTCACCGGCACGCTGCAGGCGGATGCGTATGCCGGCTACAACTCGGTTTATGAGACGGGACGTGTTCGGGAAGCCGGCTGCATGGCCCACGTGAGAAGGAGATTTTACGATCTGGTGGTGGCCCACAAATCTGCTGTGGCCACCGAAGCGCTCGAACGCATCGCCAAACTCTATGCCATCGAGAAGGAAATCCGGGGGCGGTTACCCGAACAGCGGCGAGAGGTTCGTAACCTGCGGAGTCGGCCGCTGCTCGATTCACTGAAGCAATGGCTGGAAGAAACGTTGGGCAAGCTATCGAGAAAATCCGATACGGCCGTCGCGGTTCGCTACGCCCTCGGACAGTGGAAGGCGCTGGAACTCTACTGTGACGATGGGCGCCTGGAGATAGACAACAACGCTGCCGAGCGCGCATTACGCGCTGTGGTTTTAGGCAGAAAGAACTACTTGTTTGCAGGTTCCGATGCTGGCGGCGAACGAGCCGCTGCGATCTACAGTCTGATTGGAACAGCCAAACTCAACGGAATCAATCCGGAGAAGTATCTCCGTGATGTCCTCTCGCGCATTGCTGATCACCCGATCAACCGCATCGAGGAATTGCTGCCTTGGCATGTCGCCTCAAGGATACTACCCGCCACACCCGAGGCCGCCTGAATGAAAGCGTTGGCGATGCTGGTACGGCGAAAAGGGGAAACACTAGCCCAGTTACTGACTCGGTTGGATCTGGCCACCGCTCGAGCCCAGACAGAAGACGTGTTCACCGACGAAGTGAACCAGGCAGGCTTTCACCGGCCCTAACATCAGACATCCCTTCGCTGCCAGACGACCAGTTCCAGTTCCAGACGTTCTGTAGTGGCTATGAAGAAAACATATACGGATAAACAGGGCCAGTACCTGGCCTTCATCCATTACTACAGCAAAATCCACGGATGTTCGCCCTCAGAGGCCGAAATGCAGCAGTACTTTCTAGTTTCTCCGCCAGCCGTACATCAGATGGTCTTGACACTCGAAGCGCGCGGACTCATCGCGCGAACGCCCGGGCAGGCCCGATCAATCCATCTCCTGATCTCGCGGGATGAGCTACCCGACTTGACCTAGCTGACCGGCGAAAAAATCCAGACAGGATTTCGGTCAACCAGATCGTCAAGACGGTCTGCGATTGACGCTTACT